>JACQUK010000097.1 GCA_016210325.1 Chloroflexota bacterium
CAGTGGGATAGCCAAGGGTTATTCGAAGCAAGAAGCGGTCCAGTTGAGCTTCCGGCAGTGGGAAGGTGCCCTCGTACTCGATTGGGTTCTGTGTGGCCAGCACCATGAAAGGGCGGGCCATGCTGTAAGTCACGCCGTCCACGGTGACCTGGCGCTCTTCCATGCACTCCAGCAGTGCCGACTGGGTCTTGGGTGTGGCCCTGTTTATCTCGTCGGCCAGGACTATCTGCGCCATGATAGGGCCTGGGCGAAACTCGAAATCGCCAACCTTCTGGTTGTATATGGAAACGCCGGTGACATCTGTGGGAAGCATGTCGGGCGTGAACTGGATGCGCTTGAAGGTGCCGTGGACCGCCGCGGCCAGGGTTTTGATGGTCAACGTTTTCGCAAGGCCTGGCACACCTTCGACCAGCAAATGCCCTTGCGACAGGATTGCGATGAGGACGCACTCCAGCAGGTGGTCCTGCCCGACGATGACTTTCTTGATTTCGTACAGGACTTGCTCTATCACAGAAGCTTCTTCGGGTGTGGTGAGTACCTCGTCAGTCATTCTCCCTCCCAAGCTCATTGCAGAGTACAGGGTGCTGCTCTAAGGTCACCCAAGCTGCAATCCTCGACCTATCATCCGGAACCCGAAATTAGCAATTGACCACGGTAGGGCAGGTTTCCAAACCTGCCCGAATCTTGAGGTCGGGTTAGGAAACCCGACCTACAAATGGGACCACTGTTTTAGCGCCGGAACGGCTCTGCTGACATCCTGCCATTTTCCGCTCAGGGTGAGCGGACGATGTCAACAGGGCCGCGCGGAATCAATACGGCGGCGATCCCGCCGCTGCGGCCGCCGTCTCGATTGGCACTGCAAAACCAATGCCGATGAAAACGTTCTGGTCGGTCGGGTTCATCAATGCCGTGACAATGCCAACGACTTCGCCGTTCCGGTTCACCAGCGGTCCCCCGGAGTTTCCTGGATTGACCGCCGCGTCGAACTGAATCAAGTTGGTCAACGTCTCGCCAACCTCTGGTGACCTGAAACTCCGCCCCAAGCCAGATACCACCCCAGCCGATAGTGCATTGTTGAGTCCAAACGGGTTCCCCACTGCGACGACTTCGTCGCCGACCTGCAGCCTGGCGGAGCTGCCCAGGGTTGCCGGCAGCAGGTCATCCGGGAGCTCATGCGCCTGCAAGACAGCAAGGTCTTGCGCCGGCTCCCTGGCAATGATCGAAGCCTCTGACTCGCTCCCATCGGCGAAGATCACACGCACCTGAGCGGCGTCTCTGACAACGTGCAGACTGGTCAGGATGATTCCGCTGTCATCAATCACGACGCCGGTACCGAGCGCACCTTCAGCCGGTGCCGCGCCTCTAGGTACCAACGCCCGGACGCGCACCACCGAGGGACGGATAGCCTCGTAGGCCAGCGATGCGTAGGAAGGACCGGGTGTTGCGGATGCCAGGGCACGTGCGACGGCAGCGTCGATGTCGCGCTGCGTCAGGCGCTGGGGCGGCTCTTTGGTGGCCTCGTACAGGCCCACCGCCAGAAGGGCGATGAGGATGCCCGCGCCGATGAGAAGGACCGTGTGGAGGCGGGAGTAGAGGTGTTTGGCGCGTTTGTGGAGGCGTTCCCTACGGGACGGCATCCCAGGTTCCGGCTGTGGTCCGCGACCAACGGGTGGAAACGGTCTATTCTGCCGCATCAAATAGCACCCAATCGGCCAACATTTTTGGGACTTCCCTGGGTTGATTTACTTATTTTCTCAGACCATTGAAGGTGCTGTCAACCGCCCCGGGTCTGGCCGGGGGGCCTTTCATTCTCGGGACTGCGGTCCCTTCCCCTGGAAACGGGGGAACGTGGGAAAGGTTAGGATGGGGGCACGCTGGATGCAGAGTCCCAGCCACTCCGGCGTCCTCCCGCGGAAGGATGCCGGAGCGCCGTGACGAGGGGGCCACCATCGCCCCCTGGGGGTGAAGGAGCTACCGTTCTGCTGGGAGCCTTTGGCTTGTGGGGCCTCACACCGTCACCCATCCTGGGGGACAAGTGGCACCGGGAGTTGTTCGTGTGGTGGGGAAAGGACAGTGAAGTGAACGTGTTGCGCGGGTCGGAACCACGCTGGTTGTAGGGACGGACCCCGGGCCAGCAAGGTCTTGCACGCTACCCCGGCCGTCAGGACACGGGATCAAACGCCTTGTTGAGGGGAGATACTACCTAGCCGCGCCTGCGAGCTCGCTTCACTACCTTGCCATGATAGTTCATCACGCCGACACCTGTACCCTTGAGACGTTTCACAGCAGTGGGAACCTGCTGCCCCGGCAAGGCGACGTACTTTTTCCTTTGCCCTTTACCCAGTTGGCGCAGTGCCTTCGGTAGCTCACTCGCTTTACTTTTTACCTCCACTAACCTGTCATAGGCGCGGACGTCCGGGCTGCTCTTCGGCCAGTAGGTGCCCCGGTTTTGTTTTGCGATTCGGCGAGCCGCAACATCGTGACTCTTCCCCATTTATCCCCCCATCCCTGATTATAGAACAAGAATACTACAGCGAGGTCAAATGTCAAGTGTGCGTCAATTGTTACGAGGGGAGCATTCAACTCTCCTAGGCCATCCACCCGGCCAGTCGTCACCCGCTGGACAGCCCCCATTGCCCCAGCTATCCTTAGTCTCCAGGCGGCCCAGGGGGGGCCAACGCCGTCACCCATCCTGGGCGATAAGGGCAACCGGGAGTTCTCCCTGTGGTGGGAGGTGGGGTGAATGTTGTCTGCGCGGAGCAGTCACCTGGTAACCAACGAGAAAGGTCGGCATGTCGAAAGTACCTATCACAGTGATGGGGTATCGCTGTGACCGTTGCGGCCATGAGTGGATCCCACGTGACTATAAGCAGGAACCAAGGAGATGTCCAAAGTGCAAGAGTGCCTACTGGAACGTGCCAAGGGAAAGCGGGATGACCTACGAACAATTTAGAGCCAAAGTGAAGGCCGCTCTGGAAAGCGCAGATAGGAGTCTGACTTGGACGGAGGTCCGCACTTCCGCAGGACTGTACCAGCTTTTCCCCAACAACAAGTGGGTCCAGAGACTGGAAGATGACATTCGACTAGTGCGGGAGCGTGATAAGAGAGGTATCATACACTGGAAACTCGAGTGAGGGGCCCAGCCTTGGCGAGCTTCCCATCTTTATCGCTGCCGACTCCTTCAAAAGCAGTGCAGAAACGCAACAAGTCCGCTTGGAACCATGAAAGGGACCTTTCAAGGGCGGATTTCTTCACCATCGGATATGAAGGGACCAGGATCGAGGAATTTGTTCGAACCCTGAAGGCGACCGGGGTGGCGACGGTCGTGGATATTCGCCATGGAGCAGTGAGCATCCACAAACCAGAGTTCAGCAAAGGACACCTTCAGCAGGTCCTGGGTTCCTATGGTGTTGATTATATCCACCGGCCAGAATTGGGAGTGCCAAGGGACATCAGGGCCAAGGCGGCAGGCAAAGTGGACCGGCGCAGTATCTGGGAATGGTATGACCACGAGGTCGTCCCACAGTTCGTGGGTCGCAGTCTCCATGTGTTCATGAACTGGGCTGACCATCCAGTGGCACTTATGTGCGTTGAGGCTGACCCAACTCTATGTCACCGGCACAGGCTCACTGTCGCGTTGGAGCGACGCGGCCTACGCAGCTACGACCTGTGACGAGGCAGTTGCATGTCTCTCGGTGGATGGCAACGGGAGCGCGTCCTGATAACGGTACGAACCTACCCCACCCCTGCTCGAAAAGGCGTGGAGGTCTCCTGTACGGCTGGCATTACGGAGTCTGGCAACTGGATTCGGCTGTTCCCGGTCCCGTACAGGTTCATGGACCCAGCCAAGAGATTCAGGAAATACCAATGGATCGAAGTAGATATCAAGAAGGCGAGCGATACCCGGCCTGAATCCTATGAGCTTGCCATTGATTCCGTGCGCATCCTCGGCGACCCGCTGCCGACAACAAACAGCTGGCAGTTGCGCAAAGACCGTGTCTATCCGTTGAAGGCGCACTGTTTGTGTTGTCTGAAAACTGAACGAGATGAAAAGGGGTACCCTACCCTCGGTATCTTCAAGCCCAGGGCAGTGCATGGCTTCGATATCGAGAAGAGCGAGGATCAGTGGACCGAGGAACAGCTCAACCGGCTACGAATGACTGGTTTCTGGGGTACAGCCCCCAGGGAAGAGCTACAGAAGATACCCTATGACTTCTACTATCGCTTCACCTGCGACGAAAGGTCTTGCCCGAGTCACAAGCTGTCATGCACGGACTGGGAGATACACGAGTCATACCGCCAATGGTCGCAGAGGTATGGCCGTGGCTGGGAAGCCAAGTTCAGGGAAAGGTACGAGACCACCCTCATTCTTTCAAGGGCCCTTCACTTCTACGTAGGCACAGTGCATCAACACCCTGCGTCCTGGATTATCGTGGGCCTTTTCTATCCACCTGCCTGAGACAAGGGTGTTCACTGTCCTATGTCCCTGCAACCCCGCCCGCTAGACACCACTACTTCGCCCAGCTATCCTTAGACCTCAAGCGGCCCGAGGCGCGCCAACGCTACGTGAAGGTTGATAACTCGCCATGAGCCAGGACATCATTGTTCAGACAACCGACGGCATCGCCACGGTCACCCTGAACCGCCCCGACCAGCGCAACGCCATCAGCTTCGCCATGTGGGGGGAGCTGAAGCACATCGCTACTGAACTGGAGGCCAACTCCGACGTGCGGGTGGTCGTCTTCACCGGCGCCGGGGACGAGGCCTTCTCCGCCGGGGCCGACATCAAGGACTTCAAAATCTTCCGCAAGGACGCCGCCTCGGCAAAGAACTACTCCCCCGCCTCCGAGGGGGCCATGGACCTCATCGAGGCCATGTCCAAGCCCACCATCGCCCTCATCAAGGGCTACTGTGTGGGCGGCGGCTGCGCCCTGGCCACCTCGGCCGACATCCGCATCGCCACTGACAGCGCCCGCCTGGGCATCCCCGCCGCCAAGCTCAGTATTGCCTACGGCTTCCAGGAGATGCGGCGCCTGGTCAACGTCGTGGGGCCGGCGGGCGCGCGCTACATCCTGCTGACGGCCCGCCTGATGGACGCCCAGGAGGCGCTGCGCATCGGCCTGGTGAGCCAGGTGGTGCCTCTGGCGGAGATCGAGGAGTACACCTACCGCCTGGCGCGTGAGATGGCAGCCCTGGGCCCCCTGTCCCACAGGTACAACAAGGCCATCCTGCGCACGGTGCTGGAAAACCCGGCCCTGCGGGACCTGACCCCCGAGCAGGCAACGCTGCCCTACCAGGTCTTTGACAGCCAGGACTTCCAGGAGGGGCGCCGCGCCTTTCTGGAGAAGCGCAAGGCGCGCTTCGAGGGGCGGTAGGCGCGCCACCTTGGGAAAACACACCGGCAGGAGCTAGCCTATGCCTGACCCCATGCCCCTGGATGGCGTAAAGGTCCTGGACTGCACGCAGCAGATGGCCGGCCCCTACTGCACCCTGACGCTGGCCGACCTGGGCGCCGACGTGGTGAAGGTCGAGAAACCCCAGGGGGGCGACGACATCCGCGGCGCTGGCCCCTTCATCAAGGGCGAGTCGGCCCCCTTCATGACCATGAACCGCAACAAGCGATCGGCCGTGCTGGACCTCAAGCACCCCCAGGGGCAGCAGGCCTTCCTTCGCCTGGCCCGCTCCACCGACGTGCTGGTGGAAAACTTCCGCCCCGGCACGATGGAGGACCTGGGCCTGGACTACGAAACGGTGAGGGCCATCCACCCTGGCATTATCTACACCTCCATCTCCGGCTTCGGCCAGACCGGGCCCTACCGCCATCGTGGCGGCATCGACCTGGTGGCCCAGGGAATGAGCGGCATCATGAGCCTGACGGGCTTCCCCGATATGCCGCCAGCCAAGGCCGGCGTCCCGCTCACCGACATCGGCGCAGGGGCGCTGGGGGCCATCGGCACCCTGGCTGCCTACATCCACCGCCTGCGGACCGGCCAGGGGCAGCACGTGGACACCTCGCTGCTGGAGGCGGGCATCGAGTTCACCTTCTGGGAGACAGCCATCCTGTTTGCCTCGGGGCGGGTGCCAGTGCCCCAGGGCTCGGCCCACCGCCTTTCAGCCCCCTACCAGGCCCTGAAGGTCCAGGACGGCTACATCGTGGTCGGGGCACACAACCAGCGGAACTGGGAGCGCCTGTGCCGGGTCCTGGAGCGGGGGGACCTGTTCCAGGACCCGCGCTTCGGCACCCGGCCGGAGCGGCTAGCCCACCGCCACGAGCTGGAGGCAGAGCTAGAGAAGACGCTGGCGGCGCAGTCCGCCGCACATTGGCTTGGGCTGCTGGAGAAGGCCGGCGTGCCGTGCGGCCCCATCAACGACATGGCCCAGACGTACGCCGACCCGCAGGTGCTGGCCAGGGGGATGCTCCAGCAGGTGGAGCACCCCGTGGCGGGCACGGTGAAGCAGATCGGCATCCCCATCAAGCTATCAGCCAGCCCCGGGCGCATCCGCCGGCCGGCGCCGGTCTTGGGCCAGCACACCGAGGAGGTGCTGCGGGAGGCGGGCTTCACGGCGGAAGAAGTCGAGCGCCTGCGGGAGCAGGGGGCCATCGGCCCCGCGGCACGAGAAGCCCCCCACCGGTAGCAGCGCAGGCATCGGAACGTGCCATCCACCGCGCCTCAGTCGGGGAGGGCCGGCGCGGAGCTCGGGTCCAGGGGGCCCGCCTTCTCGTGCGGCCTCCCTGTCTCGATGGGCTTACGCAGGCGCCCCATCATGGGCTACGAGGAGGTGCGACCATGGCCGGCTTTCTCTCTCTGCCATCCCTCGGCGCGTTCTTCTTCAGCGCCTGGCTCACCATGGTCTTCTGGGGCATGGTGGCGCCCGACGTCGGCCTGCGGACCATCAGCTACACCAGGGCCATGCTGGTGACCATCGGCCTCTGGCTGGCGGTGGCCCCCTTGGCCGGGGTGCTTGCTGGCACGAGGTTGTGGTGGGGTATGGGACGTCCGCGCCTCCGGGGGAGGGCGCTGGAGCCCGTCGGCGCTGACATGCTCGACATCGTGGCGGTGTTCGGTGGCGCGTCCCGGACCATCTCTTCCAAGGACTTCAGGGGTGGGAAGGTGACCGCCATCTTCGGCGGGGTGGACCTCGACCTGCGGGACGCCGCGGTGCAGACGCCGCCCGCGGTGGTGGACGTGACCGCCGTCATGGGAGGCGTGGAGATCAAGGTGCCTCCCGATTGGAAGGTGCAGATTGACGCCTCGGCGGTGTTCGGCGGCACCAGCGAGGAGCGGAAGCGCTCCGAGGCAGCTCCGTCAGGGGGGCCACCGCAGTTGGTCGTCACCGGCACCATCGCCTTCGGCGGCGTGTCCATCAAGGGCTAATAGTGCCAAGTGCCCTACAGGAGGCGTGAAGTGGGCTTCTTTGCCATTCCATCGGCCGGAGGCGGCTTCTTTTTTGCCGCCTGGCTCACCATGCTCTTCTGGGGGATAGCAGCCCCCAGGCTTGGCCTCCGCACCATCAGCTATGTCCAGGCCATGCTGGTGACCATCGGCCTCTGGCTGGTGGTGGCCCCGCTGTTCTGGGCCATGGCCCGCAGGATGCGGCCCCGGAGGTGGTCTGGGGCGTGACGTGGGAGGAGGTCGCGCAGCTAGGCAGGAGAGGGTCGTGCAGTAGTTGTGCCGACCCCCAAATACGCTATGATAGCGATACCAGCCATACTTGAGTTAGGTGCGAGGCAGGATGACCGCCCGGCCAGCAAGCTCTCAACTGGCCTTGAACCATCAAGATGTTGCGACTGGCTTTGGAGAAGCCTCTTCGGGTGCCAACAAATCTCTGCTCGTCCACCGGTGGGCGAACTGGATTGCTGGCTTTTCTGGCGAGTTCGCACGGGATGCAATCCGAAAGTACCTGCCCTTCCCACGGCCTGACGCCCTGGTCATGGACCCCTTTGCTGGGGTGGGCACAACCCTTCTGGAAGCCTACAGAGAAGGGCTTCACTGCGTCGGATTCGAACTCAACCCATTCGCGGCCCTGGTCTGCAAAGTGAAACTCGCCGCCCCGGAGCTTGCTGTCGGACCCGTGAAGGAGGCCCTGAACAGGTACAGGGAGTCCATGACGCGGCTCGAAGACCTCCTCGACAACGGGTCAGGGGAGGATGCCCTGCCACCAAGCCGAGCATCGGCACCATCTGGCTTCAAGAGTCGCTTCCCCTTCTTCGCCCCCAAAGTGGAGAGGAAGGTCCTGTATACCATGGACTTCATCCAGGGCTTGCCCAAGCCGGTGCAGGATGTTTTTCGCGTAGCGCTAGCTTCTGTAATGGTCGAGTTCTCTAACTACACCTATGAGCCTTCCCTTGGTTCTCGCACCGCGGCCGGCAAGACCTTGGTGACGAATGCTCCGGTGGGCCAGACCGTTAGCGAGAAGCTAGGCCAGATAGTCGAGGATATTGAGGCGCTTCAGCTGGAAGTGGCGCAGCAAGGCCGAAAACCCCGTTCGCACGTCTACTGTGCCTCATTCTTCGATGCAAAGCGTTTCGTGAGGTCCGAGACGGTTGATCTGGTCGTGACTTCACCTCCTTACATGAACAACTACCACTATGTGCGCAACACTCGCCCACAGCTTTTCTGGACTGGGCTCATTACGTCGGTCAGCGGCCTCAAGCGACTGGAAGAAGAGAACTTTGGCAAGTTCTGGCAGACTGTGAGGGCAAGCGCCCCGGTCCCTTTGCAGTTCCATTTGCCATCGCTCGAGCAAGCGATTCGGGACGTCAGCCAGATGAACCCTGATCGAGGAGTCTATGGCGGAGGAGGGTGGGCGAACTACATCGCAAGCTATATGAACGACCTGTACCGTTTTTGCGGTCTTCTCGCAGAGCTCCTGCGCATTGGAGGAACGGCGGTAATCGTGGTTGGCAACTCGGTTATTCAGGGGAAAGAGATCAAAGTTGAAGAGTACCTCTGCGAAATAGCAGCTTCTCAGAAGCTTTCAGTGGTCAGCGTGGTAAAGCTGCGAACTCGAGTGGGGTCCAGTATTGTCAACAGCGGGGCACGCCTCGCCGGCGCTTCTAAACCCAGTCTCTATGATGCCGCGGTGGTCTTGCGGCGCGAAGGCCGCTACTCCACCACCACCTGTTCCTCACCCGCCTGCGGCACCACCTCGCCAATAGCCACCGCCTCCGGCACAGCCTGTTGAACGGCGCCTACCTGGCCCGCCGCCACGGCCAGCACCATGCCGATGCCCATGTTGAACACGGCGTACATCTCGTGCTCTGGAATGCCCCCCTGGCGCTGGATGAGCCGAAAGAGGGGTGGCACCTGCCAGGCGGCCTTGCGGATGCGGGCGGCCAAGCCCTGGGGCAGAATGCGGTCCACGTTCTCCGGGAACCCACCCCCAGTGATGTGGGCCATGCCCTTGATGTGGGGCAGTGCTGGGGCCAGCAGCGGATAGTAGCAGCGGTGGGGGGCCAGCAGGGCATCGCCCAGGGCCGTGCCCAGCTCGGGGAAGCGCTGCCGCAGCACCTCTGGATGCCCGTCAACATCAAACACCTTGCGCACCAGGGAGAAGCCGTTGGTGTGCAGCCCGCTGGAGGGCACCCCCAGCAGCACGTCGCCGGCCTGGATGCCCTGCCCGGTGATGATGCCTTCGCGCTCCACCGCGCCTACCACGAAGCCCACCAGGTCGAAGTCGTCCCCGTGGTACACCCCTGGCATCTCGGCTGTCTCGCCGCCGATCAGGGCGCAGCCAGCGGCGCGGCAGGCTGCGGCCATGCCCTGCACCAGCGCCTCGGCCCGCTGCGGCTCCAGCTTGCCCATGCCGATGTAGTCCAGGAAGAAGAGCGGGCGGGCGCCACAGGTGAGAATGTCGTTGACGCAGTGGCCCACCACGTCCATCCCCACGGTCTCGTAGCGGCCCAGGAGAGAGGCGACTTTCAGCTTGGTGCCCACGCCGTCGGTGTGGGAGACCAGCACCGGGTCTTTGAACCCCTCCACCTTGAAAAGGGCACCAAAGAAGCCAATGTCGCCAAGCACACCGGGGGTGAAAGTGGTGCGGGCGTGCTGGCTGATGCGCTCCTTGGCGCGGGCGGCGGTGCTGCGGTCGACCCCGGCCGCGCGGTAGGTGTCTGGAGTCATGGCTGTTCGACAGCGGCGGGGTCACGGGGAGGCAGCTCGGATGGCACCGGGACCCGCTCCAGCACCAGCTTGTCCATCTCCAGTTGGACCTCGATGGGGTAGCGGCCGGTGAAGCACGCGTCGCAGAACCCGTTGCGCGGCTTGCGCAGCGCCCGGTAGAGGCCCTCGATGCTGAGGTAGCCCAGGCTATCGGCGCCGATGGCCTGGCAGACCTCCGGCACGTCCATGCGGGCAGCGATAAGCTCGGCGCGGGTGGCCATGTCCACGCCGAAGTGGCACGGGTAGCGGATGGGCGGCGCACAGACCCGCATGTGCACTTCCCGCGCTCCGGCCCGGCGCAGCATGCTGACGACATGGGGCGTGGTGGTGCCCCGCACAATGCTGTCGTCCACCACAACGACCCGTTTCCCGTCCAACACCTCGCGCAGGGGGTTGAACTTCAGGCGCACACCCAGGTCTCGGATCCGCTGGTCGGGCTGAATGAAGGTGCGCCAGACGTAGCGGTTCTTCACTAGGCCCTCGGTGTAGGGGATGCCGGACTCCTCCGCGTAGCCATTTGCCGCGGGTATAGACGAGTCGGGCACACCAATGACAATGTCGGCGGCTACCGGGTGCTCCCTGGCCAGTTGCCGGCCCATCTCGCGTCTGGCCTGGTACACCAGGGTGCCATCGAGCCGGCTGTCGGGCCGCGCAAAGTAGATGAGCTCGAAAACGCAGAGGGCGCGGCGTCCCTCGGCGGGGGCGTGGTAGATGGTCTGGAGGCCAGCCCCGTTGATGAGCACGGCCTCGCCCGGGGCTACCTCCCGGATGAAAGTCGCGCCGATGTGGTCCAGAGCGCACGTCTCTGAGGCGGCTACCCACCCTCCGTTGAGCTTGCCCAGGCACAGGGGGCGCACGCCCAGGGGGTCGCGAACCACCAGCAGGGCATCGGGGACCAGCACCACCAGCGAGTAGGCGCCCTGGAGGTGCCGCAGCAGGTAGCCCATCCGCTCTCCCCAGTCCAGGCCAGGGGCATTGACCAGCATGTGGGCAACCACCTCGGAGTCGGTGGTGGAGCTGAATGGGCACCCCCACTCGACGGAGAGCCGCTGGCGCCAGTCCAGGGCATTGATGACGTTGCCGTTATGTCCCAGGGCCAGCCTGCCGTGGGCCCCTTCCACCACCAGCGGTTGGGCGTTCTGGGCCTTGCTGGAGCCCGTGGTGGAGTAGCGCGTGTGGCCAATGGCGATATGGCCCGGCAGACGGCGCAGGTCGGCTTCGTGGAAGGCCTGGGAGACCAGGCCCATAGATGTCTGAAGGTAGAGCCGCTGGCCATCGGCGGTGGCAATACCGGCGCTCTCCTGCCCCCGGTGCTGAAGGGCATAGAGGCCAAAGAAGGCTACACGGGCTACATCTTCCCCGGGGGCATACACCCCAACAATGCCACATTCCTCATGAAGCGGCTCAGTCAAGGGGACCCTCGCCCGGACAGCATGCCGAGGCTCACAGACACCCCTCCTGTGGGCTTGCGGCACCCATATTATAGGGGCCAGGCCCAGCACGGTCAACGCCATGTGCTTGACTGGGAACCCATGCGACGGGGCTTCAACCGGCCCCTTTGAAGGGGCCTGAAGGAAGCCGCAGGGGCGGGAAAAGGCGCTACAATGGGGGGAGTCTTTGCTGAGGAGGCTGCGTGAGGGCACTGCTCAGCGTCTATGACAAGACAGGCATCCTGGACTTCGCCCGCACACTACGCCAGGCAGGGGCCGAGCTCATCAGCACCGGGGGCACCTGGGAGCTGCTGACCAGGGAGGGCCATCTGCCCGCGAAGCAGGTCTCGGAGGTCACCGGCTTCCCCGAGGTATTGGACGGCAGGGTCAAGACGCTTCACCCCGCCATCCACGCCGGCATCCTGGCCCGCCGCGACAAGCCGGAGCACCTCTCGGCCCTGACGCGCCTCAACATCGCGCCTCTCGACATCGTGGTGGTGAACCTCTACCCCTTCGAGGCGGCCATCAGCAGGCCAGGCGTGACTCAGGAGGAGGGCCTGGAGAACATTGACACCGGCGGTCCAACCATGCTGCGGGCTGCCGCCAAGAACTACGCCTCCGTCATCGTGGTAGTGGACCCGGCGGACTACGGGTGGGTTGGGGAGAAGCTGTTGAAGCTGGGCCTCGAGGAGCGCCGCCGCCTGGCCGCCAAGGCCTTCCAGCACGTGGCCTTCTACGACACCCTGGTGGCCCGCTGGCTTCGTGGGCGGGAGGAGCCATTCCCTCCCCTGCTGACCCTGGCGTACCGCAAGGTGGCCAGCTTGCGCTACGGCGAGAACCCCCACCAGCAAGGCGCCCTGTACGCGGCCCCCCCAGAGGCAGGTGGCCTGGCAGGCGCCGAGCAGCTCCACGGCAAGGGGCTCTCCTACAACAACATCCTGGACGCCGACGCCGCCTGGCAGGCGGTCACCGACTTCGCCGAGCCGGCCTGCGTGGTGGTCAAGCACACCAACCCGTGCGGCCTTGCCCTGGGCAAAGACCAGGCCCAGGCCTACCGCCGCGCCTACGAGGGAGACCCTGTCTCGGCCTATGGGGGCATTGTGGGGTTCAACCGCCCGGTGACCCGCGAGACGGCCGAGGCCATGCGGGGGGTGTTCTACGAGGTGGTGGTGGCCCCCACCTATGAGCCCGACGCCCTGGAGGTGCTGCGCAAGCGACGCGACCTGCGCATCCTGGCGCTAAAGGGAGCGGCGCCAGCGGCAAACGCCCTGCTGGTGCGGCCGGTGGCGGGAGGCGCCCTCTTTCAGACGCCTGATGCGCTGGAAGAGGGCCCGGGGGCCTGGAAGTGCGTTACAGCCCGCACCCCCACCCCAGAAGAGATGGCCGACCTGGCTTTCGCCTGGAAGACTGTGAAGCACGTCAAGTCCAACGCTATTGTCCTGGCCAAGGGGCAGGCCCTGGCAGGCATGGGCGCCGGGCAGCCCAATCGGCTCACCAGCGTCCACCTGGCCCTGCGCGCCGCTGGTGAGCGTGCCCGTGGCTGCGTGCTGGCCTCCGATGCATTCTTCCCCTTCGCCGATGGCCTGGAGCTGGCGGCCCAGGGTGGCATCACGGCCGTTGTCCAGCCGGGCGGCTCCATCCGGGACAACGAGGTCATCGCAGCCGCGGACAAGGCCGGTATCGCCATGCTGGTCACCGGCGTGCGGCACTTCCGCCACTAGACGCCGAAACCTCTGAGGAGCAGGAGCCTATGCGTGTCCCCCTTTCATGGCTCAAAGACTATGTGAATGTCTCCCTGCCAACCCAGGAGCTAGCCCAGCGCCTCACCATGGCTGGCATCGAGGCGGCGGGAGTCGAGAGCATCGGCGGCGGCTGGGAGAACATCTTCGTGGGCCGCGTCCTGCGGGTGATGCCTCACCCCAACGCTGACCGCCTGCGCCTGTGTGAGGTGGACATTGGGACGGAGCGCCTTACGGTGGTGTGCGGCGCCCCCAATGTGGCTGAGGGCCAACACATCCCCTTCGCCAGGGTAGGGGCCCGCCTGGCAGACGCGCACAGCGGCAAGCAGGAGGTGCTGCGGGCAGCTCGCATCCGCGGCGTCCTCTCCGAGGGGATGGTCTGCTCCGAGCGGGAGCTGGGCCTGGGCGAGGACCACACCGGAATCGTAGTCTTGCCAGAAGATGCTCCAGTGGGTATGCCGTTGTCAGACTACCTGGGGGATACGGTGCTGGAGCTGGAGGTGACCACTAACCGGGTGGACTGCCTTTCGCTGCTGGGGCTGGCCCACGAGGCCGCCGCTCTCACGGGGGGCCAAGTGCGCCTGCCATCCATTGCCTACCCTGAGGAGGGCCGCCCGGTCCGTGAGCAGGTCGCCATTGAAATAGCAGACCCGGCCCTGTGCCCCCGCTACACCGCCGCGCTGGTCACCGGGGTCCGGGTAGGCCCCTCGCCGCGCTGGATGCAGACACGGCTGGAGCGGGCCGGGCTGCGGCCCATCAACAACGTGGTGGACATCACCAACTACGTCATGCTGGAGTACGGCCAGCCCCTCCACGCCTTCGATTTTGCGGCGGTGCAGGGCAGCAAGATCGTTGTCCGGCAGGCCCGCCCGGGCGAGCTCCTGGTCACTCTGGACGGTCAGCAGCGCAAGCTGGCGCCCCCCATGCTGGTCATTGCTGACGCGCAGGATGCCATCGCCCTGGCGGGGGTCATGGGTGGCGCGGGCAGCGAGATCACCCAGAGGACGACCGAAGTCCTGCTGGAGTCGGCCAGCTTTGACCCCGTCAATACCCGGCGCACCGCCGCGACCCTGCGCCTGCCTACGGAGGCATCGCGCCGCTTTGAGCGGGGGCTGCGGCCTGAGCTGCCAGCGGTCGCCTTGCGACGCGCCGCCCAGCTCATCCATGAGCTAGCCGGCGGCTCCGTAGCCCCGGGCACCTACGATGTCTACCCCGGGTCCAGGCCCCAGCCGGTAGTCCGCCTGGCCCAGGGGCGCCTGCATCAGGTGCTAGGCGCTGCGGTCCCCCAGGAGCAGGTCCAGAGGGTGCTCACGGCCCTGGGGTTCCGCTGCCAGCCCGATGGGCAGGACGCCCTTCAAGTCGCAGTGCCCTACTGGCGGAGCGACATCACCATTCCTGACGACCTGGTAGAGGAGGTGGCGCGTATCGTGGGCTATGACCAGGTGCCCACGGTCATGCTCTCTACCCCCATCCCCCACCACCAGCCCAACCCACAGCGTGAGATCCGGGAGCGCGTGCGGGACCTCCTGGTAGCGGCGGGCCTTCAGGAGGTCATCACCTACTCCCTGGTGAGCCAGGAGGCGCTGGCCAGGGTCAGGGCCAACAGCGAGGCCCCCCTACGGGCCGCCAACCCCCTGAACCCTGAGTGGGAGTACCTGCGGACCACGCTCCGTCCAGGCCTGCTTGGGGTCCTGGTGACCAACCGCCGCCACGAGGCCGGGCCGGTCCGCCTCTTCGAGATTGGCCGTGTCTACCAGCCCAGGCCGGGCGACCTGCCCATAGAGCGTGAGATTGCAGCCGGCCTCCTCAGCGGCCCCAGGACTCCCGAGGGGTGGCTGAAGGACGATGGAGAGCTGAGCTTCTACGACGCGAAGGGCGTAGTGCAGGCGGTCCTGGAGTCCCTGGGAGCGCAAGCTGCCTGGCAGGAGGCCGCGGACCCATCGCTGCGCCCCGGCCGGGCCGCCCTTGTGGTAGCGGGGGGCACCACCATAGGCACCGTCGGTGAGGTGGACCCGCATGTCCTGGAGCAGTTCGACCTACCCCCGTCTCCCGTGGCCCTCCTCGAGTTGGACCTGGCGGCGCTGTACCAGGCAACCCCGACCTCACGCCCGGTGAGGCCCACCCCGCGCTTCCCTGGCGCCCTGCGGGACCTGGCACTGCTGGTAGACCTGGCGGTGCCTGCGGCGCAGGTGCATCGTGTCATTGCCCAGCATCCCCTGGTATCCCAGGTCACTCTCTTTGACGTGTACGTGGGTCCCCAGGTACCCGCCGGGAAGCGCTCCCTGGCCTACCACGTCCAGTTCCAGGCGCCGGACCGCACCCTGATGGCTGCCGAGGTCAACGAGGCCCTGGAGGAGATCGTGGAAGGCCTGAAGCGTGAGGTGGGGGCCACAATCCGGGGGACCTGAAGCAGTGAGCTTCCTGGACAACTGGGGGCGCGTGGTACAATGGCGTCGAGCGCGGGAGGGCAGCTTTGGCTTTGGTCTCAGCAGACTCTCATCGCCACCACGACCCAGGGATGCTCAGCGTCGAGGAAGCGCTGGAGCGCATCTTGGGCCACTTCCAGGCCCTGGAGCCGGAGGAGAAGCCGATCCTCGATGCCCAGGGCCAGACCCTGGCAGAGAATGTGACCTCGTCCCTGGATGTGCCGCCATGGCCCAACTCGGCCATGGACGGCTATGCCGTGCGGGCGCAGGACGTAGCACACGCTGGGCCAGAGAGCCCCGTCGTCTTGAACGTCATCGGGACCGTGGCGGCCGGCCAGTCCCCCCGTGGGAGCGTAGGCCCCGGCACCGCGATACGCATCATGACAGGCGCACCAGTCCCGCCCGGCGCCAATGCTGTGGTCCCCTTTGAGCAGACTGATGAAATCCAACGCCGTGTCGAAGGCAGAGGCCTGGACCACATAGGGGTGCTGACTGCTGCACCGGCTGGGGCCAACGTGCGGCCCGCCGGCGAAGACATCCGCAGAGGAGAGGTGGCCCTACGCAGGGGCGCAGTGCTGCGCCCGGCCGAGATCGGCGTCCTAGCTGCTTTGGGGCGACGCACCGTCCGCGTGGTCCGCCGTCCTGTGGTGGGTGTGCTCTCCACCGGCGACGAGTTGCTGCGTCCCGGTCGTCCGCTTAAAGCCGGCAAGATCTATGACGCCAACAGCTACAGCGTGGCCGCAGCCGTGGCCCGCTACGGGGGCATCCCCAAGCCCCTGGGCATCGCCCGCGACAACCTGCCGGACCTCCACCGCAAGCTGGACCATGCCCTGGCGGCCGACATGCTGATTACCTCCGCCGGCGTCTCCAAAGGTGACTACGACATTGTCAAAGAGGCCCTGGTGCAGCGGGGCCGGGTCTCCTTCTGGTCGGTGCGCATGCGGCCCGGCAAGCCAGTGGCCTTCGGCACCCTGGCGGCGCCCGATGGGCGTCAGGTGCCACACATGGGCCTGCCGGGGAACCCGGTGAGCGCCCTGGTGGTCTTTGAGTTGTTCTCTCGACCTGCTATCTTGAAGATGCTGGGGCGCATCTCCTGGGAGAAACCGTCCGTGGAGGCGGCCCTGGAAGGCCCCATTCGCAACAGTGATGGCCGCCGTGTCTACGCACGGGTGCAGGTCACCCGACGGGATGGGCGCTACCATGCCCAGCCTGCTGGGCCTCAGGGATCCAATATCCTGACCTCTCTGGCCCGGTGCAATGGTCTTGCCATCTGCCCCGAGGAGGTCCCCCACCTGGAAGCAGGGCAGCCTGTCCGCGTGCTTATGTTAGACTGGCCCGAGGAGGTACAAGGTTACTGTGGTTGATCCAAAGTCCACGGCCCCCGCGCCGACCGCCCTTGAAGAGGCTCCCTCCTACGTCATTGACGTCCAGTGGTACCGGGACCGGAGCAAATCGCTGGTGCACCTGACAGAGCGGCGGATGTGCGCCGAGTGCCGCCAGGAGCACCAGCAGGGCCACCATTCCGAGGCAGATGAGACTGCCCTCTGGCAGGAGCAGCTTGGGCGGCTGGCAAAGTGCTGTAGCACCAAGCCTGGCTACGTCACGGCCCGCACACCGGTGCTGGAGGCGGTCCTACGCCTCCTTATGGCCCACGGGAACCAGCCCCGCACAGCGGAGCAGCTTTGTGATGAGCTAAACCAGCGCTGGGCCCAGGGCGAGAGCATGCGGGACATCCCCTTGGGTATTCTCCAGACGTTGCTGGACCGGCACCAGTCGTCCGGCATCGTCAAGGCCCTGGAGCCGGGCGAGGCGGCTCCAGAAGCGGCCCCCACAAGTAGCTAGTGTGGTGAATCAGGAATCCGTTGAAAAATGCCATTCTGATTCCCGACCGGTCGGGACGAATCTGATGGTGGGGCTGCCTCCCCGCCAGATGCTGAACGAAGTGAAGCATGACAATCTAGGCCGCGCATTATACAACGTCCTTACTGACTCAGAACACTAGCTCTCCCGATAGGTGGACACGGGCCCTGGAGGGCCTTGAGCATCTTCGCAGGAGGCCAGAATGGTTGGTCTGCGCAGGTCTGCCGCCATCGTGGGTGTCTACGAGCATCCCACCCGCTATGCCCCCGACAAGAGCGAGCAGCTCATCATCGCTGAGAGTATCATCGGCGCCGTGGCCGACGCCGGCCTGGAAAAGAAAGACGTGGACGGCCTCTTTGTCGCCAGCACCTCGTCCAACATCACCGGCTACGGCATGGCAGACTATCTGAACCTCTTCCCTCGCTACGTGGACACCACCAACGTGGGCGGCGCCTCCTTCGAGTTCCACCTCTCCCACGCCATCACCGCCATCGCCACCGGCCGCATCCGCTGCGCTGTGATAGCCTACGGCAGCACCGCCCGCTCTGGCGGTATCCCCGTTGGCACCGGCGGCGCTGCCCGCTTTGGCCCGCCGCGCTTGGCGCCTCTGCCGGACAGCTTCGAGGACATCTACGGGACCACCACCGTGGGCCTCTATGGGCTGATTGCCCGGCGCCATATGCACGAGTATGGCACGAGACCTGAGCAGTTGGCCGAGATCGCCGTGACCATGCGCCACCATGCCTCCATGAACCCCCGCGCTATGTACCGGGACCCCATCGCTGTGGAGGACGTGCTGAAGTCCCGCATGGTCTCGGACCCCCTCCACCTGCTGGACTGCTGCGTTATCTCCGATGGTGGCGGTGCCGTGGTCATCGCCGCTCCCTTGCTGGCCTCCTCGGCCAAGCAGAAGCCGGTCTGGGTATTGGGCATAGCCGAGGGCATCGCCCACCAGGGTGGTGGTTGGCGGGACCTGCTGGAGATCGCCGCCTACCAGACGGGGCGACCAGCCATGGAGATGGCCGGCGTGACTCACGCTGACATTGACATGTGCATGATCTACGACTCCTTCACCATCACCGTTCTTGCCACCCTGGAGAACCTGGGCTTCTGCCGCCGCGGCGAAGGTGGGGCCTTCGTCGCTGGCGGCCGCCTGCGGGTGGATGGGGCCCTGCCCATCAACACCGACGGCGGCGGCCTCTCCTCCAACCATCCGGGGATGCGGGGCATCTTCCTGCTCATCGAGGCGACCCGACAGCTCCGCGGCGAGTACCAAGGCACCTCGCGCCAGGCCCACGCCCGCTCGGCGCCGGCGGAGCCACCCCGTATCGCCCTGTGCCACGGCACCGGCGGTGCCCTGGGGAGCCGCCACAGCGGCGGCACGGCCGTGCTGGCCAGGGACTAGGTTCTGTTGACATTGTCCGCTCACCCTGAGGCTCTCGAAGGGCGAGCGGGTCCAGCGGCCTTCCGCTCATGGTTCGACAAGCTCA
>JACQUK010000102.1 GCA_016210325.1 Chloroflexota bacterium
CGATCGATGTCGATAGTCTCGATGCCGTCGATGACGTGCATGATGGTTGCCCCGGACCCCTGAACTGCCCTAATCACGTCGCACATGGTGCCATTGATGCCAGCGGTTCTCTCGAAGACGATGTTGCCCTTCTCATCCTTAACGGGCTTTTGGGTGTCGGCGTCGAGCACTGCCACCCAGCGGCTGTGAGGAATGCCGCCCTTGGATACGGGAATCACTCCCGCTGGCGGGGAAGCGTACCGCCTGGGCACGCCACCTCAGAGCATCGGCAAGGTAGGCGCTTTCCACGGCAACTTCGGTGTGCTGGTAAGGGCCTACGCATACATCCGCTCCCTGGGTGCTGAAGGGCTGCGCCAGGTCAGCGAGGATGCGGTCCTCAACGCCAACTACCTGCTGTCGCAGCTCAAGGATGTCTTCCACCTGCCCTACGACCGGCGCTGCATGCACGAGGTGGTCCTCTCGGCCAAGTGGCAGAAGGCCAAGGGGGTCCGGGCACTGGACATCGCCAAGCGGCTCATTGACTTTGGCATCCACCCCCCCACCATGTACTTCCCCCTTATCGTGGAGGAGGCACTGATGGTGGAGCCGACTGAGACGGAGAGCAAGGAGACGCTGGACTACTTCGTGGCGGTCATGCGTCAGATCGCCCAGGAGGTAGAAGAGAAGCCAGAGGCCATGCACAGCGCCCCCCACAACACGCCGGTGTCACGGCTGGACGAGGCGCGGGCGGCCCGCCAGCCTGACCTGCGGTGGAAGAAGAAGTAGAACGAAGGGCCAGCACTGCGTGCTGGCCCTTCGTTCTACTGAACCCTGCGCCTGTTACGTCACATCCCAGGCCACGCCCACCTCAGTGGCGAGCTGCTTGAGCTCCGCCACCACCGCCGACAGCAGAGGAATACCCTCCTTCAGGCGCTGCTGCTCCTTGGCGTGCTCAATGTCCCCCGGTATCAGCACCTGCTTGAAGCCCTCCAGCGGCGGGATGCGATGGATGCGCTGGGCCATGTCATCCATCTGGGCCTTGAACTCGTCCAGTGGACGGAAGGCATCCACCCGGATGGCGCCGAAGAAGTGGCCGGAGCCGCCGTAGGACTGGCCACGCTGCATCTGGATGCCTGCACCGTGCCCGGAGAGGAGGCCGCACATCAGGTCCACATAAAGGCCCAGCCCATAGCCCTTGTGGCTGCCCAGCTCCGGGGTGCTGCCCAGGGGCAACAGCTTGCGGGCTTTGGCGGCCACCTGGGGGTCAGTGGTCGGCTTGCCTTCCTCGTCAGCGGCGACGCCGTAGGGTAGGGGTTTGCCCAGCCGGGCCGTCAGGATGACCTTCTGGTAGACGGTGGCACTGGTGCCGATGTCCAGACAGTAGGGGGCCTCTTTGCCGGCGGGGGCCGCAACAGCGATGGGGTTGGTGCCGAAGACCGGCTCCTTGCCGCCGGTGGGCAGCACAATAGGGCCGGTGTTGGTCATGGCCATACCGATCATGCCTTGCGGTATCGCCATCATGGAGAAGTACTGGGCCATACCGAAGTGCCGGCTGTTGCGCACCGATACCATGCCGATGTAGCTCTTCTTGGCCTTCTCGATGGCCAGGGTCATGGAGCGTACGCCCACCATGAGCCCCAGCCCGCCGTCACCGTCCACGGTGGCCGTGACCGGGGTCTCGTGGATGATCTTAATCTTGGCTTTGGGGTTCACCGTCCCCTCGCGGATGCCCCGCACGTAGATGCGGCCCAGGTTGTTGTTGGACATGCCGTGGGTCTCCACACCCCGGAGGTCGGCCCGCACCAGCACGTCCGCCGACATGCGGGCATCCTCCTCTGGAACACCCAGCTTTACCAAGACGCTGGTAGCAAACTTGCGGAGCTTGTCCGGGTTGACCAGGACTCGCTCCTGCTGAGTCGTCTCCGTAGCCATGCTGTTCACCTCTCTAACGCAAGGCTTCTCGCAATGAGGGGAGTATAGCAGGGGTCTTTGGTTTGCAGCAACACAGGACGGTGAGGGGCCAGGGTCTTTTCAAAGCCGCTCATGTGCCCCCCTCCTGACCCTTCGGGAACCTCAGGGCAAGCTCTTCCCCCGCGTCGGGGGAAGGGACCCCATCTCCCCCTCGAGGGGGAGAGTCAGAGAGGGAGTGGAAACACACAGGCCCTGTTCCGGCCTGAGCACCTTCGGGGCGGGCGTTGCTCCGGGCAGCAGAGGAGTAGCGATCGAACCCTGCTCGGGCAAGCGCCCGGCTGATGGCCAGAAGGCCCACTCCTGAAAAGGACTGGAGCGAGGTACGCCCCCGCTCCAGTCCGCTGGTGCGCCCTCTAGAACGAGGCGATCCCCTGCGCCGGCACGTTCTCCCACAGCTCAAGCAGGATGCCCATGAAGCTCTTGGGATGGAAGAAGGCAGCGCGGGACTTGCCGGGCGTCCGCGGGGCAAGTTGTCCAAGCTGCTGCATCCCCTTGGAGCGCAGGTACTCGCAGTCCTTTTCCAGGTCCGTGGAGTAGAAACAGATGTGGTGGACAGCACAAGGCTTGCCCCGGCTGGCCAGGAAGCGGCCGGTGCCCGTCTCGGGGTCATTGGCCACGTTGATCTCCAGCTCCGACTCGCCCACCGGGATGTCCAGGATCTCCACGTTGTCCCAGGCCACGTGGCGGCCCTTGGGCAGGGGCGAGCGCCTCTCGTCCACCTTGAACCCCATGATGTCCACCAGGACATCCGTGGCGGTCTTGAAGTCCGGAGAAACAATGCCGACGTGGTGGATCTTGGTAAAGGCCATGCCTCCTCCTTCTTCCTTCGGTCTCAAGCCTCTGGTCAAGGCCAGCAGGAAGCCACTGCTTTCTGCTGGCGGCTCCGCCTTACTCCCGCGGCATGCCCAGGCCACGCTGGGCAATGATGTTGCGCATGATCTCCGAGGTGCCACTGGCCAGGGGGCCGGAGAAGCTGCTAAGCCAGCTCCGCTCCAGATGCCCCTTGAGCGGCGCCCACTTGGAGCCAGGCTCCAGTTGCCCATAGAGCCCCATCACCGAGAGCCCCACCTGGGCGACGCGCTGCCCCAGCTCGGTGCCGAACAGCTTGACAACAGACGCCTCTTTGTTGGGCACCTTGCCCTGGCTCTGCATCCAGGCGACGTTGTAGGAGGTCAGCCGGCTGGTCTCAATCTCAATGGCCATCTCGGCCAGGGTATGGCGCACCAGGGTGTTGGCAGCCAGCGGCTTGCCGTCATGCTTGGTCTCTTTGGCAAAGGCCACCACGTCCTCCAGGGTGCGGCGTGCGGTGGCGGAGTAGTTGATGCCGGAGCGCTCGAAGTCCAGCAGGGCGGCGCCCACGTACCAACCGCGGTTCAGCTCCCCAACGAGGTTCTTCCGAGGCACCCGAACATCCTCGAAGATCTCCATGTTGAAGTGGTGCCGGCCTGCCATGTCAATGATGGGGCTGATGGTGACGCCGGGGGTCCTGAGGTCCACCAGGATGAAGCTGATGCCACGGTGCTTGGGGGCCTCTGGATCGGTACGTGCCAGAATGAACATCCAGTCAGCGCGGTGGGCCATGCTGGTCCAGACCTTGGTGCCATTGATGATAAAATCGTCCCCGTCGATCTTGGCTCGGGTCGTGAGGCTCGCCAGGTCGGAGCCAGCCTCAGGCTCCGAGTAGCCCTGGCACCACTGGATCTCGCCGTGGGCAATGGGCGGCAGGAAGGTCTTGCGCTGCTCCTCGGTGCCGTACATCATCAGGATAGGGGCCAGCATGCGGACGCCCCAGATGTCCACGCCGGGGGCCCGGCGATAGGCCATCTCCTCGGCGTAGATGAGCTGGGCCATGTGGGAGGCCCCGCCCCCGCCGTACTCCTTGGGCCAAGCCATGGTGAGCCACCCCCGCTGGCCCAGCTTTTTCTTCATCTGCAACGTAAACTGCCACTGCTCTTCTGAATCTACCTCAACATCCCCTCCCGACCAGTCCGGCGGCAGCTCCTTCTTGAGGAAGGTCCGAAGCTCCTGCCGGAAGGCCTCCTCCTCTGGTGTGAAGCGGAACTCCATGGCTCCTCCTTCCTGAACCTACCCCTCCCACCCGGTCTTGAGCAGCTTGAGGCCGGTCAGGTACCGCCCCCGGTTGCGGACATAGCCCGCACCCAGCCGCTGCACCAGGTCCCTGTCCTTGTCGGTCACCTCGCGCACCGGCTTGCCGGGCACACCCAGCACCAGCATGTTGGGGGGTATCTTCGTGCCAGGCGTCACCACCGCGCCGGCACCAATGATACAGCCATCGCCAATCTCGCAGGGGCCAAAGACCAGGGCCCCATTGCCAATGAGCACCCGCTCGCCCACCACACAGCGGTGCACCAGAGTCAGGTGGGCTACCACGCAGTTCTTGCCCAGCGTGGTCTCCTCGTGGAGGATGGCGCCGTCCTGAATGTTGGTCCCTTCGCCGATGCGGATGGCCCCGGCGTCGCCCCGCAGCACCGCGCCAAACCATACGCTGACGTTGGCCTCCAGGACCACCTCGCCGATGACAGAGGCGGTGGGGGCCACGTACGCCGTTTCGTGGACAACCGGGCTCTTGCCGTCGATGCTGAACAGCACGTTTCGCCTTCCTTAACTCACGAGTATATTGCCTGGGCTAGGGGTTCCTGGGAGCGTCGCCAGTGCCTGTGGGACCTCGCCCCATGGGGCCGCCCTCGCCGGTGCGGAGTCGCCGTGCCGTTTCCAGGTCAACGCCACGGGTCCAAGTGCGCTTCAAGGGGTCTGCCACCTTGACGGACATCCGCCCCACTCGCTCGATCTCGATGGCGGCCTCGTCCCCATCCTGGAGGGCGCCCAGCCCCTGGTGGTTGGTGCCGCAGGCGATGAGGTCGCCGGGGAACAGGGTTGACACCGATGAGGCGAACTCCAGCACCTCGGGGATGCGGTGCTCCATGTCAGCCGTGCTATAGTCCTGCCTCAACTCCCCATTGACCCAGAAGCGGACACCCAGACTGTAGGGGTCGGGAATTTCATCCTTGGTGACCAGGGCAGGGCCAATGGGCGCAAAGGTATCATAGGACTTGCCAATGAAGCTGCCGGCCCCCTGTGTGGTCCGCCCGACGCCCCGGGCCGAGACGTCAATGAAACAAGTGTAGCCGAAGACCGCGTCCATCGCCTCGGCCTGGCGCAAGTCCTTGGCCTGCCGACCGATGACCACACCCAACTCCGCCTCGTGGTGGAAGATGGTGGCGCTATAGGCAGGGAGCCGCACGGTGTCACCGGCGCCGACGACGGCCTCAGGAGACTTGAGGAACATGTCAATGGGCCTGGGCTCCCGCTGGGTGCCCTCCTTGTAGTTGCCGATGCAACACATCATCTTGCCCGGACGAGGCAGCGGGGAGCGTAGCCGCACGCTGGCAACGGGGACACCCTTGCCGGACCTCTGAAGCTCCTCCAGGCGGGGGCGCAGACGATCGAAGTTGGTAATGATTCCCTGCAAGAGCACGTGGGGTGTGTAACGGGGAAGGTCGCGGACGATGGGGGAGATGTCTAGAACGGTGTCTTTGACCAGGAGGCCGGGTTGGAAGTCGTTGTACATGACAAAACGCACGGGCCACCTCGCGGCGCTACAAAACTCAGCACATCCACCTCCCCAAAGGCAACTTTATCCTACTGGAGCACTCTCAGGGTGTCAACGGGCGAGCGAGTGGAAAACGCAAGCAGGGGCCGCACGCCAATAGCAGCGCACCCGGCGAGGGTGGTCTACAACCGCACCTCGTCCAGGTGGGGCGGGACGTGCAGGCGGGCCCCGGTAAGGGCCTGCACCTCATCCGGCTTCCAGCCCGGCGCGATCTCTTTGAGAGTGATCCCCGGGGGGCCGACCTCGAAGACCCCCAGGTCAGTGAACACCATCGTTACTACGCCGGGCGCCGTGAGGGGCAGGGTGCAGCGCCGGACCAGGCGCGGCTCCCCCTCGCGGGTGGTGTGCTCCATGATGATGAAGAGCCGCTTGGCGCAGGCAGCCAGGTCCATGGCCCCGCCAATGCCTCCGCCGCGCATGCCCGCCCGCTTCCAGTTCGCAAAGTCGCCGTTCTCGGCCACCTGGTAGGCCCCCAGCACCGAGGCATCAATCTTGCCGCTGCGGATGATGGCGAAGGCGTCGGCGTGGTGGACGATGGCGGCGTAGGGCATCAGGGTCACGTGCTGGACCCCGGCGTTGACCGTGTGGATGTCCAGGTCCTCACGGGTCGCCAGGGGGCCATAGCCAATGAGGCCATTCTCCGAGTGGAGGATGATCTCGCGCCCCTCTGGCAGGTGGTTGGAGCACAGGGTGGGGATGCCAATGCCCAGGTTCACCATCCAGCCGTCCTGGAACTCGCGGGCACAGCGCATGGCGATGGTCTCGCGGTCCAGGCCGGGCTTCCGTTTGGTGGTCATCCCGCTCCCTCATCCTCCTCAGACGTTGTCCCGAGGCCCGCTCGTCCTTCGACTGGCTCAGGATGAGCGGGCCGAGTCTTTCAATGACTCGTTGGGCTGCTTTCGCTACGTTGGCATGTTGTAGGGCTCGTCCCAGATGCCCTCCGGCGGCGGAGGGATTCTGACCAATCGCCGCACAAAGATGCCCGAGGTGTGCACCTGGTTGGGGTCCAGGCCACCAGGCTCTACGATAGGCTCCTCGACCTCGGCGATACAGAAGCGGGCCGCCATAGCCATGATGGGGTTGTAGTTGCGGGCCGAGCCGACGTAGACCAGGTTGCCGAAGGTGTCAGCCTTCCAGGCCCGCAGAAGTGCGTAGTCGGCAGTCAGGGCGTGCTCCAGCAGGTAGGTGCGCCCGTTGAAGACCCGGTGCTCTTTGCCCTGGGCCAGCTCGGTGCCCACGGCAACCGGCGTGTAGAAGGCCGGGATGCCCGCCCCACCGGCACGGATGCGCTCGGCCAGGGTCCCCTGGGGGACCAGCTCGGCATCAATCTTCCCTGCCTCGTAGAGCTCGCTGAAGGCAGAGGGACGAGAGGGGTGCGCGCTGGCGGTGAAGGAAGAAATGAGCTTGCGCACCCGGCCGTCGGCAACCAGCAGGGGGATGGCCCCCTGGTCAGCAGTGGTCCCAGGGGCGTTGGCGATAATAGTCAGGGCCTTGGCCCCCTGGCGGTGCAGCGCGGCCAGAAGGTTCTTGGGCATCCCCGGCCCGAAGCCGGGCACCATGATGACGGCCCCATCGGGGATGTCGGCCACGGCTTCATCGAAGCTGCTGTAGACCTTGTTACGCATACTTTTGACCGCATTCGCCCATTTAAGGCCTATTGTGGGCACCAGGGTAGCAAACCGCTTTCGAGAGTGTCAACCAGGACACCTTGCGCGACAAGGCACGGAGGTCCACTACGACACCTTGCGGGACCGGGCAACGGGACAACGCCCGTTCACCCCAAGAATAGCGATTGAATGTGTAGGTCGGGTTTCCCAACCCGACCGTTGTGATCGGGCAGGTTTGTCCCGACGTGTCGGGATGCCCTACGAGAGTCAATCGCTAGTTTCGGGTTCACCGTCCGCCTTGACAGATAACCCCGCCAGTGACACGATGGCCCGCGGTTACCGTGTGGGGGCTGGGGCGTGCCTTGGGGGAGGAAGCCCCGCACCTCCGTGAGGTGACCTGTGGCGCAGCGGGCTGCGTTGGTGTCCCTCCTGACTTTCCTTGTGCTGGCAGCCCAGGCCAATCCCCCACTTGCGTCGTTTGCCAAGGCCACCTTGCCCGCGAGCAGCCCACAGCACGCCCACCCTGGCGCCCCGGCATCCCGCGTAGCAGCCCAGGATGCAGACAGCTTGCCTTCACGCCTGGTCAGCGCCAGGACCGGCGATGCCTGGGACCCTACTGCACGGGCGGGCAACCGGCTGCGACGCGGCCTGAACGCCCGGCCCAACATGGTGCACCTCACCTTCGAGGATGACTTGGCCGCTTCCGGCGACGGTGCAGGAACGGGCCTGGACCCCGCCACGGTGGAGCCATCGGACTTCACGGTGGATGGCCAGGTGCCGCTGGCGGTCCAGGTCATAGACCTGCCCAACGAGAGCCTCGATCCGCCGCAGCGCCTGCGGCCGTTGAACGTGTTCCTCACCCTGCCAGCCGCGATGGCCTCTGACGCCCGCCCCACGGTGGCGCTGGTAGGCCAGGTGAGCGACCTGGCCAGCAACGCCACCGCCGCTGGGCAGGTCGTGGCCGATGATGGCCTGGGGCCCCAGCTTTCCCTTTCGTTGGACAGAGCCCTGGCGGGACAGCAGGCGGTCCTGACCATCACCGCCAACGAGCCGCTGGCGGCTCCCCCCACGGTTACCCTGGGAGAGCTGACAGACCCGGCGACGGGGGCGGTGACCAACGGCCCGCCCCGGGCGGCCCAGCAGACCGGCCCCAGCACCTACGAGTTGGTCATCACCGGCGACCTGTTGAACCAGGGCACCAACCCCGGCAACTCGCAGCGGGTCAACGTGCTGGCCGATGCCACAGACGCCGCGGCCAACCCAGGCCGGGCCGGCAAGACGACCGCGGTCGAGGGCGCCCTCACCCTTGAGTTCGACACCCGGCTGAACGGTGGCCTGGGCATGGCCCCAGGCACGACACCGGCGCTGGTCACGGTCAACGGGCAGGCCGTGGACGCCGGAGCCAACCCTGAGCTTGAGTACGCCCGGCCCCTGCGCGTCACCATCAACTGGGCAGCGGAGGGAGGTGAGTACCCGGGAGACACCCACGGCAAAGTGGCCCTCACCGACCTGGCTGTCGGGTGGACGCCGCTCGGCGGCGGGATGCAGGCAGTGGAGGCGGCGCCGACCACTCAGGATGGCATAGTCTACCTGCTGACGTTCCCTGACCCAGCGCCGGGCGAGTACAGTGTGCAGTTCTCCGGCAAGGATGAAGCCAACAACGTCTCGGTCAGCGGCGCCGCGCAGCCGGACCGCTTTAGCCGGACCTTCACCCTGGTGGACCGGAATGCGCCGGTCATCGCCACCCTGTGGCCATATGAGGGCTTCACAAACAGCGGGGCCCGCGTCGTCCTCACTGGGGACGTTACCGACGCCCACTTCGGCCTCTCCAGGCTCCTCTCCGGTGGGACACCAGCCGACCTGAAGGTGGTCGTTGATGGGCGGGAGTACGGCCCAGGCTCCCTGATGCTGACTGCTCTGGAAACCGGATGGCACTTCGTCCTGCCCCTCTCGCTGGCGACGGGTCCCCACACCTGGCAGGTGATAGCGCAGGACTGGGCGGCAAACCAGGTGGTCTCACCGCTCCGCAACCTCGCGGTGGAGGCCACGCCACCCGCACCCACCCCAACTCCAACACCCCTCGTCGTACCGGCGGCACAGGTCACCCCAGCGCCCTCACTGGCGGGCAGCATGGCGCAAGTGACGGTAGCCCAACCCACGGGGCCAACCAGGCTGGCCTCGGCCGATGGCACCGTGGAGCTGCGCTTCCCTCCGGGGGCGCTGAGCGCAACGGCCCAGTTGGCATTGACCCCTCTGGCGGCGAGCCAGGTCCCACCTGCACCCTCGGGCCTGAGCATCGTGAGGGCCTTCCGCCTGGAGGTGTTCGACACACAGGGGCGCACCCTGGAGGGCGTCCTGTTCCTCCAGCCCGCCACCATCTCCTTCCGGCTCTCGCAGCAGGAGCTCGGCCTGGCAGTGGCCCAACCGGGCAGGCTGGTGGTGCAGGTGCACTTCCAGGGCCAGTGGGCCCCGGCGCAGCACACCCTGCGCCGGGCCGAGGGGGCCGTGGAGGTGCAGACGGCGCGGTTCAGCACCTGGTCCTTTGCATTCCGCGACCTCACCCCGGCAGAGACGGCCCAGTTGGGGCTAGAACAACAGACGGAGCCAACAGCCACACCGCTCCCCACCGCTACGGCTACCCATACTCCAACGCCCACCGTGACGCCTACACCAATACCGACGCCACCTCCGTCAACACCTACTGCTGCTGTGTCGCCTTTGCCCACATCCACACCCATGCCACCAACAGCAACCCCCACCTCAACAGCAGAGGGTCCGCCAAGGCCTTCGCCCAGTCCCACCCTGGCCCCCACAACGCCACCCACCAGCCCGACGCCGACGGCGCCGTTGCTCACTGCCACATCCGTACCGGCCGCGTTAGCCCCCTCCGCTACGGCGGCCGAGGCGCCAGCAGCCGCCCCATCTCCTACGCCTGCGCGGTCGGCGGGTTGTGGGCCATCGGCGAGGGCCGACCTGGCTACCGCGCTGGCAGGAACGGCCCTCCTGGGCTTCGCAGCATGGCGGCGCTGGGCCGGATAGGCCCCTGGCGGTGGACACGCTTCACCGTCTTGAGCCGTTCCAGTGCGTGGCCGCTTCAAGGTGTGGCTTCATGAAGCTATCCCGAAATCACCCGAGAAGCATTTTGGGATGAGTTCATGTGATTTCCTCGGTCACTGTGTGTCGCACAGGTATTGTCCACAAGCTGCCGGGCATCGGTGAGGAGCGTGGGGTGACGGGTTATATCCGCATCCTTGTTGGACGGAGTTGACAATGGTACTATTCTTGCGTAAAGCAACGTGATACTACGGCTCTCGAAAGCAGAGCCGTCCCCTCAGTCACTGCCGTGGGGAGTTTACCCTACTCTGAGGGGGCTAACTCCTTGAATCTCAAGAACGTTAGACAAGAAGATGCAGTCCGGGTCTTCATCAGGTTGGGTGGGGTAGAGAGGCAGGGGAAAGGCAGCCATAGGGTAGTGCAGTATGGACGTGTCACACTTTCCTTCCCCAAAGGTATTCTAAAGGAAGCACTACTAAAGAAGTTACTCCGAGTGAGCGGGGTCACTGAGCAGGAGTTCCTCGCCAGGCTGTGAGAGGGGCGCAACATGGCAAGAGTTCGGGTCTTCAACGTCATTGTCCGACCCGCGGAGGAGGGTGGGTACTGGGCAGAAGTACTAGAACTCCCCGGGTGTGTCAGCCAAGGAGAGACAGAGGAGGAACTGTACCACAACATCATCGAGGCTATAGAGGCTTGCCTTGAAGCGGCAGGGAGTTCGGCGCAACTGCCTTCATCCTCTACCGCCCTCAGGTCAGACATATGGAAGATCCCTGTACGTACATAGGACGGAACAGGTATTGAAAACGAGAGGGGCGACCGGCCGGTCGCCCCTCTCGTTTTCAAGTCCAGGTACACCTTCCAACATGCATGACGCTTAGATGAAGCAGCCTTCCCCCTGCGTTGTATAATCGGCGGTACGCCTTCACGGCAGCGCCAGACCCAGCGCTTGCAAAAGCCCACACATCACAGGGTGTGCACGCATGGTGCCTCGGGAGAGCCGGGATGCTGGAACACCCCCCACTGCCCTCGGGCCGTACCGCGTCCTGGACCTGACGGAGGGTGGCTACAACCTTGGCCCCCGGCTGCTGGGCGACCTGGGGGCCGACGTGCTGCGCATCGAGCCGCCGGAGGGCAGCCCCACGCGCCGCCTGGGGCCCTTCCTGGGCCATGCCCCCCATCCTGAAAAGAGCCTCTTCTGGCGGGCCTACAACTTCAACAAGCGGGGCATTACCCTGGGCCTGGAGACCGCCGACGGCCGCGACCTCCTGCGGCGCCTGGTCCAGGGTGCCGACTTCCTGTTCGAGTCCTTCCCGCCAGGGTACTTGCCCTCGCTGGGGCTGGGCTACCCGGACCTGGCCGCCATCACCCCCAGGCTCATCATGGCCTCGGTCACCCCCTTCGGCCAGACAGGCCCCTACGCCCACTACCAGGCCACCGACCTGGTCCTGTGGGCGATGGGCGGCTATCTCTGGATGTGCGGCGACCCGGACCGGCCCCCCGTGCGGGTGGGGCTGCCGCCCCAGACCGCCTTCCACGCCTCGGCATCCGCCGCGGCCGCCTCCCTCATCGCCCTCCAAGCCCGGCACGCCACGGGGCGCGGCCAGCAGATTGACCAGTCGGCCCAGCAGTGCCCCCCCTGGATGCTGACCCACACCTACCAGTGGTACGAGTACGAGGGGGTCATCCTTCAGCGCGAGGGGCGGTGGCGCCAGTTCGGCACCACGCGCATCCGCACAGTCTACCCCTGCAAGGACGGGCTGGTGGTGGCGGTGGTGGCCGGTGGATTCGTCGGCTCCCGCTCCAACCGCCTCCTGACCGAGGTGATGGCCCGGGAGGGCTTGGCCCCCGACTGGCTGCTGGCAATAGATTGGGGCAACTATGACGCCCGGAAGGTCAGTCAGCCTGAGGTGGACCGCCTGACGGAAGCCTTCACCGCCTACTTCCGCACCAAGACCAAGGCGGAGCTGCTGGACCTGGCGGTGCGCGAGGGGCTGTTCATTGCCCCGCTGAACACCCTGGCCGATGTGCTCACCGACCCCCAGCTTCAGGCCCGCGGCTACTGGGTGGTGCCACCGGATGCGGCGGATGAAGTTGCCCTGAAGTACCCCGGCGCTCCCTTCGTGATGGAGGAGACGCCCTGGCAGATGCGTCGCCCGGCGCCGCGCATCGGCCAGCACAACCTGGAGGTCTACCACGGCGAGCTGGGGCTGTTCCCACGAGACTTGGAGCTGCTGAAGGCTGGGGGGGCGATGTAGGAGACTGAGGTGCTCCGGGTATCCGATGTGGGTCCGTATCCCCCGTGGTGGGCAATCAGCGATTAGAGTACCGTTGGAGCAGATAAAACCACTCGACTCAGACCGCGAAAGGGCTCGCCCTTCCAGAGGCTGGCCCTTCAGCCGATTTGTGCCGTATTCTGTAATTACATTTCGATGCCACGGGACTGGCACCCTGCCAGTGCCCGTTGATTTGGCACGACCTGAAGGGGGCATATCTTTGCGCCTGGCACTTCTTCTGGTGCTTGTTGCCGCTGGGAGTCTGGCACTCTCTTGCCTTGGAAGATTTGCCCCTCCTACCCCTGATGTAAACTCTGGACGCCTGCCTGCACAAGAGCAGAC
>JACQUK010000110.1 GCA_016210325.1 Chloroflexota bacterium
GAGAAGGTCCGCAACCTCAAGGAGCACGGCCTTCAGGAAGGGGCCTCCACCCGCCTGCTCATCTACGCGGGCAAGCTCATGGACCAAGGCATCGCAGCCCGCCGCGCCTGCCAGGCGGCGGTGACGTGGGCCGTCACCGATGATCTCCAGGTCCAGCGGAGCATTGACGAGGTGGTCGCCTCGATCTTTGAGTAGTCGCTCAGAACAGGCTTCGGGGGGAAGCGCCCCGGCGGGCCAGCGCCGGCCCTCCACCGAAAGCTGATGCACCCAAGGCTGAAGAGGTTCCATGCACCTAACACAGGGGACTTTCATCCAAACGACAAGTGAGGGCAATGGACGGGAACAGGGGCTTGGTGGGAACGACACAACTCTCGAAGCTCTCAGGCGACTCCTGGGACTGCACTCCACCAGCGACTTGGGAGACTCCACCCTGGTCCCCTCGGCTGTGCTGCTCGCGGTGTTCCAGAAGGGCCATGTCTACCACACCTTGGTCAACCGGCGGAGCCAACAGGTCGCTCACCACAAGGGGGAGTGGTGCTTCCCCGGTGGAGCCATGGACCCAGAGGACAAAGACCTGCTGACCACTGCCCTCCGTGAGGCCCAAGAAGAGATGGGCATTGACCCGCGGGATGTGGTGGTGCTGGGCACCATGCCCCCCGTGGCTACCCGCAGTGGCTTCAAGATCCAGCCCATTGTGGGCACCCTCCCATACCCCTACCCCTTCCGCGTCAGCCAGGAAGAGATCTCGGAGGTGCTGGAGGTACCCGTGGAGGCGCTGCTGGACCCCGCTACACACCGGCAGGAGGCGTACCTTAGAAACAATCGGCTGGAGAAAAGCCTGGCCTTTACGTATAATAGCCGCACTGTCTTTGGTGCCACGGCTCGCATCATCCGGGAGTTCCTGGACTTCTTCCAACAGGCGAAGGGGGAGGCCGTATGGCCCTTGCACGTAACGATGCCCTCGAAAACGTAGCTATCCAACTCCGGCAGTTCCCTGCTACGGTCGTGGAGGCCTTCGACCGGGGCAGCCAGTTGCTGGAGCCAATGTTAACTCCTGACCAACTCCAGGCGTGGGCCAACCAGGGACTGGCCCTGGCCAAACAGTCGGTCCGCTCCTGGGAGGCCGCCTCCGAGTTCTTTCAAGTTAGCCCGACGGTGGTGCCGGTCATCACCCCGGCCAACCTGGCGGTCTGGGGCCAATGGGGTGGGCTGCTCTGCCAGGACTCGCCCACGGTAGCAGTGGCTTACTTCCGCGCCAGCCCCGGAAGCGTTGTCCACCTCCGTTCGCGGCAGCTCACCGCCTGGGCCGGCATGGGACAGCAGCTCTACAAGGGCACCTGGAAGTCCAGCGCCCTGTCTTGCCGGTTTTTCGAGACTAGCCCCACTCTCCTCCGGAGCCTGAACTTTTCGGAGATGGAGCGGTTCGTCAGCTTCATTGATACCCTGGCCCATCGCTCCTACGACCTGGCCATGGAGTGCTTGACCCTGTCGCAGGACCTCTTCCCCAAGCTGGGGGACAGCAGAGAGGGCTTCATCACCCTGCTCTCTGCTATGGCAGAGGGCTCCTGGCGCGAGGTCAAGGGCTGCTTCGAGGTCAGCGCCAAGGCCCTGCCTCGCATTGACAGCTCGCAACGTGGCCGCTTCCTCTCCCTGGCGGAGCGCCTGGCCCGCAGCGGCCAGGGCACCGCCTCCAGCTTCCTGCTGGAGGCCTCCCAGGCCCTTGGGCAGGTAGACGGGCGTGCCCAGGGCACCGTCCTGTCCCTGGCAGAGACCCTCCTGCTCCTGGAGCCGCGGGGTGTGCTGGACTTCCTGCGCAACGCACCGAAAGTCCTGGAGCGCATCAACCTGGCCCAACTGGAGCTATGGTTTGCTGAAGGCAGCCGAATCCTTCGCCAGAACAAGGATGGCGGCCTCGCCTATCTCCAGCTCCAGTCCGCCCGTGCCCAGGAGGTGCTGGACAACCTCTCCTCTGCCGTGGAGCTGGGCAAGATTAAGGACCTGATGCGGATGTACTGCCGCGCCCTGGCCGGGGCCGGGCTCGAAATCGCCGCTACCCAGGAACTGGTCCACAAGGGCATCGGCTGGGTCAGCAAAGAGCAGCCTACTACCGAGGGCAGCACCGTCTATCTACCTCCGATGGTTGACCGCTACTCGACCAAGGGCAGCAACTTTGGCTGGTACAAGGTGGTAGCCACTCACCAGGTAGCCCACCTGGAGTTCGGCAGCTTCGCCTTCTCCTTCGAGCGGCCCTCCACCCTGTTCCGTGACCTGCGTCCGCACCTTCCGGCCTCGGCCGCCCCGGCGCAGGCCCAGCCGGCAAACGACTCCCAGGGGGGCCTGGAGCGGCGCTGGCTCACTGACATGCAGCGCTTCTTCGACCTGTTTGCCGACCGCAAGCTGGCGCTGGACATCTTCACCGTGCTGGAAGACAGCCGGGTTGACGCCTGGGTCCTGCGGGAGTACGCGGGCATCCGGAGCCACTACCGCCGAGTGCAGCAGGACGCCCTGGAAGAGCGGCTGCCCGTAGAGGCCATGCCGCTGCGCGAGGCGATGGTGGAGTTCCTGGTGCGCCTCAGCCTCCAACAGTACCGGGGGCTGCCCGCGCCGTCCCACTTCCGCCAGGAGGCGAGGCGCATCGCTCGCATCGTCCGGCTGCTAGCGAAGCCCGGCGCCAGGGTGGAAGACACCTCCGAGGCTGCCCTGCGCGTCTACTCCATCCTGGCCGACGTCCCCAACCAGGAGTTGGCCCAGGAGGAGTGGGACAGACTGGACGTTGATGAGGAGCAGGAGTACGAGGAGCCCGAAGGGGCCGAGCAGCTCGTCCAGGAGCTCAAGGGGAAGCTCAGCCAGCACACCCAGGAGACCCAGACGCAGCGGGAGCAGCAGGGGAAGCCCTACCGTTCACCGGATGAAGTGGAGTACCGTGGCGAGTTCAAGCCCGAGCTGGTCCAGCTTCTGGCCAAGCTCAAGCAGACGGGGCAGCGCAAGGACGGCCAGACCGGGCAGCAGCCCATCAGCAAGGAGCTCCTGGAGCAACTCCTCCAGCAGAGCGCCGAGCTAGAGATGGAGGCCATGCAGGCGGACATCACCCATACGGCCGGGATGTACGCCAACAACCTGATGCGGGAGGCAGGGCTTTCGCAGCCACCTCCTATACCTGCCTTCGGGCAAGGCCCCCTGGTCCACACGGATGACGAGGGTGGGCCGCTAGAGGCCACCGAGCCGCACACCTATACCTATGCCGAGTGGGACTTCCGCGCGGCCGACTACCGGCCCCGCTGGTGCATCATCCGCGAGAAGGTAGTGGCCGAGGGTGACCCCAACTTCTGGTACCAGACGCTCCAGTCCTACGCCCCGATGGTGGCCCAGATCCGCCGCCAGTTCGAGCTGATCCTTCCGGAGACCTTCCGCAAGATCAAGCGGCTGGAGGACGGTGAGGAGTACGACCTGGATGCCGTACTGGAGGCCATGATTGACAAGCGCACCGGCATCACGCCCTCGGAGAAGCTGTACTGGCGCCGCAACAAGATCGAGCGCGATGTGGCAGTGGCCTTCCTGCTGGACATGAGCGCCTCTACCGCCGAGGCTATTGACGAGGCCAAGCGGGGGCCGGACGAGTGGGACGCCCCCGATGACCCGGTGGAGTACATGCTGTGGCTGCGCTCTCGCCGCGCCGAGGGCGGGCGCCGCAGCTACAAGCGCATCATTGACCTGGAGAAAGAGAGCACCGTGCTCCTGATCCAGGCCCAGGAAACGCTGGGCGACCGCTACGGTATCTATGGCTTCTCAGGCTACGGGCGGGAGAACGTCGAGTTCTACGTCATCAAGGACCTGGACGAGACCCTCAGCGACCGGGTGCGGCGCCGCGTCGAGAAGATTGCCCCTCTGCATGCCACCCGGATGGGGCCCGCCATCCGCCACGTCACTGCCAAGCTGGACGACATGGACGCCAAGACCAAGGTGCTGTTCCTCATCAGCGACGGGCGGCCCCAGGACCGGGGCTACAGCCGCGAGGGCGTGGAGAAGGAGTACGCCGTCCACGACACCAAGATGGCCCTCACGGAAGCCCGCATGAAGAACATCACGCCCTTTGCGCTGACGGTGGACAAGGCGGGCCATGACTATCTGAAGACCATGTGCTCGGACATGGGGTACGAGGTGCTGGCGGACATCCACGCCTTACCTGAACGCCTGCCCTACCTGTACAGGCGGCTGACAATATAGGCGAGCACACACGGGGGGAACGAAGGTCCCGCCGCGGCGACTGAGCACCCATGAGGCCAGTGACTGTTATTCCGGGGGTGTGCTCATGAGAATCGAGGCGCCCGTCAGTTTCTGGCACGCCGGAGACCTGCCTCCACGCTACGCCTCCAGAGACCCAAGGCAGGGGGACTTCTCAGAACAGACCATAGACGTAGACCTGCGGCGATGCGACTTCTTGCGCCCTCCTGCAGTGCTCTGGTGCGTTGTCTACCCGCTCCTGGCCGCGCTGCGCGGCAGCGCGGGTCGTCTGCTCGTGCCGGAGAACCTCGGCACGTGTATTTACCTGAAATCGGTGTATCTGTTCAGCGTCCTGAAAGGTGCTGGCGTAGAAGTGGACGACCGCGATGTGCCCGAACGCGACGATCCAAAGGTGGTGCTGCCTCTGACACCTCTCCAGAGCGAATCCCACGTAGAGCAAGTTGTGAATCACGTGTTGGACAAGCTCGACGCGAGTAGTTTCGGAGCGGCCAACTTGCGGCCGGTGGTAGCTGATGTGTTTGGTGAGCTGGCTCAGAACGCAGTTCAGCACGCTGAATCTCCCGTTGGGCCCTTTGGATTGATCCAGTTCTACGAGTCGGAACGCGTGCGCCGGTTCGCGTGCGCCGTGGCAGACGGCGGAATCGGGATACGCCGCTCCCTGGAGCGGAACCCAACGCTGAGGGACCGGGTACCCTACGACTGGAAGGCCATTGAGCTTGCTACGCGCGAGCGGGTCAGCGGCACCGGGGATCCACTGCGAGGCATAGGGCTGAGCTGGGTCTATGAGGCCATGGCGAAACCGGGAAGGCAGCTCATTATCCACTCAGGCATCGGGGCCTTGACGGTGAACGAAGAGGTGGAGAGCGATGCCAGAAGGACAACCCTCTTCCCTGGCACACTGGCATATGCTTCAATAGAGACATAGGGGGGTCCATCCTGGCCACCATCAAGGTTCATGCCATTCTGCCTCGAAGAGCGCTGGTCACGCGCCAGTCCGCCAGTGCCCTGCGCCCCGCGCTGGCCGATGCGGTGCGCCAGCCCGAGGAGGTCAGTATCGACTTCATCGGGGTCGAAGCAGTCACCCCGTCGTTTCTGGACGCCCTCTTGCGGATTCTCAGTGAGGAGGCTGGCTCGGCCACGGCCAAAGCGGTGCGCGTCACCATCACCAACCTCTCGATTGAGTTGTCCAGCAGGTTCGCTGCGATGACGAGATTTCATGGATTCGACCTTCAGGAGGCGGGTGCCAGCACCTGGGTCCTGGCGAAGCCACCTGCGGCCGAGGCCTTTCCGTAGTCAACAGGTCCTCAACCTGGCATTGCCCTCGCTCGCGCGATCTGTTCTCCACGGGGGCGTCCTCTACGCGTCCGCTCAGCCATTGGCTGTGGGAGGCAACAAGCGAGACGGCGCCAAAGGCCTGCGCCGCCAGCAGGATGCCCTGCCAACGGCCGCAGCTTCCCCCCTATACCCGGCTGGAGGGGCACCGCGCGCTCAGCACGCACTGCCCGCACAGCGGGCGCTGCGCCTTGCACACCTGCCGCCCATGGGTGATGAGGTACATGTGAAAGGGGAACACCTGCTCCGGGGTCACGCCCTTTTCCAGCACGTCGTGGGCCTGCTCCACCGTCACCTTGGGACCGACAAGCCCCAGGCGCTTCGCCACCCGGTAGACATGGGTGTCCACCGGCATGGCCGGCATCCCCAGCGAGAAGCACAGCACAACCGCTGCCGTCTTGGGCCCCACACCAGGCAAGGCCCGCAGCCACTGCTTGGCCTCGGCCAGGGGGAGCTGCTTCAGGAAGCCCAGGTCCAGGTCGCCCCGAAGCTCCTTGATGCGCTCCAGTACTGCCTTGATGCGAGGCGCCTTCTGCCGGGAAAGCCCGGCCGTGCGGATGCACTCCTCAATGGCCGCTTCAGGGGCCGCCATGAGCGCCTCCCAGGAGGGGAAACGCTCCCGCAGGCGCTCGAACGCCCTGCGGGCGTTCATGTCTGAGGTGTGCTGGGACAGGATGGTGAGCACCAGCTCCGCCACCGGCTCCTGGCGGGGCGTCCACCGCAGTGGCCCATAGATGACCTGGAGGTACTGCAAGACCTCGTGCGGGGCCAGGGGCCTGCGGCTACCCGCTCCAGGCCCGCCCGATGGCTGGCGCTCAGCTTCGGTCACGGCGCCCTCGGAGATGGCAGCGGTCGTTGATGACGCAGACCTGCTGCCGCCCCCCACCGATGGCGATGATGCTGACCGCATAAGGTTCCAACGCAAAGACCTGGGAATAGATGCCATCAGCACCCAGACCGGCCCACAGCACCCGGCAGGCCTCGTCGAGGCCCGCCGCCAGGGCCACGGTACCATCAGGATAGCACTCCGCCACCCTTGCCAACCATTCTTGGGGACTTCGGGCCAACTCCGTACCCACCTCCGGGGACACCTTGAGGCGCTGCGCCAGGGCCTCTGCGGCCCACCGCCCTTGGCTGGAAGGTGCGACGATGAGGGCCGTGGCCTTCTCCTCCACAAGCCTTCGCGCCAGCAGCCCTAGCTTCCGCGAGAGAGGCGACGCCACCCCCGGAGTCTGCGGCGGTAGGTGCGCCAGGACCACCCTCGTCAAGGGCCTCCTCCATCACCTCGCCGTTCCAGCATGGCGTCTCCTCCTGTGCAATGCTCACCCTCAAGGCTGGCCCTTTTTTGCGCTCTCCGCCTGTCATCCCCCATTCTTCTGCAGCAGGTCAACTCACTCGGCCCAGGGCTACGCCTGCCCCTTGGCCTCCGGGCCAGCCGTGGGTGCCACTAGATCCCCAGCTCCTCCCGCACCCGCAAGAAGTGGATGACGCCCTCGCGGGTCACTAGCCCAATGATGTTGCCGTCCTGGACCACTGGCACCTGGTTGACGTTGGCCTGGTCCATCACCTCCATCAGATGGTAGGCCTCGTCGTTGGGAGACACAGTCACCAGGTGCTCGGTCGGGGTCATCACCTGGCGGACGGGGGTCTCTGCCCATCGGGTACGGGGGACCTCCCGGACGGAGTGGATAGTCACCAGGCCATAGGTGCGGTCTGCTTCGGTCACCAGGAAGCAGCGTGCCCCGGAGACCAGGACTCGCTGCTCCACCATCTCCTGAATGCTGACGTCAGGGGACACGGTGGCGCAGTCCGAGGTCATCAGGTCACGGGCCACATAGCCCTGGAGCACCTCGCGAAGGCGAAGCTGGCGGTAGCTGGTGGCTGCCGCCGACTCCAGGAACCAGCCGATGAGCACCAGCCAGAGGCCGGAGATGAGGGCGCCCGACACGAACAGGGCCAGAAGGATGCCCAGGACAATGAACAGGATGCCGATGGCCTGGCCCGTGGTGGCGGCAACGCGGGTTGCGCGGTGATAGTTGCCCGATGCCCGCCACACAGCGGCCCGCAGTACCCTGCCACCGTCCAGGGGAAAGCCCGGCACCAGGTTGAAGACCCCGAGGACCAGGTTGGCGTAGCCCAGATAGGAAGAGACGGCATACACCATGGAGTTGCCTTCCCGAAAGGCGAAAGCCAGAAGAGAGAAGAGGACTCCCAGCGTGAGGCTGAGGAGCGGCCCTACGACGGCTATTAGCAGCTCCACGCCCGGGGTGCTAGCCTCTCGGGCAATGTGCGAGACGCCGCCGAAGATGAACAGGGTGATGCCCCGTACCGGGATGCCGCGCCATACCGCCACTACACTGTGCGCCAGCTCATGCACCAGCACTGAGGCGAAGAGGAGCAGCGAGGTGAGCACCGCCACACCCCAGCGCTGGCCCACGCTCCAGAAGGGAAAGCGTTCGCCAAAGAGTTGGGCCAGGGAGACGCTCACCAGTACGAAGATGACCAACCAACTGGTGTGGACCTCTAGGGGGATACCCCAGACCTTGCCGAGGCGGACCGACCCTCTCATCACGCCCTCCGTTGCTGGGCTGGGGAGCCACCTCCACTTAGTTCACCGTTGCTGGCCACGTACCCCATCAGTTTGTAGGCCAAGGTGGCCGCAGTGTAGGCGCAGGCCACTGGCCCTTCCCCCGGGCACAGCTCGCACAGGTCAAAGCCCACGATGCGCCTGGCCCGGCTGACGGCCCTCATCAGGGCCAGCAGGCCCTGCCAGCCCATTCCGCCGGGCTCCGGGGTGCCAACCGCGGCCATGAGCGAGGGGTCTAACACATCCAGGTCTATGCTCACGTAGACGTCAGGGCCGGGCAGAGCAGCCAGCACCTGAGGAATGGCCTCCACGGCCGGCGTGGCTGCGTCCCAGGGGATAATCGGTATCTTCCGCTCTGCGACGTAGTGTGCTTCCTCGCGGCTCATGCTGCGAATCCCCACCTGGACCAGGGGGCAGAGCTCGGCGATGCGACGGGCACCGCAACCGTGGTTGTACCGCGTGCCCAGGTACTCGTCCCGCAGGTCGGCGTGGGCGTCCAAGTAGAGCACGGCCAAGTCAGGGCTGGTGGGGAGAAAACCTTTCACCCCTCCAACGGTGATGGAGTGCTCTCCACCCAACATCACCACACATTTCCCCCGCCTGGCCAGGCGGCGGACGGCGGTGGCCACCCGTTCCACCATGACCGCCGGGTCACCGGTGTGAGGCTCTAGCTCTGCCAGGGTGTGGATGCCGTGTCGGCAGGGCTCGTCCTGCAGCTCAGGGTCGTATTCCTCCATGTGACGGGAGGCGGCAATAATGGCCGATGGCCCCTCCCTCGTCCCGCTCTTGTACGAGGTGGTGCTGTCGTAGGGGACAGGGAGCACCACAAAGCGGGAGGCGCGCAAACTGGACCGCCGCGGCTCCAAGCCCAGGAAGTTATGGGGGACTGACGGACTGGATAGCGTGCCCCAAGGCATCCCGTTCAGCTCCGAACTTCTCTAGCCAGGTGCTGGCGGTCCACCTCCAGGGCCCGCCGGGCCTGTTCCGGGCTGTAGTGCTCCAGACCTCGCTCCAGGAGCCAGGTGTTCACGACTTGGAGGCCAAAGAACTGCTCGACGCGGCCCAGGGCCTCCCCGGTGGCGAACTCCTTGCAGGAGAAGATGTCCACCTGGATGAAACACCGCCCAGGAAAGGTGTGGACGCTGATGTGGCTCTCCGCGATGATAACGAAGCCCGAGACACCCCAGTCCTGTGGCTGGGGACCATGGTAAAGGATCACCGAAGGCTGGGTGATCTTGGTCATGCCAATGGCATCTGGGAACTGGTCCAGGAACTGGCGGACCAACTCCGGGTCCTGAAGCTTGCTAGCGTCCGCTCCATACCCATCAATAACCAGGTGCATTGGTGTGCTAGTCCTCCTCTACTCCGAGATTGAATGTCCCAAGAGGCCCAAGTGAAAAGGGTAGCACGAAAGAAGGAAGGCTACAACGGGGGTGGGCCTCTCTCCGGAACCCGCTGTGGCGCTTCGCTCTTGGCTAGCACCCCACAGCTTGAGCCGCTAGCCAAGAGAACCCTTGACAAGGGCTGCAGACCACATTAAGCTAATGGCCGAGACATTAGCAGTCTTGTCGCGGAACTGCTAAACCGCCGAGGAGGTGTTTATGCCCCGAGCTCTTCATCCACTGGGTGACCGCGTCATCGTCAAGCCTCTTGACCGACAGGAGGTGACCAAAGGCGGCATCGTGCTCCCTGACACGGCCAAGGAACGCCCCCAAGAGGGCGAAGTGGTCGCGGTGGGTCCAGGCACCCTGACCAACGAGGGCAAGCGGGTGCCCCTGGACCTCAAAACCGGGGACCACATCATCTACGCCAAGTATTCTGGCACCGAGTTCAAAGAGGACGGTGTCGAGTACCTCATCATCCGGGAGAGCGATATCCTGGCCAAGATCGCGGCCAAGTAAGATTAACCTACTGGAGGGAGCACCCAGATGCCAAAGCAGATAAGTTTTGCGGAAGAGGCACGGCGCAAGCTCAAGACTGGAGCCGACGTCCTGGCTGACACGGTCAAAGTGACCCTGGGCCCACGGGGGCGCAACGTAGTGCTGGACAAGAAGTTTGGCCCCCCGCAGGTCTGCTCCGACGGGGTCACCATTGCCAAGGAGATTGAGCTCAAGGAACCCTTTGAGAACATGGGGGCCCAGCTCATCAAAGAGGCAGCCAGCAAGACCAACGATGTCGCCGGCGACGGCACAACGACGTCGGTGGTGCTGGCCCAGGCCATGATCCGCGAGGGCTACAAGAACGTGGCCGCGGGCGCCAACCCCATGGCCCTCAAGCGTGGCATGGAAAAGGCGGTAGACGCCCTGAAGGCAGCCATCAAAGAGATGTCCAAGCCGGTCGAGGGCAAGGCCCAGATCTCCCAGGTAGCGTCCCTCTCGGCGCACGATGACGAGATAGGGCAGCGCATCGCAGAGGTAATGGAGAAGGTCGGCAAAGA
>JACQUK010000096.1 GCA_016210325.1 Chloroflexota bacterium
AGGGCGAGGTCATGGGCGCCCCCTCTTCGGGGCCAGCGGTCGGGGAACGAGGGGCGACAATACAATTTGGATGAGTCACTCTCCCGCCTTTGACTCTGTGGTCGGCCGGGGCAGCGCCGTCACGTCCATAGGCCCTCTGTCCCGCTTCCGAGTGCTTGACCTAGCTGGGCCAGCCTGTATGTTCGGCACCAAGCTGCTGGCAGACCTCGGGGCGGATGTCATCAAGGTGGAACCGCCTGGGGGCGATCCTTGCCGGCGCCGGCCACCGTTCAACCAGGGCGTGCCGGCTCCTGAACACAGCCTGTACTTCACTCACTATAACGCCAACAAACGGAGCATAACCCTCGATCTGGCGACGCCCGATGGGTCTGAGCTGTTTCTGCGGCTGGTCAAGACGGCTGATGCCGTCCTGGAGACGTACCCACCTGGATACCTGGAGTCACTGGGGCTGGGCTATGCTCGGCTTCGCGAGGTCAACCCGGGCATCGTGATGACCTCGGTCACCCCCTTTGGCCAGACAGGCCCATACCGGGACATGCAAGGGAACGACACAGTCTGCCTCGCCCTGGGAGGGCTGGTGGCACTCAGCGGAGAGCCCAATAGTGCGCCCCTGGTGGCCCCAGGCGAACTGGCCTACGGCATGGCTTCCAGCTTTGCGGCACTGGGCACGCTCGTGGCCCTGTACCACCGCTCGTGCTCTGGCCAGGGGCAACACGTGGATGTCTCTGTCCACGAAGCCAGCGTCCACATCGCCGGATACGCGGTCCCCATATACTCAGCTACGAGGCGCAAGCCCTTCCGAAAGAGCTGGCGTTCCCGCGACTTCGAACTGCATGACCTCTACCCCTGCCTGGATGGGTACGCCCGGATGTTCGTAGTCCCCCGCACTCATTGGCAGGCGCTTGTGGAGTGGCTGGGCCACCCAGAGGAGCTTATGTCCCCCGTCTTCGTGGACTCGCGGACACGGCGCGAAAACAGCGACATCATAGACCCACACGTCGCCCGACTGTGCCGACAATACACGAAGGATGGGCTATACCAGGAAGGGCAGCGGCGTCACATTGCTGTCTCTCCCATGAACACGCCTGGGGAGTTCGTCGAAAGTAGACAGACCCGCGGTCGAGGGGTCTTCCTATCCACCGAGCACCCATTCATCGGCCCGTACCGGCACATGGGGCCGCTCCACCGCTTCAGCAAGACCCCGGCAGGCGTCCGCCGACCAGCCCCTATGGTGGGACAACACAATGCCGAGGTCTACTGCGGTGAGCTTGGCCTCACAGCCAGGCAACTCTCGGCCCTGCGAGCAGCGGGGGCTGTTTGATGCTGCCTGCTGACAAGTCGGTGAGCCGCCTCCCCCTACGCGGTATTCGGGTTGCTGCCTTTACTACCGGGGCGGCGGGGCCCACGGTGGCTAGTTGGCTGGGGCACTTCGGGGCGGAGGTGTTCACCGTGGAGTCCCGGGTCCATCCCGATACCCACAGAGGCGAGGGTAACCAGGCAAGGTGGAATACCTCGCCTGATTTCGTAAAGCTGCATCGAAACAAGAAGAGCGTCACCATCAATCTGGGCAAGCCCGAGGGCAGGGAGTTGGCGAGAGAGCTGGTGCGGCTCTGTGATGTCGTGGTCGAAAATTTCACTCTACGGGTCATGAAGAGGTGGGGCCTGGGCTATCCGAACCTGAGGCGCGTCAGGCCAGACCTCGTGATGATCAGCCTTCGCGGCCTAGGGTCTACCGGTCCTGATGCCGAGTACGCTACCTATGGGCCGAATCTTACTCCCTTGTTTGGGCTGAGCTACCTGTGGAATGACGCCCGTTCGGGCACCCCGACTGGAGAGGTCCGAGCGCAGCACCCTGACTTCATGTCCGGGGTCTGCGGCGCTTTCGCGGTAATGGCTGCGTTATCCCATCGAGCTGTGACAGGGCAGGGGCAGTGGATAGACGGGGCGCAAGTCGAGGTAGGCGCGGCTCTGTTGGGCCCTTCCTACCTGGAGTACATCGTCAACGGGACGGACCCGGTGCCGCAGGGTAACCGCTGCCTCTGGGCAACACCTCATGGGGCCTACCGGTGCCAGGGAGAAGACCGCTGGTGTGTCATCGCGGTAGAGACAGATACCCAATGGGAGGGGCTCTGCCGCGCCCTGGCGAATCCACAGTGGGCGCGGGACCACAAGTTCTCAACCTTCCTGGGGCGGGCGGCCCACCGAGAGGAGTTGGACGCCCACCTGGAACGTTGGACCAGCCAGCACACCGCCCATTGGGTCATGGAGGCGCTCCAGCGGGAAGGCGTGCCCGCGGCAGCCGTCCAGGATGTCGAGGACCTGTTCCAGAGGGATCCTCAGCTACAGGCCCGTGGGGGACTGGTCGAGATAGTGGAGCCTGAGCTGGGGCCCGTTGTTACCGAGGGGCTGCCGGTACACCTGTCGGAGACGCCGGGGTCCCTCCGCACACACGCGCCCTTGATGGGCGAGCACACCCGAGAGACCTGTCGAGACCTGCTTGGCTTGCCGGAGGGCGATGTGCGGCGCCTGGAATTGGACGGCGTCCTGGAGTAACACGTCTTGGCTGAGAACCCCCTCCAATGGCTTGTCACGGGGCATCGCCGCATTTCCCCGTGGATGTGGGGGACAAGACCATTACCACCGGTTAACGATCTGCGCTACTGTTCCACCCATGGCGACTGCGGTCGGCATGGGCGTTAGACCTCCCCAACGGGGTCATCGCCGCGGAGGCCTTATCCTCCCTCCTGAAGGACAGCCGTTCGCGGTGGCAGAGCTGGTCATCCGCAGGCAGCGGTCTGGGCAGGACCGTGTTCATCACCGAGGACGAGACCGGCCACATACCCCTGGTGGTATGGCCCAGGGTCTACGCCCGCTACAAGCGCCAACCGGCCAGCCCTCTGGTGCTGGCCACCGAGACGGTCTCCCGCCGCGAGGGAGGCTTCAATATCGTGGTGGCCACGGCCCGGAGCCCGAACTGGCCCGGCAAGGAGTTGGCCGTGGCGCTGCCCTCGTCCCGGGACTTCCATTGAGGACAACCGGAAGAGGAGGGCGCCTCAATCCCTGACCAGGAACCCTACAAGCCAGGACTACTTCCCTCACACTTTACCGCCAACAATGGGGCCAATTCCTGCCCAGTTGCCGTTTACTGTGCCAGGACGTCAGCCGTGGACGCGAAGCGGGAGCGCCTGGCGGTGGGCGCCGGGCGTGCTATTGCTGTGGAGTGGTAGCGAATAGGACCGCCGCCCCCGACCGGCAGGCAGAATCCGTGGCCGGGCCCCGGTTACTCAAACAACGTTAATGGCCTACAGACCGAACTGATTTGCCGTGAAGAGCCCGGTGGCCAGCCACGAAGTCCCCCCGAAGGGGCCTTTTCAATAGGCCCTCCGCCCCTGTGCCAGCCTATGGTCGCAGCCGGGTCGGCTAAGCCAACTTGATTCTGGGCGCACCAGGCGCGTTTACTTGGATGCCACGTGTCAGGGGGCGAGGCATCCTTGTGGATGATTATTGCATCGCTCACAGCCGGTCCCCAGGGCTGAGCTTCCGGTGTGCCTCGATTGCCCTCTCTGTGGCGGTTGAAGCAGCATACCGCGATACCATTGTCCGACTGCGCCAGCCTGTCAAGCGCATCAAGTCAGACTCATTCCCGCCGGAGAGAAGCCACGTGTGTGCGAAGGTATGTCTGAGTTGGTGGGGGTGTAGACCAGGTATGCCTATCTGCGCCCCCCGTCTCTGGAATAGCTGCCCGATACCGGTCTCCCCCAGGCGGCCCTTCTTGCCCAGCCAGAGCCAGGGCAGATTGGCGCTTGGGTGCTGCTGGCGCAGGCGAATATACCTGTCCAGGGCACGCACCGTCTTGCGCCCAATGGCCAGGACCCGCTCCCGACGCCCCTTCCCCATTACCCGGATGATACCTTGGTCAAGGTCGATATCATTCTCCTGTGAGTGTTCAGGGTCGTACCTCAAGCTCGCTATCTCTGCCAGGCGCGCCCCTGTGTCCACGAAGCAAAGCATGAGGGCCACGTCCCTACGGCCTCCGAATGCGACATCCTTGGCACATACATCGAGCAACCGTCTCAGGTTCTCTTGGGACAAGACGGGGGGGGCCATCTCAGGCACCTTGGGCGGCTTCATGTTGGCCATGGGCGATGCCTTGATCTCACCCTCCTCCGCGAGCCAACGGAAGAAACGTTGTAACCCCCGATGCCGATTGTTGGCAGTGGCGGGCTTGAAGCGGTCGAGCAAGTCAGTGATGAACGCCTCCACGTGCTCCCGCTTGATGTGGGCCACGGCCAGGGGCATCCCGTGGGCCTCGAGGTAGTGGTGGAGCTGGTTAGCAGACTCGAGGTAAGTCTCTACGGTCCGGGGGCTGGCGTTCTCTGCCCGAAGTGCCCGGGCGAAGGACTTGATGTTGACAGCAAGGTCGTCAAGGGCTTTAATGGTGCCATGGCCCTGATGCATGGTTGCCCTACCTCCAAGATAGAGTGTCTGCCTGTGTTCCTGAAAACAGCACAGTTATACACTGTATCGGCGCTGTGCGTCAAGTCCAACAGCAAGATAACTTCGGTTAGACGCTGTATCCATAGCTAAATTCAGGGGCGGGTGTAACTCAGCGGTAGAGTGTCTGCTTCCCAAGCAGAAAGTCGGGAGTCCGAATCTCCTCACCCGCTCCCAGTCTCGTTCCTACAGGAC
>JACQUK010000109.1 GCA_016210325.1 Chloroflexota bacterium
GTTGTCCACTGTTATGGCCACAGCAGCTCGGGCGGTATTCCCAGCGCTGTCCTTGGCCCGGATGGTGAGGGAGTGTTCGCCTCCCTTCATGTCCTTTGTGTCAATGGCTGCCTCGTACACGCCCTCCGCGCCGTTGAGATTGAGAGGCCGGAAGACCTCTCCATCCAGGGTGTACTCGACGGCCATCAACTCCACGTCGTCTTCGGCCCGGGCCTGGAGAGTGAGCGTGCCGCTCGCCAGGGCCTCATCCCTCGGGCTCACGATGCGCACACGCGGCGCCTCGTTGTCCACCGTCATAACCAGGAGAGCCTGGGCGGTGTTCCCGACGCTATCCCTGGCCCGGATGGTGAGGGAGTGCCTGTCTCCCTTGAGGGCCTTGCTGTCTATGAACGCCTCGTAGCGCCCCGTCTCGGTGTTGAGCTTCAAGGGCGAGAAGGTGCCGTCGCCCAGCTCATACTCCAATGCGGGAAGGCCCATGTCGTCGGTGGCCTGGACCTGGAGGGTGAGCAAGCCGCGGGCGGGTGTCCCTTCAGCCGGGCTGATGATTTGCAAGCTGGGCGCCCGGTTGTCCACCATGACGCTGGTGGAGACCTCGACGGCTTGCCCGGTCTTGTCAGTAGCCCGGACGGTAATCGACAGGCTATCTTCCCCAAGAGCCTTGCTGTCAATGGATACCTCGAAGAGGCCGGACGCACTGTCCAGGTTCATGGGCGCGAAGGTGCCGCCACCCACCGCGTACTCAACGGCGGAGAGGCCCTGGTCGTCGCCGGCCTTGATCTGGAGGGTGAATGCGCCCCCCACTGCCGTTCCCTGAGTCGGGCCGATCACCTCTATACTTGGTGCCTGGTCTATGCTCAGTCCCTGGTCTGTACCCGGTGGCTGGACTTTCACGCATGCGGACAAGACCAGAGCAAGCAACGCAAGCATGACAACGAAGACCCTCATTCCTCTTCCTCCCTTTGGGCATTGGAACAATGTGGAACGCACCAGTCCACATTATCTTGAGTCCGGCGCCTCTGACAGCTACCTGCATCTAGAATGGGGAGCTAGAAGTCGGTTCTAGAGCTCTCTTCCAGTTGTTGAGCGCCAAAGACTCGCCCTGCAAGGTCGAGGTGGAGCTAGAGGTTGTTCCAAAAACCCTCACCTCCCTTCGGCAGGTCCGGCCCCGACTCGTCGGGGTCGCGACTCTCGACGGAGTCGGAGCAGGGACAGGCCTGTGTCCCCCTCTCTCCCGCAGGCGATGGCAGAGAGGGGGCGGAGAATGAATGGGGGGAGTGACATTTGGCCAGCTTGAGTAGCTTGGAGCAGGCCACAGCCGACGCCAAGCGACCAAAGATGGCAGTCCTGTGGAAGCCGTGGTTTGCCAGGTGGACCTTGACGGCCCGCTGGAGGGCAACCCCCACCTCGCAGCCTACCACATAAGCCTCCAGCAAGTCTTTCCCGGTGGCGCCCGTCTTCTCGGCTAGCGCCAGGAGGGCGGGGAAGATGCAGACCGTAGGGTGGCCGAAGCCTCCCATGTCGTCAAAGTCCAGCGCGTGGCCAAGGGTCCCGTTACCCAGGGCCGCGTTGGCCACCGATGTCCTTACCCCGGAGCGGAGAAGCGTGGCCTCCGGCTTGCCCCCTTGCTCTTCAATGTACCTGCGGATGAGCCCCTCCACATGCAGCATCGCGCCGTCAATACGTGCGTCGAGGAATTCTCCGGCCCTGACCGGCCTGCCAGCAAGATTGTTGCGGGAGAATATCTTCTCGATAATTGTCTGCCCCACGAATAGGCCTCCTGGGAGCTACGACTTGGCGAGGGCTCGGATGCCCTCCAGGGCACCGAGCAACAGCGATGGAAAGAGGATATGGAACATCCGGGCACCAGCGTCGACGTACTGGTAGAAAACCCTGGGGTCCTTAACAGCCCGACCAGACATCCCCACCCCAGTTACCTTGCCGGAGCGGCGCACGCGCCGAAAGCCGCTGAGGACTGCCTCCGTGACGTCCGGGTGATCCATGTGACCGTGATGTCCCAACGCCATAGAGAGGTCGCCAGGCCCGAGTAGGACGACGTCCACGCCGGGTACCGCCGCGATGGCTTCGATGTTCCGCAATCCCTCCAGCTCTTCCACCAGGCACATCACCATTGTCTCGCGGTTCGCGAACCGGTGGACGTCGGCTTCTCTTACTCCCACGGTCCAGCGCACATGACCATCGCGCCCGCTGTGGCCCCGCCTGCCTTCGGGCGGAAACTTGGTGTTCAGCACAGCCTCGCGAGCTTCTTCAGCAGTGTTGACATGGGGAAAGACGAGACCGGCAAGACCGCGATCGAGGAACTGCAGCACCGTCTCTGGGCGGTTCTCAGCGATCTTCGCGAAGGGGTCCACGCCCGCAGCTTCCGACGCACGCGCGATGTGCTCGACACTCTCCAAGGAAATTGGCCCATGCTCGCAGTCCAGGCGGATGAAGTCCATGCCCCCTTCGCCCGCCAGTTCGGCAAGCGCGGGGTCGGGCTGCGAGAACAGCAGACCAAATGCAAGTTCGCCCGCTTCCACTCACCCAATCTCCACAGCCATATTGCTGCTGCGGTCCCGCAGGCCGCCTACGAGGATCGGCAGGGAATGGTAAGATATTGCGCAGAGGCCGGCGGCTATCAGGCCCAGGCCCTTTGGCCCTATCGCGCTGGTCATATTTCCGTCAAGAATGGCGGTAGCGCTCACGGAAGGGCCAGTCCGAGCGGGCGCAATAGTTGACCCCAGCAGTCAGGAATACAAACCCTGTTCTGGCATGAGGAGCCATTTCTAGAATCTTTCTAGAGTCCAGAATCTTTCTAGAATGGGACCACGTTGTTGGGGGGAGAACCAAGCCTTTTATGGGACAAGTCCGTAGCTGGGGGAGGTAGACCATGCCGTTCCACTTTGGGCCCCTTGAAGTTGGGATTGTCCTGGTCATCATCTTGCTCGTTTTTGGGGCCGGTCGGCTGCCAGCCCTGGGCGCAGGCCTCGGGAAAAGCCTGCGGGAGTTCCGACAGTCGTTGTCGGGGGCGAGCCGGAGCAGGCCGCCGCCCCGCGCCAACTCTCGCGCCTCGCGGCCTGTCGAGCACTGAGCCCAACGAAGCGTGATGGGCATCCAGGCCCTACTGAAGGAGGAGACTGTGAAGAGCATCACTAGACGGGACTTCCTTAAGTATTCGGTGGGAGCTGTTGCGGGGGGCATGGCGGTCCTGGTGGTGAGCAAGAACCTGCCCTGGCTGGCCAAGGACATGGCTCTGGCTGCCACCCAGAACATCACCATGCATATGACCGATGCCATGAAGGACATGGCCGTTCACAACTCGCTGAACACAGCCCAGTGCTACTACTGGGTCTATCAGTGCACCTCGCCCAGCTATCCGGCGGAATCCCCTGCCCCGGTCATCATGGTCTCCCGGGGGGACACCATCAACATTACCTGCTTCAATGACCTGGACGAGCCCCACACGCTCTCCTGCCCGTCCCTGGGCGTCACCAGCGCGCCCATACCTCCGGGCCAGAGCGCCACGATCACGATACCGGCCAGCATTTGCGGCGCGCATCTGTACTACGACCACCTGAACGCTCCAGTGAACCGCGTGATGGGACTGCACGGCACCATCCTGGTCCTGCCCACGGAGGCCGACCGCACAGCCGGGCACAACCTGACCCCCTACGGCGGCCTGGCGGCCAGCCACGGCGTGCAGAGGCTCTACGACGACTTCGGCCGGAACACGCAGACCGGCGTCCGCAGCGCCCACTTCCCCGGCCTGGCCTGGGAGGAAGGCGACTCCCGGACCTGGGCGCTGTACGACCCGGCGATCGACGGGCCGACGCCCGTGGTCAACTGCCCGCCTATGCGGAGCTACATCTGGCTGCTCTCGCAGGCCAGCCCCAAGCTCTTTGCCGAGGTGGGCAACGCTGCTCCGGGCACCGGCGCGCGCATCCCCGCGAACTTCATGGAGGCATTCCTGCGGGACCCCTTCCAGCCGCACGCGTATCATACGGACAATCCGGGGGGCAACCGGATCCCCTCGTACTTCCTGATCAACGGCCAATCCGGGTGGTACTCTCACTTCAGCCCCTACGTCACACCAATGGGGCGCGTCGGCGAGCCGGTTGTGGTCCACATCATTAACGCCGGGCTGTGGGCCCACTCCATGCACCTCCACGCCAACCACATGTGGATCACCAGCAAGAACGGCGCGGTCAATCCCAATCCCATTTGGGTGGACGTCTTCCGGGTAGACCCCATGGACCGGGTTGACTACACGATACCCTTCATGCGGCCCCCGGACGTAGGCCATCCCCGGGGCATCGGCCTGCCGGAGACGCCGCTGATGACGGTGGCCAACCCTGACATACCCGGATCGAAGCCCCACCCGGTGTGGCCGCCCGTCGAGGAGTTCAACATCTACATGCCCGCCCTGGGCACCAAGGCCAAGAACGCCGCCGGGCAGGACGTAGAGCTGGGGCAGCGCATGTCGCCGCTGTGCTACCCCATGCACGACCACTCCGAGCCTTCCCAGACCTCCCAGGGAGGCAACTACAACACCGGGTTGATCTCGGGCATCTACTTCACCGGCGACCGCAACGGGATGATGGACTTCCCCATGGACGAGGACTTCCACATGGCCTACAAGAACGCCCGCGGCTGCGAGTACCCGATAGAGCGGGCCGCCCCGCCCATCGGCGAGATCGGTCATCCCTGATGAAGGGAAAGCAGGACCAGAGGGACGGATTCTTCGTCCCGATGCGATCGGGACTCAGCATGACAGCAGCCGGCGTGAAGGAGAGCTGAAATGTCCGTATCGAATCCGGCACACAGGATACCGCGCCAGTCCGTCGTCGGGATGGAGGGCATGTTCGTCAAGATGTGGGACCCGCCCACAGAAAGCCCGAAGACGCCCGACCTCATCCTGCCGACCAACCCCGCCCCGGAGGTGGCGGCGGCCGCCGGCCTCCAGAGCGGGCCCAGCACGCCGCATACTGTGGAGCGAGACCTGCTGCACGGGCCGAGCCTGGCCGCCTGGGACGGCAAGAACATCAAGTTTTACCTGTTCGCGGACAAGGACATCCCCGCGGCCAACGGCGGCACCTTCCCCGGGGCGACAATCCGGGTGCCCCGGGGCGTGTGGTTCCACGGGCATACGCTGGGCCACGGCCCGCCGCCTCACACCATCCACTGGCACGGCATCGAGCCGACACCCATCAACGACGGCGTGGGGCACTGCTCCATGGAGATTGGCGAAAACACCTATCAGTGGCAGCCGAACTTCATCGGCTTCTACTTCTGCCACTGCCACCGCAACACGGTGCAGCACTTCGAGTTCGGCCTTTACCAGGCGCTGCTCATTGACCCGCCGGACGCCTTCTTCGCTACCCAATGGGATCGCACCATCCCCATCGGCGCCGGGCGGGACAGGAAGCGCCGCATCGCGGCCAACCTGAATATCATCGGGACAGAAGGTGGGGGTACTCCCGAGCCCGGCCTCGGCGCGGGCTACGAAAACCTGGTCGTGAGGACCGACGCCGAGGTTAATGCGCTGTTCCCCGGCTACGTCGGCGGACAGATCACCGACCCGGACCCGGAGGCCAACAACCCCAACCTTCCCGCTTTCCTGAAGTTCCCGGTGAACCCCCACGCCAAGACCGTCCCCTACGACGTGGAGGCGCTGTGGGTGGTGGATGACCGGGACTCCAAGTGGAGCGACCTGGCGCCGGACGCTCGGGCCACCTACCCCAAGCACGGCAGCATCCCGGGCGTAAACGACAACTACCATGGCAACGCCGGTGGCAACGCCAACCGCAACGATTTCTTCGCCTTTAACGACTTCAACCCGGACTACTGGTACGTCACCGGGGTCAACGTGCCGGGCCCGAGGGGAGGCAGCGGTACCATTCCGGCGGGTATCGTCATCCCTCCAGCGCTGATCTGCGGCACGGCCACCCAGGTCTCCATCGAAGCGCAGGTGGGCCAGACTATCCTGGTGCGCGTCCTCGACGGGGCCTACAACAACATCACTGTCCGCTTCCCGGTGGACGTCACCGTCATTGCCTGGGACGGTCGCTCTCTGGGTGTGGCGCCGTTCAACCACTACACCCACGCCTATACGGTCAAGGCGAACACGCCAATCTACACGAGTGTGGCGCGGCGCTTTGACGCCCTGATCAGGGCGGACAAGCCCATCAACGACTTCGCCACCATCGAGTTCACCGACACCCGCTGCGGCACGGAGACCGCATTCGAGCGGCCCATCCTGTTTACCGCCCGGATTCCCATCAATATCGGCGGTTCCAGCGCCCCTGTCGCGGGCACGGTGACTGGTAGTGGGGGAGTGGCGCTCGAAGGGGTGACTGTCACCCTGACCGGTCCCGTTACCAGAAAGGCGATGACTGACCCGGCGGGTAAGTACAGCTTCGCTGGAGTGCCCAATGGCACCTACAGTATCACGCCGTCTCTTGCCGGGTACACCTTCACGCCGGCGAGCAGGGCCGTGACGGTGGGCACCGGCGCAGTGCCCGCCCAGGACTTCGCAGCAGCGCGGGTCGCTGGCATATTCGTGATATCGGGCGCCGTGGTCAGCTCCCGAAAGGCGGCCGCGGGCATTCCACGCGTCATCGTGACCCTGAGCGGGGCTGCCAACAGGTCCGTGGTCACAAATGCCGAGGGACGTTTCTACTTTACCGGCCTGGTCAACGGTAACTATACGGTCACACCGGGCAACATCCTTGCCGCGAATGCCGGAGCGGCGGGCGGCGACGCAAAAGAGCCTGCCGTTTCCGGCTTTGCCTACTCGCCACCTTTCCTTAAGGTCACCGTGAGGAAGGCTGACCAAAACATCAGGTTCTTTAGAGCCAGAAGGGCCGTGGGCCACTAGCCCGAGTTCGGGGCCGCGTAAGGACAAGAAAAGGGGGCCAGGAAGATGAGACCCAACAGCACGCAAATGAGAGCGTTCGCAGGCTTGCTGGTGGCGATGCTGGTCGCATCTCTGTTGCCGTTGGCGTCGCAGGCGGCGCCCCCGGGGGCTCCCAGTCAAGTCGGCGAGCGGCAGGCAGCCGCCAGCTCGACCTTCAATGCCGTGGAGATCTTTTCCCAGGAACCACATGTCCTTACTCCCAAGGCGACCGGCGGCATAACCGCCGATACCACACGGTTTAGCGCCGGGGTGCCGCAAGGGACGACCGTCCTGTTTGTTATTGGCGGCGTCGTCAGTGCAATAGACGCGGCCAAGGGCCAATGGAAGATCGGCAGCCCGCCTGTGTTCGTCTATGAAAGCGCCGGGACCACGATAACCGGTGGGCCGGCCGTTGGGGATACGGTGACCGTGGTCGGCAAGCGCACAGTGTCGCCTGGCCCCATCGTAGCCGAGTTCATCACAAAGGTTAACACCCCGCCGCAACCGGCAGGTGTGGCCACGGTATCCACTGCCTTCCTGTTCAATGGAAAGGTGGCCAGTACCACCGGCAGTTCCTGGACCGTCGCTCCGCCGACGACGGCCGCTCCGGTGACCTTCAGCATCCTGGCCGGTCCGGGACCCGATGGCCAGGGCCCGACCACGATTGAGGTGGGACTGGGCGCCGGCTCGGATGTGACCGTAGAGTATGTCATGGGGCGTGCTAACATCACTCCCCCAGCCAAGAAAAAGGCTAATGCGGTGACCGCGCTACTGAACCCGGCCCAGGTGACTACCCTGGACCTGCCCGACGGGACGAAGGTCGAGTTTCCGTCAGGGTCCCTGGACAACGAAGCGCAGATACAGGCCGTTGTACTTTCGGCCCAAGAGCTATCCCCAGGTGTACCCGGCAAAGTGATCAAAGGCCTGGACCTCCTCCTGTACGACTTGCAGGGAGTGCAACTGGGGCCGACGTATCTGAATGGGTCCGCGGAGATCGAGATTCCGTTGAGCGTTGAGGACGTCAAGCTTATCGGGAAAGACCCACTCAACGCCCGGGTCGTTTACTTCGATAGGACTCTCCAGGACTGGGAGTATGTAGAGTCCCACACCGACCTGTCCCGACGGGTGGTCGTGGCCGAGCCAACGCACATGTCGGAGTTCGCCCTAGTAATACAGCAGCCGGCTGGCAGGAGCCTGCTGTGGCTGACGGTGGCCATCGGGGGACTCGCGGCGGCGATGGCCGCTCTGGCGGTGGTACTAGTGGTGAGGCGCAGGACCCCTAAGTCAACCTAGATTCATTATCGTAGGGGAGAACCCGTGGCTCGTCCCGGCCTGGGGGCTGAGATTTCAGCCCCCAGGCTTGTTTGTCGCACCAAGCGACGACAAGCTAGAGGTCCGGTGATCAAGTGTGTTAGCTCCCTGGGTTGGTGCGCCTAGGCGGTCTTGGGGTCCGTAGGCGACAGGATTCTCTGGGGGTGGCAGACCTCCGGCCGGGCTTCACGTTGGAAGGGCGGAAACAAGGCCAGTTGATCTGGATAGCGATCAACAATGTCGACACAAGGTCCGTCTGACACGGCCCTATTGTATGTGGAAGCGTCCCGAGGGCTATCTGCTCCCGGGACGCTGCGCCCAACGGCGCCGCCAGGTCTGTGTTTCTGGTGGAGACGGGGGAGAGTCGAGCTGCACCGGAAACGCAGGGTCTTCAGGTCCTGCTGGCAGTGTAGGGGCGGTTGTTGCTTGTGGACGCCAACCCGCCGACAAAGACCGCCTGACCGCCGCTGTGTAGTGGCTCGTCCCCAGCGGTCCTCTGGGCAAGTAGACGGGCTTGCGGGCGGCTGCCTGCCTCTCGTTTGGATGACCGGGACCTTACTACCCAGGCCAGTCATCCAATCCGCTAGCGACACTCTCCCTCCCGTACGTCTGCTCCACGACCGTTGGAGTGCCCCTCGCAGTGGCTTGAGGCCAGCAACCGCAAGCGGACGTGCTCAGGCTGCCTCCATCACAGCTTGCTCCACTGCTTTCGGCAGCTCGACGGGAATGAAGTACTCGTGCGGGTACAGGTAGTCCTCCCCAGACTCATCAATGACCCGCAACTGCCCATGCTTCGCAGCCTCTTGGTCTGGGAGAACTCTGTAGAGTTTGCGGCGCTCGAGGGAAACGAGGTACCCGTCATTCCGGATGCAAACTGCCAATGTAGGAGCGGGTTCCTGCCTTCGTGTCATGTTCATCAATCCAAGTACCGCTTGATCTTGAATTCCTTCCGTCCTACCCCGGCGGCCTCATACCAGTGTAGCTCAGCCTGCCGAACGGTGCCATCTCTCAGTCGCACACTCGCGACCCCCTTGCGTTTGCGCCATCGCCCCCTGCCATAGAGCCGCCTGAGCCGGGGGAGTTCCCGGATGGCCTTTCCAACGGCAAAGGTCTCGACTTCCGTAATCGGCCCCAGAATCTCAAAGTGCATCCGCGCGGACCTGCTGGTAGTCCCGGAACTCCGTCGCGGTTCGCTGCGCCTTGTCCAGGTCCAGCGCGTCTTCCAATCCCTCCAGCCGCCGGTACTCCTCAATTCTGAGGACTACAGCTCGCTTTCGGCCCTCATGGTTCGCCAGGCACCGGACACGGGCAAGAACCATCAGCCCCTCTCCGACTTGCTGGCACGGACTGCCGATCAACTCCTCACGCACGGTCCTCTGCAGCGTCCACCAGCGAAGCGGTGCGCAGAAGACCCACTCCCTGTGCGTGCAGTATACAGGAACTAGGCGGGGTGTCGAAGCGCTCACAGGGTGTTATAGGCTAACCCTTGACGCAAGAGGTCAGCAACCCCTGGCCGCGCAGCCGTCTCCCGGGCATCCACCGGTGCAGACAGGCCGAAGGGAAAACCGTTTCAATCCCGTTTCCAGGAAGGCCTCTTTGCTCCCTGGAGTGGGCCCTGGAGGCAGAGCTCCACGCGCCACAGCGGGACGAGTCTGAGGTCTTCTCGCAGCTTCAGCGGCTACGACTCCAGGTCCAGGTAGATGCCTTCGCCGGCCTGGGCGAGCTACGCCCGGACCGGGCGCTGCCGCCGGAAACCCAGGCAGAGGTCGCGAGGACCCGGACGCAGCTTGGCCAGGTGGAGCGGCAGGCCGCGGCGGCGGTGCAGGACCTGAGGCAAGCGGGAACCGAAGGATCAGCAAGCAGCGGCCTGAAGAATAAACTGGCTGGCCTGGTGGAGCAGAGGGAGATGTTGCTGGAGAAGCTGAAAGCCTTCGGGCAGGCCACCAAGGAGGCCCGTGGCTACCTGCTGTCCCCCGGCTGAATGGCCCCGCCGTTGCTGGCCGCCCTTTAAAGGTCAACTCCGGAGGCTCAACGCAGTGGTGGTGGAGTTGCTGTGGCTCCACGGTCGGTGGGTAGCTTTCATCGAGACAGGAGACGAGTTCAAGGTGCTGGACCCTTTCCCGCGCGGCGCTGACCTCAGAGAAGTCCTGAAGATGGTTGCCGACCCCCAGTACGCCCCGGACATAGCACTTGCCCGCGCAAACCTTTCTCGCCTGTTGGAGGTGCTGCTGGTCCCCCTGCGGCCTTGGCTGCGCGGGAAGCGGGTAGTCTTCTTCGCCCCCGACCACCAGGCCTGGACAGTCCCCTACGCCGACCTGGCGATGGTGCGTTGGAACCTCCTACCCTGGTGGAAGCGCCCCCTCGGAGGGATGGGCCAGGTGGCCACCGTGGTCAGTGCCAGCCACCTCTGGCGCTGCATTGAGAAAGAAGACGGTTGGCCGGCCGTCCCGTCCACCACGGGCTTCGCCCTCGGGTCCGCCGGAGACGCCGTAGAGCGGCTCCCCGTGGAGTCCCTGGTGCATTCGTTGCGGCAGGCCCCACCTGCGCCGAGACCCAAGACCTGGGAGGTGGTAGCGGGCGACGACGCTACGTTGGAAATGCTCACGAGGCTGGCTGAGTACGACATCGCCGTTCTTAGCTGGCATACCGAGGGCACGGGAAAGGAGCACTCCGTCGCTCAGTTCCATCTCGCCAGAGGCGAAAGACCTTCCCTTGGCCATCTCCTCTCAGTATGCCGCCTGAAAAGCAGGGTGGGGCTGGTGCTGAGTTGCCAGACAACCAGGGTGCTGGAATCGGGGGTCTCCGACATCTCTTCGGTGGCTTTCGGGCTTATGGAGGCCATGGGCGCCTCAAGCTTCGTTGCTGCCACCCATAAGGTAGACGCACTCGTTGTCTTCCTACTGGGTCGCTACTTGCTCCAGGAGTTTGGCCGAGGACGCCCCCTTTACGCCGCTTTGCATCGTGCACGCAAGCGCCTGCGGAGGGCCAGGGCCCGGGATATCGTCAGCCTCCTGGGGGGACTGGAGAAACAGGTCCCCAGCCTGACGCCGTTCCGGGAGAAGATGGAGGAGAAAAAAGCCAACCAACGGCCATTCCGGGAAGTCCACTGGACGGCACCATTCTGCATCATGGGCTGGCCTGATAGGCGCCTTGAGGCACCCGGCAAGCCAGCGCGAGTCTGAATTGCGGCGACGCCTCAATGCGATGGATGGTAACCGGCGGAGAGTCGGATGCCATCGCAAACACGGAGTGTCCGACGCCTGCTGGCGGCGTGGAGCATTGGCATCGCCTTCCCCCACTACGCCGACGCTCTGCTGGCCCAGGTCTCCTCTCTTCGGAGATCAGGTGCCTGGCCTGGGCCGGATCCGCACGCGGCCCGGGCCCACGACGACAAAGTGGCCAACCAGTTGATCAGCCCGCTTCCCAACCAGGTCCACAACCACCTCTGGAAGCCGACTATGCGCTCTAGCCGGGAATCGAAGCAGGATGACTCCGGCGTTCGGGTGCGGGTGAGCGTAGACCAGTTGACCGAAGTCTTTGTCTTCAGTGAGGAGCAACCGGCCCTCGCGGGCCGCCAACTCGATGACCTCGGTATCTTCCGATCGGGGAGCTATTTCCGCGACTGCGACAACCTCATGGCCTGCTGAGCGAAGTGCCCGGACGACGGCGAAGTCGCAGCTCTCGTCAGCGAGAAAGCGCATCGGTCAGCGCTTCGGACGCTGTGGGCTCGGGCCCACCGGCACCAGCTCCTCATGAGCGATGGTGTCCGCAGCATAGGCCAGAGCGGCCCGGATGTCTTGGCGCGTCAAGCGCGGGTACGCGTCCAGGAGATCGGCTTCGCTCGCTCCCTCACTCAGCTTCCTGAGGATGAGTTCCACGGGAACCCGCGTCCCCCGGATGACAGGCTTCCCAAGCATCACGTTTGGATTCATTTCAATCCGGTCGAGCATCTCTCTATGGATCTTCTGGTCCACAGTATCCTCTTTGTTGCCGCCCTCATGGCATGATACCACGAACTCATCGAAGCTCTCTGCTTGGGTGTGGAGGCCGTATCTCAGGACCCTGGCATCGTAGCCACCCTCAAGGGACTCCTCGCTCTATCATATCAGATGCGCCTGGTGCCGGCAGAAGGGGAGCTAGGGCGACCTCCGTCCAGGAACTTCCGCAGGGTCGCAGCCAAAAGGGAGGGTGCTTCACGTAGATTCGACACGGTGTCGCAGATTGGCGCTCCCCAAGGATTATCTTGTTGTACAACATGGTGACCAGTGTGTCTCCAGTTCGAATCCCCTTTGGCCCGCCTACCAAGACTCGAACCCTGGGGTTACCGAGGTAGGGTAAAAGTCTTCTCGAAAGTCCGAAGCAGAGTTTTACCTTTTGTCCACAATGGTGGGCCAAAGGGGATTCGAACTGGAGACACACTGGTCACCATGTTGTACAACAAGATAATCCTTGGGGAGCGCCAATCTGCGACA
>JACQUK010000099.1 GCA_016210325.1 Chloroflexota bacterium
ACCTCCAGCAGCACGGTCCCACCGCCGCAGGCATCATCATCAACCCCGGCGCCTTCACCCACTACAGCATCGCCCTGCGGGACGCCCTGGCCGACCTCCAGACGCCCATCGTGGAGGTCCACCTCTCCAACATCCATGCGCGGGAGGAGTTCCGCCGCCGCTCCGTCACCGGGGAAGTCGCCCGCGGCAGCATCTCCGGCCTGGGCTGGCAGGGCTACCTCCTGGCCCTGGAAGCCCAGGTGCACCTGCACAAGAGCGGGCCTTCAAGCTGACCAAAAGGCACAGCGTCCCCCTCCTGCTTGCTCCCCAGCGTCCCTTCCAGTAAACTCCCTTTCGTATTCCTCTCAGAAAGTGGGTGGCTGGTAATGCCATACTGCCCCAACTGCGGCCATGAAAACTCAGCGGAGGCCCGCTTCTGCGCCAACTGCGGCAGGCCCATGACCGACGTCGCTCCCCCTGCCCAGACCCCACCACCAGGTTCAGACGTCCCCTCCGGCCAGGCCCCCTCTTCTGAGCCCCTGATGGGGCAGCCAGTCCCTGGCCCATACTCCAGTGAAGCATTGGTCATCCCCCAGCGCGCCCGCAACATCGCTATGTTCTGCCATGTTGCCGCCTTCGCCGGGTTCATTGGCATCCCCTTCGGCAATATCATCGGCCCCCTCATCGTCTGGCTCCTCTTCAAGGAGGAGCACCCCTTTATTGATGAAAACGGCAAGTCCTCCCTGAACTTTCAGATCAGCATTGCCATCTACGTCGTCATCAGCATTATCCTGGCTTTCATTATTATTGGGTTCTTCCTGCTCTTTGCCCTGTGGATTTTCGGCCTCATCGCCGTCATCATCGGCGCCATCCGCGCCGCCAACGGCGAAGAGCACCGCTATCCCCTGTCTTTCCATTTCATCAGCTAGCCTTACCCGTTCTTCCAGAGGAGCGTGTCCCATGTCCAACCGCCTACCCGGCATCCGAGAGGTCATCAAAGAGAAAAAGCTTGACGCCCTCCTGGTCTCCAGCCCTGAGAACCGCCGCTACCTCTCCGGCTTCACCGGCTCCGCCGGCTATCTCTTCATCACCCAGCAAGACGCCGTCCTGGCCACCGACTTTCGCTATGTAGAGCAGGCGGGACGCCAGGCCCCGGATTACCGCGTCCTGCGCATCTCCAGCGGCCTGGACTGGTTCACCGGCCTCCTGGAAGAGACTAAGGTCAAAGACCTGGGCTTTGAAGCCGACCACATGACCGTCGCCTCCCACCAGCGGCTCACCCAGAAGCTCAAGGAGACGCCCATCAACGGCAACACCGTCAACATGGCGCCCCTCAGCGGCGTCGCCGATGACCTGCGCACCTTCAAGGACCCCGAAGAGCTGAAGCTCCTCCAGCGCGCCATTGACATCGCCGACCACGCCATGGACATCGTCGTACCCACTCTGGAGCCCGGCGTCACCGAGGCCGAGGTAGCCTGGCGGCTGGAGAAGTCCATGCGCGAGCAGGGCGCCGAAGGCCCCTCCTTTGACACCATCGTCGGCTCCGGCCCCAACGGCGCCCTCCCCCACCACCGCGCCGGCGAACGCCGGCTCCAGCGGGGCGAGCCCATCGTCATTGACATGGGCGCCAAGTACCAGGGCTACTGCAGCGACCTCACCCGCACCGTCATCATCGGCCCGCCGGATGACACCTTCCGCAAGGTCTACGACTTTGTCCTGGGCGCGCAGCTCACTGCTACGGCGCTGGTCAAGCCGGGCGTCACGGGGGCCGACTGCGACGGCTACGCACGCAAAGTCATTGAGGAGGCCGGCTACGGCGAGACCTTCGGGCACAGCCTTGGCCACGGAGTTGGCCTTGCAGTGCACGAATACCCAGGCGTGGGACCCACCAGTCAGGGTATACTAAAGCAAGGTATGGTCTTCACTATCGAACCCGGCATCTACATCTCCGGCTGGGGCGGCGTCCGCATCGAAGACATCGTCCTGCTGGAAGCTAACGGGGCCAAGACACTGAGCAAGGCCAAGAAGATCGGCAAGATGGGAGCCTAGCGGCAGCCAGGCACATGCGTCCACCCCAGGCATCAATGCAACAGGAGTGGGGAGCCAGAAGCGCACCCCCTTTTTATCTTTCTCAACGCACAGGAGCAGACGGCATGGTCATAGGCGTCACAGATCTTCGGAAGGGCGTCACCGTCGAGATGGACGGCGAGCCGTACCAGGTGGTGGAGTTCAGCAGCCAGAAAATGCAGCAGCGCGCCCCCGTCACCCGCGTCCGCTTCAGGGAGCTTCGCTCCGGCAAGACGGTGGACAAGTCCTTTGGCGGAACGGGCGTCACATTCCGGCTTGCGTCCGTCGAAACCCGCCCGGCGCAGTACCTGTACAACGATGGCGAGTCGTACTTTTTCATGGATACCGGCAGCTACGAACAGTACTCCATCATGAAAGACCAGATGGGCAATGCCCCGGACTTCATCAAGGAGCAAGTGGAGGTCATGGTCATCTTCTACAAGGGCGCGCCCATGACGGTCGAGCTGTCCACCTACGCCGAGCTGAAGGTGGTGGACACGCCTCCGCCGGTGCGCGGCAACACGGCCCAGGGCTCCACCAAGCCGGCCAAGCTGGACACGGGCCTGGTGGTCAACGTGCCGTTCTTCATCAACAACGGCGACACCGTCCGCGTAGACACCCGCACCGGCGAGTACCTGGAGCGGGTGACGTAGGGGTTTCTGTTGAGGTCGTGATGAACACGGTGGTCAAGGAGCGCTGGATTTCCTGGTGGAGTTTGCGTCACTGTCGCCGGGAGAGCATGCGGACTGCTACTTTGGACTGCTTGAAGACTTGGAACAACTTTTCCGGCGGCCGATAGACCTTGTAGAGCAGAGCGCCATTAGAAACCCCTACTTTCGCAGGGCAGTAGAGGAAACCCGCCAGTTGCTCTATGAGACCGCCTGAAATCCTGAAATACCTTTACGATATTTCTCAGGCCTGTGACCTGCTGAAACAGTTCACTGCGGGAAAGTCCCTCCAGACATACCTGAGTGATCCGTTGCTCGCTCGGCAGTGGAGCGCCAGTTTGCAATCATGGGCGAAGCGTTGAACATGGCCCTGCGCCTTGACCCGACTCTCGCTGACTCTATTAGCGACGCTCGCCGGATCATCGCCTTTCGCAACCATCTTGTGCACGGGTATGCGGACATTGCCTCGGATATCGTCTGGGCTGTAGTGGAGGCGGACCTTCCTGCGTTGAGAAGCGAAGTGCGGGCGCTGCTTGGTCAAGCGCACGATGCAGTACAATGAGTTGACTTACGACTTTGAGTTAAAGTGAAGCCTGAGAATTGGCAGTGGGACCCAACATGAAACGGGCGGAAGCCATAGCGATTCTTCAAGCGCACCAGGAAGAGCTGAGAGGCATGGGCGTCAGGTCTCTGGCTATCTTTGGCTCTGTGGCCCGAGACCAGGCCCGTCCCGACAGCGACATTGACTTGCTGGTGGAGTTGGATGGAAGACCCATTGGGCTTTTTGCGTTCATTGGCATCCAGGAGTATCTGGAAAGTATTCTGCAAGGGAAGGTTGACCTGGTAACTGCCGACGCGCTCCACCCACGCCTGCGTGACCGCATCCTCGGAGAAGCGGTCCGTGCTGCATAGGGAGTGGAGACTTCACGTTGAGGACATGCTTCAGGCTTGCCTCACCGTCGGAGTTTTCATTCGTGGCTTAGACTATGAGGCATTTGCCTCCGACCAGAAGGTGGTTCACGCTGTCCTGTACAACCTGGCAATCCTGGGAGAAGCGGTCCGCTCGGTACCGCCGGAAGTCCAAACAAAGTACACGGATGTACCCTGGGCCAGAGCACGCGCCATGCGAAACAAGGTGATCCATGAGTACCACGGGGTGAGCCTGCCGATACTCTGGGACACCATTACCGTAGACCTGCCAGCCCTCGCGTCGCTTCTCCAGGCTATGCTCGACGCCGAAACCTCCGCCGAATAGGAACGTTCACATGTTTGACGCACTCACCGATAAGCTCACCGCCGTCTTCCAGCGCCTCGGCTCACGCGGCCGCCTCACTGAGAAGGACGTGGACGACGCCCTGCGCGAGGTGCGCGTCGCACTGCTGGAGGCCGACGTCAACTTCCGCGTCGCCCGCGACCTGATTGCCAGGGTCAAGGAGCGCGCCTTGGGCGAGCAGGTGTTGCAGAGCCTCAGCCCTGGCCAGCAGGTGGTCAAGATCGTGTACGAGGAGCTGGCGGCCATCCTGGGTGGCTCCACCGAAGCGCAAGGTCTGAAGCCATCGCCACGGGCGCCGTCGGTCCTGCTCATGGCCGGACTGCAGGGCTCCGGCAAGACCACCACTGCCGCCAAGCTGGCGCTCAATCTCCGCAAGCAGGGTCATCGCAGCCTGCTCGTCGCCGCCGACCTCCGCCGTCCAGCCGCCATCCAGCAGTTGCAGTCACTGGGCAAGCAGCTCAACATCCCCGTGTACGCCGAGGCGCCCGAAGGCAACTCCGCCGTCGCAGTCGCCCGCAAAGGCGTCGAGCACGGGCGCTCCCTGGGCGTGACGTGGGTCATCGTAGACACGGGAGGCCGCCTGCACATTGACGACGAGCTCATGCAAGAGCTGGAGCAGGTCAAAGAGGCGACATCGCCAGCCGAAATCCTCCTGGTGGTGGACGCCATGACCGGCCAGGACGCCGTCCGCGCCGCGCAGGAGTTCCACGCGCGCATGGCCCTCACCGGCCTGGTCCTCTCCAAGCTGGACGGCGATGCCCGAGGCGGCGCAGCCCTCTCTATCGCCTCCGTTACCGGCGTGCCCGTCAAGTTCATCGGCGTCGGCGAGCGTCCCGATGCCCTCGAAGCCTTCTACCCTGACCGCATGGCCTCCCGCATCCTGGGCATGGGCGACGTGAAGACGCTGGTGGAGATCGCCCAGCAGGAGATTGACGAGAAGCAGGCCAAAGAGCTGCAGAAGAAGATGCGGCAGGCCACCTTTAACCTGGAGGACTTCCTTCAGCAGTTGCAGCAGCTCAAGCGCATGGGGCCTATCACGCAGCTCATGGGCATGGTGCCGGGCTTCTCCGCCCTGAGCAAGCGCCTGCCCCAGAACGCCGACACCGACAAGCAGCTCAAGCGTGTCGAGGCGATCATCCTTTCGATGACCCTTGAGGAGCGGCGCAACCCCGACCTCCTGAACGGCAGCCGCCGCAAGCGCATCGCCCTGGGCAGCGGCGTCACTCCCTCCGACGTCAACCAGCTTCTGAACCAGTTCCGCCAGACGCAGAAGCTGATGAAGCAGCTCGCCAGCCCCCAGGGGCGCAAAGCCCTCACCCGCATGATGCGATAGCACCCCTTCCTTGCTGCCTCGTGGCGCACTGGTCTGCGCCTATGCCTTGGCCTCCTTCGCTCCGCTCAGGGTCACCACCCCATCTCCCCTTGGGCGATACGCGCCTACGTCGCTTGCGCGCCGAAGTCGCCGTCGCGAAGGGTGACCTTCAGCGGGTCGCCGGGGTGGACCGACGTGACCGATAGCACCGGCAGGCCGCTCGGGGCGTGCTGGACGTAGGCGTAGCCGCGCTCCAGGATGGCGGCTGGGTCCAGGGCGCGCAGGCGCTGCTCGATCGATGCGAACCGCTCCAGCGCCTGGGCATGGGAGCGGCCAAGCTCTCGCGCCAGGGCGAGGGTCAGATCGTCAACGCGCTGGTGGCGGCCATGCACGTCCGGGGCGAGTCGCAGCAGCCGCTGGGCGTGGGAGTCCACCTGCCGGCCAAGCTGAGCGACGCATCGCCTGAGCGCCATCGCGGCCTGCTGGGTGTAGCTCGTCACCTGGCGCTGGAGCTGGGAGGCATCGGGCACGGCGAGCTCGGCGGCGGCGGATGGCGTCGGCGCACGGACGTCGGCCACCAGGTCGGCGATGGTGACGTCGGTCTCGTGGCCGACGCCGCTGATGACGGGGACGAGGCTGGCGAAGATGGTGCGGGCCACGGCCTCTTCGTTGAAGGGCCAGAGCTCCTCCAGCGAGCCGCCGCCCCGGGCCACGATGACCACGTCTATGTCCCCCAAGGCGTTGAGGGCGCGGAGCGCGCCGACGATCTCGCCGGCTGCGGCGTTGCCCTGGACGGCGGCGGGGGCCAGGACGACCTCGGCAAGGGGGTAGCGGCGGCCCACGACGTTGCAGATGTCGTGGAAGACCGCGCCGGTGGGCGAGGTGACGACGCCGATCTTGTGCGGGAACCGGGGCAGCGGCCGCTTGCGGCTGGGGTCGAAGAGGCCCTCTTCCTGGAGCTGGGCCTTGAGGCGCTCGAACTCGAGCTGGAGCGCGCCGGCGCCTGCGGGCTGGACCAGGTCAACGACGAACTGGAGGTCGCCGCGCGCGGGATAGAGGCCGACCTTGCCGTGGAGGATGACGGCGTCGCCGTTGCGCAGGAGGGCTGCGCCGCGGTCGCCGTTGCGGGGCGAGCGGAAGAGGACGCAGCGGAGCTGGGTGTCGGCGTCCTTGACGGTGAAGTAGGCGTGGCCGGCTGTGGAGCGGGAGAGGTTGGAGACCTCGCCGGTGAGCCAGAGGTCGGCCAGGAAGGGATCGCTCTCCAGGGACTCGCGGAGGTAGGCGACGACCTGAGCGACGGTGTTGACGGTGGCAGTGGTCATGGGGAGAGTGTTGCGTTGGGGCAGGCAGGGCGCAATGTCGTTTGATTGATCTGGTG
>JACQUK010000100.1 GCA_016210325.1 Chloroflexota bacterium
CATTACCCAGATCAGGTTCCGACGGTCGGCGGCGTCCGTCCGCCCTCTCAGCCGGGTGTCCCCAGCTCCCGTCCGCGCCTGCTGCGGCGCTCAAGTAGTAAACTACCACAGCTTTATGGAAGGTGTCAAACCCACCTTGTCCGCGCAGCCCTGCAAGTTTCTCGCCCGACGCTGAGCGACTACGGTGCCCTGTAGACGTCATGTCGGCCCACGTTGCTCAACGTGACGGTCCCGGTACTCTTGAGGTCCCCAAGCTCCCCATCAAAGACAAAAGTGCACCGTAGATTCCCAGAAACACGGAAACTCCACTTGTCCTCGGTTCCCCTTATCCTTTCAGTATGGAGACCTGGGTGAAGAGGGTCGGACCAGAACCGTTCGATAGCCCGTTCGATTTGCTGCTGCTCCTGAGGACTCAGTCGGCGGTACGCTCTGAGGAAGCGAGCGGTACGTTCGACTTGCATGCCAGTTTAGAAACCCCGAAAATCGCGTACCAGAGCTTCCGCTGACTTGAACTGCTTTACACGCGCCAAACGACGGTCTAGGTCGGCCTCCACTTCCCCTTCCTGCCAAGACGGACTCCAGTACCAAAGCTGGGGCTCGTCAGCCGGAGGGTAAAGTCCGTCCCTAACCGCTTGGTCGTACGCAATTTTGCTGATTTCTAACAATTCTTTTGCGATCTTCTCGAGGTTGGACGGGCGGGCAGTTTCCACCTCGCCCTGAACATGACTCATCAAACACGCCGTCAAGAATGTAGCGATGAGCACATGGTCCAGGTAGTCGAACGGCGGCACACGTTCTGCCGGTGGGGTGTGCTCTTCAGAGAGCAGCACCCACTCTCCTACTTTAGTCATCACCCGGACGCCGGTGAGGGTCGCTACCAGCGTGCGCCGCTCCAGCCTTGTGTATCGCTGGAAAAGCTCGCCTTCAACAGCTTTCGACGAGGCTCTGGAAAACTGGAGAAGCCTTGAGTAATCATGGCCCAGCGCCCGCCAGATGACCATCGCGGATTCAACGTAGTAATCCGCGGCCTGACCGAGGGACTCCACCAGCGCTTTCTTCATCTCTTTGGTGGTGCGTGCCCTGAGCACCGCCTCAAACTCGACCCGGCTCCTGAGGCCTCCGCCGATTTCTGCCAACCTTTGCGCAGCGTCGGCTGGCAGCATCCCCGTCGGGTCAGCCAAGCGAATAGCTGACAGGCTCACTAGAAACGCGTGAACCGCAGACGGGCGCCATATCCCTGCAGGTGGTACTAATAGAGGCAACACCACTTCCTACTTCTCCCCACAGCGCCTGCCACCGACATGCCCCCTCAGCGAAAGTATACAACTCAGCAGTGTCGCAGCAAACATCCATGCCGTGTTGCTGATGCGGTAGGCGTGAAGCAAGGCATAAGCGTCCTCCAAGTACAGACCTGCTCCACCAACCGGAGGCTATGTCACGCCTTCACCCTTGGTATCAGCCCCCGGGGACGCTCCAGCAGTGTCACGGAGCAGTCCGCCCCCAGCTCTGCCTGGGCAGCGGCCAGCGCCGCCTCCACTGAGGGGAAGGGCGTGAAGCCCATGTGGCGGACAACGTCCTGATGGGCATCGGGCACGCCGGCCACCCATACCCGGACCTGCCGCCGCACCACCAGTGTCTGGTTCCACATGAAGAAGGGGTGGGCACCGTGGTAGGCATAGCGATGGCGGTAGCTGTAGACGTACTCCGGTCGATGGGCAAAGTCCTCGGCGAAGTTTTCCCACAGCCAGTAGGGGTCGGTATTCTGAGGCAACAGCTTGTGCCAGAACTCCAGGTAGGAAGGGAAGTAGCGCTCATCGAAGGCGGGGCGCGCTGGGTTGGCAACGATGAGGATGCCGCCCTCCCTGACCAGGGGCATCCCCTGGAAGGAGCCGTAGGCGTAGGCGCCGATGGTATTGCCCAGCAAGATGGGGTTGAAGACGGAGAACTTGGAGTAGCCGTCCACACTGGGCACCCCGCATACCAGCACATCGCTCTGGCCGCCCTCCACCTCCACCGCCTGCTGCTCCTGGAGGTAACGCAGGGTGTTGGGGTGGACCTCGGTGGGATGGCCGGCGTGGAGGGCGACCACCTGGCGCGGCGAGGCGTTATTGTAGGCCGTCTCGATAGTGAAGATGCGGCGTCCCTTGCTCTCCAGGTGTCGCTGGAGCACTGCCCCCTGCTCCCACACCAGCTTCTTAAAGGCCGAGTGCTCCGGGTCGTCTACCGACTGGCCGGTGGCTTGCGGCCAGGGACGGTGGGTATGGCGGATGACGTTGAAGGTGCCGGCGCCGATGACCAGCGACTTCCACCCGCCGTTGAAGGGGTACTGGACGCAGCTCAGGTAGAAGAGCTGGTCCGAGTCGGCCACCAGGCGGTTCACCTCCACATCGAAGCCGCGGCGGGTCTGGCCCAGGTGCACAATGTTGTCCCTGTCCTCCGCGTCGTGGCAGAACAGGCGGTTGTAGCCCCAGCGCAGCACCAAGTCGCGGCCCAGGAAGCTCTCCATCTCAATGCGGGTGAGCTTGCGGTGCAGCCCCTGGGTGCACATCAGGGTGATGTTCTCCTGCGGAACGCCCGCCTTCCCCAGCTCTTCCACCAGCACCTCGATGCCGACGCGGCGGAAGTCCGGCGCCTCGGTCTGCCAGGCTGCGCCGGAAGCATCGTCAAAGCAGATGACCACTTTCGAGCGAGGGCTCACCAGCTTGTTGACCGGCTCGTGGGCAATGGGGTTGTACAGCGCTTCCCGCACCGCCTGCCGCAGGTCAGGGATAGGGGGCAGGGGCGCGTTGGGGCGGAGGACCCGGGTGTGCTCCGGCACCTGGACGGTGATGGAGCCGTCCCCGTAGGCAATGCTCTCGGCTTTGGTGGCTGGCATACGACACCTCCCCAACATATGTGGTCATGGGTGGCCAGTGTGCTAGTGGCGCGTCTGGCTAAAAAGCGCACTTACCTGGCGACACCGGAACCTTACCGTCGGGACGGACCTGCCCTGGCACGGTCGGGTTAGGAAACCCGACCTACGGTTGCTTGTCCATACGTGCCACAAGCTATCCCAAGATTACCCTGGAACCACACCCTAAAGGGTGCGGCACGATGCCCCTGCCCCGACACGTCGGGGCGGGGGTGCTGAGAAGCATTTGGGGATGACCCCCTACTCGGCAACCTTCGCCAGCACCTCCCGCAACTGGGCCAGGGTGATGTTGGCCCCGCTGAGGACCAGCCCAACCTTCTTCCCCCGGACCTGGTCGCGGAGCTTCAACGCGCCGGCCAGCGAGGCGGCGCCGGCCGCCTCGGCGAGGGTGTGGCAGCGGTCCAGGTAGGCCACGATTGCCCTGCGGAGCTCGTCATCGCTGACCAGGACAAAGTCGTCCAGCATCTCCCACAGGATGGCCTGGGGCAGCTCGTAGCCGCTCCGGGTCGCCAGCCCCTCAGCAAAGGTCCCCATCTGGGACTGCGTGATGCGCCGGTCCTTCCATGACAGGTAGCCCGCCGGGGCCTGCTCCGACTGCACCGCCACCACTCGTGTCTTGGGATTGACCGTCTTGGCCACGATACAGGCCCCGGCAGCGGTGCTGCCGCCACCCAGCGCCACGAAGAGCACGTCCAGGTCGGGCACCTCCTCCAGGACCTCCAGGACCAGGGTGGCCACGCCGGCAATCAGGGCTGGCTCGTTGGCAGGGTGAACATAGCGCAATCCCTGACGGGCCGCCAGCTCCTCAATGTGAGCCCGGGCGTCATCGAAGTTCCGCCCGTGGGGCACCACCGTGGTCCCCAGGGACTCCATAGCTGCCACCTTGAGGGGGTTGGCCCCCTCGGGCACACCTACGGTGCAGCGGACCCCGAAGAGCTTAGCCGCGTAGGCGATGGCCTGGCCGTGGTTGCCCGTGGAGGCGGTGGCTACACCCTGGGCCCGCTCCTGAGGCCCCAGCCGGGCCATGAAGTTGACCCCGCCACGGACCTTGAACGCCCCGATGGGCTGGACGTCCTCACGCTTGACATAGGCCTCGGCCCCAAGCAGCTCGTTCAGTGGGCGGTAGGTGACCAGGGGCGTGGGGCGCAGGTAGGGGGCAATGGTCTTGCGGGCCCCGAGCACGTCAGCGAAAGTGGGACGCTGCATGGCGCCTCCTGCAACGAGAGTGCGGGTCGTGGTGCCAGGTCGCGCCCATTGTAGCACGAGCCTGGCCCACACTCTCCGGAGACCACCCCCACGGCAGCCGGCGGCCTTGCCAGCACCACGGAGGTTGCGTATACTCTGCCAACGTGACAGGAGTCTCAATGAACGCGCAACAACCCCCACTGGGGGAGGTCATCTCCATCGGCACCGAGCTGCTGATGGGCGAGATCATTGATACCGATGCTGCCTACATCGCCGGGCGGCTGCCTGCCCTGGGCATCCGGCTCCGCTGGGTGACGCAGGTGGGCGACGACTTGGACCAGATTGTGGAGGCCCTTCAGCGGGGCTTGGGCCGCTCGGACATCATCGTGACCACCGGCGGGTTGGGCCCCACCGAGGACGACCTGACGCGGGAGGCCATCGCCAAGGCCCTGGGCGAGGAGATGCGGGTAGACGAGGGGCTGCTGGCGGACCTGCGCCGTTTCATGGAGCGCCGCGGCGTGCCCATGCCTCCCAGCAATATCAAGCAAGCTACGCTGGTCCCCTCCGCCAGACCACTGCCCAACCCCCGGGGCACTGCCCCCGGCTGGTTGGTAGAGAAGGGCAACAAGCTCATCATCTCGCTCCCCGGTGTGCCCCACGAGATGGAGCGCATGTGGCAAGAGGAGGTGGCCCCCCGCCTGCGGGAGCGGCTTCGCGGCAAAGGGGTCATCCTGAGCCGGACCATCAAGACCTTCGGCGTCTCGGAGTCACTGGTGGGCGAGAAGCTCAAGGGGCTGTTTGGCAAGGAGAACCCATATCTGGGCATCTACGCCAAGCCCGACGGCATCCACCTGCGCCTCATCGCCCTTGGGCGGGATGAGGGGGAGGCCAGGTGTGCGCTGGAGCCCGTTGAAGCGGAGGTGATTGAGCGCCTGGGCCCCATCATCTGGGGCTACGATGAGGAGACCCCCGAGCTGCGGATAGCGGCCTTGCTTCGTAGCCGCAGCGCATGGCTAGCTACTATGGAGTCCCTCACGGGAGGCCTGCTGGCCAGCACCATAACCGACGTCCCTGGAAGCTCCGAGTACTTCCGCGGTGGCGTGGTCACTTATAGCAACGAGGCCAAGGTCGCTCACGGCGTGCCGGCCGACCTCATCGCCGCCCACGGCGCGGTCAGTCCGGAGGTGGCCCAGGCTATGGCCCAGGCAGTCCGCAAGGAGTTCGGGGCCGACTACGGCCTGGCGGTGACCGGCGTAGCAGGCCCCGCAGAGTTGGAAGGAAAGCCGGTGGGTACCGTGCATATCGGGCTGGCGTGGCCCGACGGCACCAGGGCGGTCAGCGGCCGCTACCCACCAACACGGCAGCTCGTCAAGCGGCGGGCCGTGGTGCACGCGCTGCTGGAGTTGGCCCGCCTTCTTTCGGAAAACCCCCGGTTGCGAACCTAGCCCCCGGACTCGGGGGCAACCCAAGAATAGCGATTGACCCCCGTAGGGCAGGTTTCCGAACCTGCCCGCGGCGGACGGTCGGGTTGGGAAACCCGACCTACAGCTTGAATCGCTATTCTTGGGGGGCAACCTCCATCTGTGCTTCCACAGCACTCGTGTCCTATACTTGTTGCATTCGCAGGAGGGATTCCATGAACGTAGGCATTGTTAACGTCACCGGCTACGCCGGCAGCGAGTTGGCCCGCATCCTCTACCGTCACCCGGATGCCCGCATCGTCAGCGTCACGGGCCGCAGCGAGGCAGGCAAGCGCCTGGGCGAGGTCTTCCCCCACCTGGCGCCGCTGGACCTGACTATCGAGAAGGAGGTGGGCGCCAGCGTTGACGTAGTGTTCTCGGCCCTGCCCCACAAGTCCAGCGCCGAGGCCTGCGCACCCTTCCTGAAGCAGGGCGTGAAGGTGGTGGACATCAGCGCCGACTTCCGCCTGAAGGACCTGGCCGAGTACGAGCAGTGGTACAGCGTCCAGCACCCCTGCCCGCAGTACCTGGAGGAGGCGGTCTACGGCCTCACGGAGCTGCACAAGCCAGAAATCGCCAGGGCGCGCCTGGTAGCCAACCCCGGCTGCTACCCCACCAGCGCCGTCCTAGCCCTGGCGCCGGCGGTCAAGCACGGTCTCATCTACCCCGAGGCCATCATTGATAGCAAGTCGGGTGTCTCGGGCGCCGGCCGCGCGTTGAGCATGAGCGCCCACTTCTCCGAGGTCAACGAGAACGTCATGGCCTACTCCGTCGGTGGGCATCGCCACCTGCCTGAAATCACTCAGGAATGGCGGGCACTGGACCAGGGCAGCCAGCCCAAGGTGACCTTCCTCACCCACCTGATACCCATGACACGGGGCATCCTTAGCTCCTGCTACGCGCCCCTCAAAGACGGCGCGCTGCCGCCCGGCAAGAAGGGTGTGGAGGAGCTTCAGGCCCTGTACCGCGACTTTTACAAGGCCGAGCCGTTCGCCAGGGTGGTATCGGCTCCACCCATGACCAAGCACACCCTGGGCAACAACGACTGCGTGGTGTTTCCCACGGTGGACCTGCGGACGGGCCGGCTGCTGGTGATAAGCTGCCTGGACAACCTGGTGAAGGGAGCGGCGGGCCAGGCAGTCCAGAACATGAATGTGATGTTTGGCCTGCCGGAGACGGCGGGGCTGGAGCAGCTTGCAATATACCCGTAGCATAGATGGAATAGGGCGAGAGTCCAGATGAGCACGAAACTTGTCCTTCAGTGGACATGGCAGTGGTACCTGAACACCCCAGATTCTCTACACATAGTGGTAGGCTTACATGAGGCGAATGGGTCCAACTGGGGACCGAGTGTGTCATCAAATATCATGATTGGCCAACTTCCGGACGGGTCGAAGGAATCACTGTTTGCACTCGCGAAATGGAGCCAAGCTGAGCTAGGCGAAGCAAACCAGTCACCTAGTATTAGCCTACCCGAAGGAACTGAGGTCCAAGGTGTAGTAGAAGTAGGCTGCATTGTCTACTACTCTGCCACGCGGCAGCTCAGGGCGGACGGACACGTGAGATACTCGCGATCGGTGACGACAAAGCTACCGGCCCTGGCCCAACGTCTGACAGACCTGCCTCCTGACATCTGCGAGCTCGTAACTGCGTTGGATGCGCCGGTGCATGATTTCGCATTGGATTTGATATTGAAGCAATTCGACGGAGCGCCTGCAACACAGCAAATTCCGCCGTCCTTACGGTGGGTCTTTGTATGCTACCATGCCGGGGATGAGGAATTCGCGAGGCGACTCGCCACGCGCCTTGAGAGGACAGGGGTATTCCATGCTTTCTTCTTACCATGGCAAATTGGTTGGGGACAGTCACTGAGAAAGGTGCTAGATGCTGGTCTCGAGAAGTGCAACGCCGGTATCGTTGTGTTCACGCCTGAATTCCTTGGCGATGGTTGGAGAGACTATGAATACAGCGGCCTTATCAGCAAGAAAGTTAACGAAGGGAGTAAGGTTGGATATGCCTTGCTCCGTGGTGACCACTCCGACGTGCCCCATGCCCTTCAAGACTATTTCTACGCCGACTTTCGAGACCCTGGCCAGTTCGAAAGGGAATTCTTGAAGATCTACAGGGGTTTGCTTGGCCGGCCATTAGAAGAACGCCCAGCCAGCAGCCACTGAGTTCCACCCTCTGTTGGCCGCCGACCCGGGTGCAAGCGAGCGACTTGAGTCTTCCCACCGCAGGTAACAGTACGCATGCCATCCGTCCTTTTCCCAGTGCAATCCCAGATACGGCGCAGTAAACTAGAGGCATGATCAAGCTCACGGTCAACGGACAGCCCCGGGAGCTGGAAGGCCCCATGACGGTGCTGGAGTTGCTGCGCTTCCTGGGAGTGAACACGGAGCTTGTGGCAGTCGGCCACAACGGCGAGGTCATCCCCCGGAACACCTACGCCAGCACCGTGCTCCGGGATGGGGACGTGCTGGAGATCGTGCGCCCCGTGGGCGGCGGCTGACCTCGCCCCAGCCACCTGAGAGCGCCTAGCAATACCTACTACCGTGGAGTGCTGATTCGTCTTCACCCCCCCATCCTTGCCTTCCCCCTTCGAGGGGGAAGGCACATCTCCTCTCCCCCGCGCTACCGGGGAGAGTCAGAGTGGGGGTGAGAATGAAAAGGTCATGGAGCATGCCAGACCTCGCCTTGCCCCCTATTCTACGCGGCGCTACAATTGCCCCGCTTGCCATCTTTCTCTAGTGTGGTGTCCCCGAAGCTCGCCGACAATGTCATTGCGAGGCCCGCCGAAGGAGGGCCGTGGCAATCTGGAGGAGGGGTGGACTCCGGCGCCAGATTGCTTCGTTGTCCTTCCCCCGAAGGACTCCTCGCAATGACAATTCGTAAACGTATTTCGGAGACGGGACACTAGAAGAGCCAGGAGGAGCCATGCCGTCCCGCCAGGAGCTGAAGCAGCGTGCCGCAGAAGTCATTGACCACCATGGGCAGGAGCTTATCGGCATTGCCCAGACTATCCTGGAGCACCCCGAGCCAGGCTTCCGCGAGGTCAAGACGGGCAAGCTGGTGGCCGAGAAGATGCGCGAGCTGGGGCTGGCCCCCAGGACCGGCATCGCCCTGACCGGGGTCAAGGCGGTGGTCTCAGGCGGAGCCGGCCCCGGCCCCACCGTAGGCGTC
>JACQUK010000101.1 GCA_016210325.1 Chloroflexota bacterium
ACAATCATGATGAATGCCTCAAGAATCCTTAGCCCATGCTCGCAGCTTTGGAGTTCGTGCCCATCTACCCCAATCGGCGCCCCTTCTGCGACCCGGATATTGCGGCCTCGGTAGCCGCCGCCGAGGAGCGACCATCTTACAGCCCTCTATAGGTATCCTCTTTGCGCCGGGCTACTCTTACTATCGTGACCAGTTGGGCTTCGTCGTCTATGGCGAATACTATCCCGTACTGCCCCATCCGAACACGCCACAGACCGCTCTCAGCCAGTTTCTTGGCTCTTGGTGGTCTGGGCGTGTCTCCCAGACGGTCAATAGACCGGGCGATCTCCATCTGTGCCTCTTTGGGCAGAGGGAGCATCTGCTTCTGGGCAGCAGGGCGAATCTCTACCCTAAAGGCCAAGATGCTCCCTCTTGAAGGTCTCCCACTCCAGGGTACCTTTGCTCGCCCTCCAAGGCTTTCAACCCTTCCCGAATATCTTCCTCGTCTTCCAGTATCTCCACAGCGGCATCCCGAAGAAGTTTAGCCATGGAAGTCCGCCGCTCAAAGGCCAAGCGGCGAAGCCTCTCATGCTGCTCTTCAGTCAGGAAAATCGTGGTGCGTTTCAGTGTTGTTCCCATAGACTGCCACCTCCTGGCACATACTAACATATATGCATCGGTATGTCGATACGCTGTCCCCACGAGGGTATCCTGTTCCCACGGCTATTGCGTCCGAGGCCCCTTTGGGGCACCATGACCGAAGAGCAGTGCCCCGCGAATCCTGCCGGGTCCAGCGAGTAGTGCGCTGGGCCGCGCCATGGCTGCTGCAACCCTTGGCCCCGCCGAATCTCTGGCACGGAGGTGTCTCCCTTGGACTTTGTGCTGATCTACCCCAACCGGCGCCCCTTCTGCGACCCGGACATCGCGGCCTCGGTGGCCCAGGCCGCCGAGGAGGCCGGCTTCTATGCCGTCCTGTCCTGGGACCACTACATCCTGCCCCAGACGCCCGAGACGCTGGATGCCTGGACCCTGCTGGCCTACATGGCGGGCAAAACGTCGAGTATCCGCCTGGGCTCCTGCGTGACACCCATCCCCTTCAGGCCACCGGCCATCCTGGCCAAGCAGGTGACTACGGTGGACATCCTCTCCAGGGGACGGGTCATCCTGGGCGTGGGCGCCGGCTGGAACCAGCAGGAGTTCGAGGGCTACAGCCAGTGGGACGAGGCGCCGGTGCGGGTCAGCAAGACTCAGGAGGGGATGGACCTCATCCGACGCCTGTGGACGGAGGAGTCGGTGGACTTCCAGGGCAAGTATTACTCGGCCAAGGGGGCGGTGCTGGCCCCCAAGCCCGTCCAGAAGCCACACCCGCCGCTGTGGGTCGGGGGACGTGGGGAGCGGATGGCCCGCATGGCGGCCAGGCTCGGCGAGGCGTGGATACCCACGCTGGTGACGCCGGAGGAGTACCGCCAGGGGTTGCAGCACCGCCAGGAGCTACGTCAGGCCCTGGGCATCGAGACGCCACTCAGGGGGGCCTTCCAGCACATGCGCGCACTGAAGGAGATCAGCGAGTACCACACCTTCGTTGAGGACTACCGCAAGGCCGGGTGCGAGTTCTACGGCATCGTGTGGTTCTACCCGCCGGACGAGATTGTGGCCAAGACCAGGCAGTTCGGCAGGGAGGTGATTACAAGGTACCGGGGGTAGCAGCCTGTCCCGTTGCACGCAGTGGAAGGTTTAGCCCCCATCCTGACCTTCCCCCGCAAGCGGGGGAAGGGACTCTCCTCGCCCCCGCCAGGGGGAGAGTCAGAGAGGGGGTCTTCGCGGGTCAGCAAAGCTAACTTGACATGCGGCAGGGGCGCCATGGAGCGCTTCTTCTGGAGGTGGCATGGCTAGAGGGCTCCTTTTGGGCACGGGGGTAATGCTTGTGTGCCTCCTTGTGCCCTTCGTGAACTTCGTGACCGGGCCCCTGGCCCCGCTCATCGGCGGCTTCGTGGGCGGCTATCGCGCCAGGGCCGGGGGACGCCAGGTGGTAGCTTTGGGGCTGGTACTGGGTATTCTGGTGGTCTTTCCCGTCTGGGGGCTACTGGCCTTCAACGCGGGCACGGTCAGGCCCTCGGGACCCTGGTGGTCGCTGCCGGCCTTCCTGTCGGCGAGCATCGGGTACGGAGTCAGCCTGGCTACCCTGGGAGCCCTGCTGGGTGGACGGTGGGCGCAGCGCGTCCAGATTCGCCAAGGGCCGGCCAGTGGGCAAGAGCCATGAAGGCTTGGGACGAGGGTCCTGCCTCCTGACCTGCCGTTTACTCCCCCTCACACCTCCACGGCCAGCAGCGGGAAGTACTGGAGGCCGCCGCTGACGTCGGTCTCGCCCACGTCGCCAGAGGCGTGGCCGCCGGGGCGCAGCACCACGAAGTGCACCGTCTTGCCGGCGTCGAAGGCCTCCACCGCCAGCACACTGGACTCGTCGGTGTTGTAGAGGCGGGCGATGGACTCCCTGCTCAGGATGTCGGCGTCCACCACCCTCTGGTACGCGGCCGCATCCCTGAAGATAACGTCCACCTCGAAGGAGTGGTGTCCCACCTTGCGGCTGCGGAGCATGTAGGCTAGATCAGCCAGCTTAGCCATGTGCCACCTCGCTCCATGCGCTTCCAGATACCTGGAACACCTTCATGGGGAAGAGCCCGCAGGGGTCTGCCAGGGGCAGCAGGTGGTCAATAGTGTAGCGATAGACCGGCCCCGTCTCCAGGACCACCGGCGAGAAGGGCGATGCGTAGTTCCCCTCCCCGGTGACGCGCCCCTCGTACATCACCATGTGGCCCTGGCCATAGAGACGCTGGCCCACGTCGTTGGCCAGCGTTTGGGTGGCGGCCACCACCTCCGTGACCACCCCCACCTCGTAGGACGGGGTAGAGTTCCCTCGGTTTGGCTCATAGGCGCCCATGGCTCCGTCCAGGCCGTAGTTGTGGAACACCACGTGGTAGTCATTCCGCCCGTTCAGCTCCTGCCGCACGCGCCGCTCAACAAGCTGCTGGAAGTCCGGCAGCCGGCGGATGATCTCGGGGTCGCGCACGGCGGCCACCGAGAGGCTACGGTACCCGGCCAGGCCCGCGCCCTCGATGAGGACCTGGTAGGGGCCAGGCACGAACCTGGCACCAGAGACCTTCACGGTGCGGGGATTGTACTGCTCGTAGCGGGCGCGGGACATATCCAGCGTGCCGGCAGGGCCCTTCTGCTGGAAGGCCGAGCCACGCTCGTACAGGTTGTGGGCGGTCACCGACTCCACCGTGCAGCGGACATCCTCTGCCATAGGCTCCACCAGGAACCCATCCCGCTGGACCGTCGCCAGCATCGCCACGTCGGTCCTGACGGGCTTAGCCGCCATGCCGCCACACTCGATGATCTTGCCCGTGTGCCAGGCGACGCCCGGGTCGAGGCCGGCGCGGACGGCCGGCGCGGTGAAGATGGCGTCGTCGCAGCACCGACCGGTGATGATCACATCCGCGCCGGTGTCCAGGGCCCGCACGAAAGGCTCCCACCCCATGAAGGCCACGATGTTGGTGCTGGCCTGGACGTCTTCCGGCGTCAGGTCACGGCCAGGCAGCTCCAGGTGTTTGATCTTCTCCCCTCGGGCCAGGCGGTCCAGCAGGTGCGCCTTGGGGATGTCAGCATAGACGACGGCGAGCTTGAACCGGAGCCGCTGCTCCGCCGCAATCTCCCGCACCATCTCCAGCGTCCAGTCCACGCAGGACCTGGTGCCAGACGTGGGGCAGCCGCCCAGGGTGAACGGAATGCGCCGCTCCAGGCAGGGGGCCAGGAACATTGCCAGGTCAGTCTTGATGGCAGCGCGGGACGGTTTGGACGTGCCCGCGCCCAGGTAGTGGGGGCCGTAGTCCCCCGTGGCGGCCTGGATGCCCACAAAGTGAGGGCTACGCTCCAGGCCAGTCAGGAAGGACTTCCGGTTTGCCTCTGCGCTTGCCAGGCCCAGGTGGGTCTTGGCGGTCAGAATACGGACCTCTTCCATGCCTCACCTCCGTACCGGCGTGCTCGCTATTTTGCTCGCGCCGCCGCTCGCCGTGCCCGTTCCAGCGTCTCCTGGGCGCGGTCGCCCCGGACGACGATGAAGCGGTAGCCCTGCTCGATACGCTCCTCAACGTTGTCAGCCGCGGCCAGGCACCCGCATGGCACCCCCGCAGCCTTGCAAGCCGTCAAGACCCGGCCCATGGCCTCTACCACGTCCGGGTGTCCCAGCTCCATGGGCCGGCCCAGGGAGACCGAGAGGTCCACCTCACCAATGAAGATGGCGCTAAGCCCCTTGGCCTGGCGCAGGATGTCCCCGATGTTGCGCACCCCCTCCGCCTCCTCGATGAGAGGCATCAGCACCAGCTCGCCCCCGGGGTCCAGGGGCCACACGTCTGCCTTCTCGAAGTACTCTGGGTAGGACAAGCCCCAGTAGCGGAGGGCGTTGGCTGGAGCAGTGCCTCGAAGCCCTTCCGGGGCCACGTCTGGTGCGCCCCGGCGCTGGGGATAGCGGCAGGCCCGCAGCAGGGCCACCGCCTCCTCGGGCCTGTTCAGGTGCGGGGACACGATGCCATATACCCCGTAGTCCAGGGACTGCTTGATAAGCCACTGGTTCCCTTCACGCGCGTTAGCGGGGATGCGGGTCAGGGGCACCACCGAGGGCGCCAGAGAGCCTCCCTCCAGGATGTGCCGGCGGTTCAGCATGAACTGGAGCGAGAGGCGCAGCCCGGGGAAATCGAAGTTCGAGTGCTCCATCTCCAGGATACAGAAGTCGAAAGGGGACTCCCCGGCGGCCACCGCCGCATCAATCGAGCCGGCAGGGACAAAGGAGCCAAAGGCAACCTGGCCCGCCTCCCAGAGAGAGATAACGCGGTTAAGGCGCCCCGAGGACTCCATCCTACCCTCCAACTGCAAGAATCACGTTCGAGCCTATCCCAAGAACCCCTGGCTCACCACCCCATGCAGGGGCGGCATTCATGCCCCCGCCTTGTGAAGTTCAACAACTTGATAAGGCAATGGCTGCTCTAGCAAAGGGTGGGGTATGCCACGCCCTTCAGGGTGTGGTATCGGGAGGCTCTCCACCGCACCGTGAACGGTGCGGCATACCCCTCAACCCTGCTGCCTTCCCAGTTGAGTTGTTGAAGACTTTCAGGCAAGGGTGCAAGACCCCCTTAGGATAGCTCATGGCCTTCCGGAGCCCGCAAGGTCACGTCAGGGCGACCCGCTGCCCCACGCCGCGCTCCAATGCCCGCTGGTAGGCCAGCTTGGCCACCGCCAGGTCCCAGGTGGTGACGCCCAGGGAGTTGAACAGCGTGATGTCGTTGGCCTCCGTTCGCCCGGGGACGTTGCCAGCCACCACGTCCGCCAGCGTCCGCACCTTCTCCCAGCGGAACACGCCGCGTTCCACGGCCCACAGGATGTTGCCGCAGTCGCGTTTCGCCTGGTCCAGGTCGTCTGTCACCACCACCCGGGCCTCCGCCACCGTTGTCTCGTCCACCTCCTGCCGCCAGGGGTAGTGGGCGCCGATAGACGCGACGAAGGCACCAGGCCGCAGCCATGCCCGCCGGACCACCGGTTGAACGACGTTGGTGGCGCAGAGGACTGCGTCTCCCTGCTGCACCGCCTCCTCTGCCGAGCTGACGGGCAGTACCGGGATACTCAAGCGGGCAGTCATCTCGCGGGCGTAGGCCTCGCGGTGCGCAGCCGTGGGGCTGTAGGCCCAGGCCCGTCGCACCGGCCGCACGGCACACAGGGCTTCAAGCTGGGTCCGAGCGTGAGGGCCAGACCCCAGGACCGCGGCCGAGGCAGTGTCGGGCCGCGCCATGTAGCGGGCCGCCACGCCCGTGGCTGCCCCGGTGCGGAGCTGGCCCAGGATGTCCGACTCGATAACCGCCAGCAAGGGGCTCGCGGTGCTGAAGAGGATGGTATGGAAGGCCAACTTGCCCCGGATGACCACGATGGCCTTGACGCCCATCACCCCGTCGGCGTCGTCGGCACCGGCCATCAGGCTAAGCGATGCGGTAGGCGAGGCCACTACCCTGGACCGGGGCAGGTTGGTGGCCTGGGCGCCCGCCTGGTGGCGCAGGGAAGCCTCCACAGCCTCCAGCGCGTCCTGCATGGTGACCAGAGAGGCCGCCTGGGCTTCAGTGAGGAGCAGCAGGTCGGACATCTTCCCCCTCCAGGCAGTGGCTGGCAGGCCCAAAGGACCCGGACCTCAAAGGGCCCGGGCGCTCTGACGACGCGAAGTATACCGCGTTCTGCGGGAATGAGCACGTCCGCCGGGAACTGAGGAAGAGATGCAGCAGGAGGTGACATGAGGACGCAAACCAAGCCCCAAGCAACCCTTCTGTTTACCCTGGCAGCCTACGCTACCCTATGCGCCTTTCGGGTTCCAGCCTGCACCTTTCGCCTACTCAGCGTTCGGTATGCTTTGGTCCGCCAGGTGTACCGTACTGAGCCACTTGGGGCACTTCCTTTATAACATGGCGCCGACCGCCGTGTCAAGCGTAGCCGGCGGCTCTCACCCAGGATTCTGCTGAGGCCGCCTCTGTAGCCCCCAGTATTGATGAAAGGCTCCATCTTACACTGTCAGTGTTCTTGTTTTCGACGGCGCATTTAGGACAGACCGCTAGTGTGGTGTCCCTGAAATTCGCAGCCAATGTCTTGGTGTCGTTGTCTTGAAAATAGGCACCCTGATCGCCATTTTCAAGACAACGACAATTTGTACGCGAATCTCTGAGACAGGCCGCTACGCCAGAAACAAGCGCTGGGCGGCCCGCAGCACCACCGTGGGCAGCGGCTCAAGGAGGCGGAAGGCCAGGGCCACCAGGGAGGTGACGGCTATTCCGATGGCCGCGCCGCCCAACATGTCGGTGGGGTAGATGACGCCGGCGTATATGCGCGCGATGCTCCATGCCAAAGCAAGCAGGAAGGCAAGGGTCCCCAGACGACGGTCCCCCAGCCATATGCCCCAGGCCAGGGCAAATCCCACCACCGCCGGGTTAGCAGGAAAGGAGGAGTCCGTGGGCCGGTAGAAGAGAAGGTGGAGATCGAGGTGCACAAAGGGCCGGGGCCGGAAGTAAACCCGGTTTAGCAGCAGGTTGGCCAGGTTAGCGAACCCCATGCCCGCCATGGCCGCGCCCACGGCTTTCTGCTGCCCCTCCCGTCGCCGCGGGTCCCGTACGCCAAACCACATGCCCAGGAGCATCAGGGAAAGGGCCACCGGCACCAGGTAGTCCCCCGCCACAATCTTGGCGATGGTGTCTAGCCAGGGGGACCGCCCTACCCAGCCGTTGAGCCAAAGAACGAATGCTGCGTCCACTGCTGGACTCTCCGCCAAAGGTCGCGCAGGCCCACAGGCAACGCTCGCAGGAACGTGGTGGTCCGCAGCGCGTCCAGCCCTCGCGCTGAGGGTTCCGGCGGACCAAGGGTCCAGTTCACCAGAGAGGAGAGGAGCAACGTGACAAGCAGGGCCGCCGATGCGCCGATGCTGAAGTACGCCGCTTGCCGGTTCCCGTTCAGTCCGCCGGCAGTATCGGAGACCGCCCGCGGGTCCGGGACGAAAAACCACACGAAGGCCACCACAATCAGGCTCGCCCCCAGGACACCGGAGCTCCAAGCACTGCGAAGCAAGAAGAGTCCTCGCAGGCGGCTATGGGCAGCCGCCACCTGGAGAACACCACAACTGGTCAGGAACACGAGCAGTAGGTAGTCCCTTGCCAGCTCCTGCCCAGACATCTCCTACACCCTCGGATGACCTGAGATGTGGGCCTGCCGGACCGGCCGTTCAGCCCGGCTAGATGTGAGAGTATGGGCTGCGGCGACTAGCAGGAGGAGGGCCCCGATGTACCCTATGAGGTAAGGGGGAGTCCCCATCCACCAGGCCAGCAAGGGCAGCGGGACGTAGACGGTGGCCAGACAGACCGTGAGATTGCGCGTAAGGAACCAGGGGACCAGCGCCAGCACCACCAAGGGGAATACTGCCTGGGGGAACATCATCGCCAGGACACCCAGAGCGGTGGCAGCGCCCCGGCCACCACGGAAGCCCAGGAACACCGGTGAGATATGCCCGGCCACAGCCGCTATCCCCGCCACCATGTCACCCCCGGCCCCACCCACCAGCGCACGGCCCAGCAGCACCGCGGCGGCCCCCTTGCCAATATCGAAGAGGGCCACCATCACCGCCGCAGGGCGGTTCACCTCCCGCCAGACGTTGGCGGCTCCGGCGTTACGGTCACCAAGGGCACGCACATCCACCCCTCTGGCCAGCCGTCCCGCCAGGTAGGCTGAGGGGACAGACCCCAGCACATACGCGCCAAAGGCCACGCCGAACCAAGGCCACAGGAACACGTCTTACCTCTCTCAAGGCGCGCAGCCGCTAGGCCACGCAAGCCCCGCCATTCGGCTCCCCTGGGAGCGCTACGCACGCACCGCTTGGGTGGGCGTGGCCGCCACACACCAATGGAGGTACTTGGGGTTCTTGCCTCGGATGATGTCGAAGTACAGGCGCTGTAGCTCCCCAGCGATGGGCCCCACCTGCCCAGTTCCAATGGGGCGGTGGTCAATCTCTCCGACGGCGGTCAGGTGGGCCGCCGTCCCGGTGAGGAAGACCTCATCGGCCAGGTAGAGCTCAGCGCGGCCAATGGGACGCTCCTCTACCTGGACCCCCAGCTCGTTGCGTGCCAGGTCCATCACGGAGTCTCTGGTGATGCCGCCCAGAATGTTGCTGTAGAGCGGCGGAGTGACGACCCTCCGGTTCTTGACCATGAAGAGGTTCTCGCCAGACCCTTCGGCCACATGGCCGTCCTGGTTCAGCAAGATGGCCTCGTCAAAGCCGGCCAGCACCGCATCGGTCTTTGCCAGGATGCTGTTGACATAGAGACCACCAATCTTGACCCTGGGGGGAATCATGGTCTCGTCCATGCGCCGCCAGGCGGCGGTGGTGCAGCGGGCCACTCCAGCCTCGATGTAGCGGCCGAAGGGAACGGCGATGATGCAGAAGTCGTCCTCCAGCTCGTGGAGCTTCAGGTTGGCTACCCGCTGGGCGCTCTTGAAAGCCAGGGGACGGATGTAGAGGTCTTCGCGGAGGCCTGACCGCTCGACCAACTCTACGGTCAAGCGGACCAGGTCATCGGCAGACACAGGGAGGCGCATCCGCAGGATACTGCACCCCTCCAGGAATCGCACGTAGTGCTCCCTGGGGCGGAAGATGAAGAGGGTCCCAGCCTCGGAATTCCAGTTCCCCCGGATGCCTTCAAAAATAGAAGTGCCGTAATGGAGCGCATGGGTCATCACCCCTACCTTGGCCTGGTCGACTGGGATGAACTTCCCGCCAAAATAGCATAGAGGCGTTGACGCCATGCTTCTTCTCCTTTCTGCCATGGTGACCCCCCGGCCCTGCGATGGCGGACCGAGGGCCACTGTGGAAGGACACCCGTCGGGCCATTATACCCACCGCTTTCGTCACAAGACAATACCGCGTATTCACTCACCTAAAATGTTACCGGAAGGGGTAGGGTTCCCTCAGCCAGGAATGTTACCGAGGGGACCATGCTGCGAGAAGACACGATGAGCGTGGACGAACGGCGCAAGTA
>JACQUK010000103.1 GCA_016210325.1 Chloroflexota bacterium
GGAAGAAGGCGCGCTTGGCCAACGGGATGACGACGTGCGACCCGGAGTTGGTCGGGGCGACACCAACGACGAGCAATCGGTCCCTTCAGGGCTGCCCAGCCAAGCCACGGGGGAAACGGACGAAGGCGCGCTTGGCCAACGGGATGACGACGTGCGACCCGGAGTTGGTCGGGGCGACACCAACGACGAGCAATCGGTCCCTTCAGGGCTGCCCAGCCAAGCCACGGGGGAAACCGAACAAGACGAGGACACAGGGGCTCAGGGAGCATCCGCGAGCAACCAGCACGGCCGCGGGCACCACGAGGCCGACCTCCAAGGACCCCGCCAGCACAAGTCTGGGACACCCTCGAAACCAGAGAAACCGAAGGAGACGTAGGGTTTTGTTGACACTCTGCTCTGGCTTCCGCTCATGGTCCGCCGAGTTCACCATGAGCGGAAGCCAGTTGGATGTGCTCTCCCTTCGACAAGTCCCGACACGTCGGGACTCTCGACGGAGTCGGAGCTCAGGGTGAGCGGAGGATGTCAGCAGAGCCAAGACGTAGTTAGACTCTAGGTCGAGTCTGCCAGCGCTGGCAACCTCCACAACAGCTTGACCTCAGGCTGGCGCGCCGCGATAATGCGGCCAGTGCCGATGGCCTCCCATTGTCAGGTCTTTCCTGGCATCTTTAGTGCCACAGACTCCGGGGCCGGCCGGTGCTCTGGGGCTTTTTCGGTCTCTGGGCGGCTACCCCACCGGCTGATGCGCCTCGGCCAAAGTGGTCGTTATGTTGAGTTGCGGTTACAACAGCGCTTGGCGCCGACCGACCACAAGAGTTGGGATGGCGCCTGTGCTATGGCGGACAACCTGTGTCAGATGAGCGCTGGCGCGGACCTATTGTCAGGCGCACCGAGCTTTCCGACGCCCAAGACTGAAGCAGTAGGCTCCAACTGGCAGAAGGGGGACGCATGAAAAGGGTCATACGGCCGGTGGTCAACGGCGCCGTTCGGGAGGTCCTGGTAGACCCTCGCCAGACCCTCATGGAGGTGCTGCGGGATGGCCTGTTACTGACCGGCACAAAGGAGGGGTGCAGCAACGGCAACTGCGGGGCCTGCACTGTGCATCTGAACGGCGGACCGGTTGTCTCCTGCCTGGTCCTGGCTATGGAGGCCGATGGAGCAGAAGTCGTGACAGTAGAGGGCCTGGCCCAAGGGCCTCGCCTGACTCCCCTGCAACAGGCCTTCATCGAGCATGGTGCTTTCGAATGCGGCTTCTGTACCTCGGGGATGGTGATGATTGCTTCAGCCCTGCTGGCCCGGAACCCTCACCCCACCGAGGCGGAGGTGCGCCGCGCCATCGCAGGCAACCTATGCCGCTGCACCGGCTACGACAAGATCGTCCGGGCCACCCTGGCAGTTGGCGAAAGGTAGGGGGCAGGCATGACAGCAACACAAGCGACCAAGGTGGTAGGCCAGCGACTCCCCAAGCTCAACGCCTCGGAGTTTGTTCGGGGAACGGCCCAGTACACCGCAGATATTCGCCTGCCGGGGATGCTGTTCGCCAGGCTCCTCCGTAGCCCCTACGCTCACGCCCGAATCAAACGGATTGACTCCAGCAAGGCCCTTGCCCTCAAGGGGGTCAAGGCGGTAATCACAGCAGCAGACTTCCCTCTGGACAGCATCCCGCCCGGTGTCGCTGGCACATTCAAGATGGTCATGGCCAGCGACAAAGCCCTGTACCACGGCCAGCCGGTGGCCGCTGTGGCGGCGGAGGACCCGTTCACTGCTGCCGAGGCGCTGGGCCTGATTGACGTAGAGTACGAAGAGTTGCCGCTAGTGCTGACGGTTGACCAGGCGTTGAGCGCCAACGCACCCATCATTGACCAATCTCTACGGACCAAGGACGCCACAGGCGCCGCCATCAGCAGCCACCCGAGCAATGCGGCCATGCGAGCGGAATCGGACCGGGGGAGTGTGGACAAGGGCTTCGCTGAAGCCGAGGTGGTGGCCGAGGGGACCTATGAAATCAGCAGAGCACATCAGGGCTACCTGGAGCCCCAGGCCTGCCTGGCCGCCGTTGAGCCCGGCGGTCGGGTGATGGTCTGGACCAGTTCCCAGGGGGGCTTTACCACCCAGGGACAGATTGCAGCCATCCTGGGGCTTCCCAGGAGCAGCGTCCGGGTCACGGTGCCTGAAGTAGGTGGAGCCTTTGGTGGCAAGATCTTCAGCATCATCGAGCCGGTGGCAGTGGTGCTCGCCCAGCGCACCGGCCAGCCCGTGAAGCTGGTGCTCAGTCGAGAAGAGGTACTGAGGGCCACAGGTCCAGGCGCCGGCGGTCGGTTCCATGTCAGGGTTGGGTGCAAGCGCGATGGCACCATCACTGCCATGAGCTTTGAGGCCTGGCTGGACGTTGGCTGTTGCACCCCAGAGCACTCCGCCTCCTATGTGCTGCTGCTTGTGGGAGCCCCATACGGCAAGATACCTCACCTCCGCATCATCGTTCATGAGGTCCTGACCAACAGACCTGGCCTGCATCCCTACCGGGCACCCCTCTCGCCGCAGGTCTACTACGCTATGGAACAGGTGATAGACGAAGCAGCCAGGACCCTCGGCATGGACCCAGTCGCCTTCCGACTGAAGAACGCCTCTGAGGAGGGCGACCCCAGGCCCGAGGGCACCCCCTTCAACCGCATTGGCCTGAAACCGCTCCTCCAGAGGATTATGGAAAGTAAACACTACAATACCCCCATCGGGGAGCGTAACCGCGGGCGTGGCCTAGCCCTGGGCTACTGGCCCAACTTCGCCATGCTCTCTACCACCCACGTGTCCATCAGCCCCGATGGCACCGCCGCCGTAACGGTCGGCTCGGTGGACCTCAGTGGTACCCGCGGCGTCTTCCAGCAGATTGCTGCTGAAGAGCTGGGGCTGCGCCCGGAGCAAGTGACCGTCACGATGGGGGATACCGACACAGTGGGTCTGACTGAGGTCAGTGGTGGGAGCCGCACCGCCTATACGATGGGGACAGCGGTCTCGCGGGCCTGCCAGGAGGTGATTGCCCAGGCCAAGTCCCGCGCTGCCCGCAGGCTCGGTGTCCAGGTAGAGGCCGTGGACCACGCCGAGGGCAAGTTCTTCGCCAAGGATGCCCCAAACAAGAAGGTAAGCTGGTCAGACGTAGCGGTGGCCCCCGATGGAGTGCTAGAGGGGCGTTCCAGCGTGTCCCAGCTAGCCGGCCATCCAGCGTTCTCCGCGGGCCTCGCTGACGTGGAGGTGGACCCTGACACCGGGAAGGTCCGACTGCTGCGCTACACGGCCTTCCAGGACGTGGGCAAGGCGCTGAACCCCACCCGTGTGGAGGCCCAGATACAGGCTGGTACGGCACAGGGCGTCGGCTGGGCACTTAGTGAGGAGTACCGCTACAGCAGCGCCGGGGCAGTGCTCAACGCCACGCTCCTGGACTATCGGATGCCCACAGCCCTGGACCTGCCCTTCATTGAGGTCCAACTGCTGGAGGTGCCTTCTCCCGAAGGCCCCTACGGCGCGCGGGGTGTTGGCGAGGCCCCCATTGTGCCACCCCTGCCTACCCTGGCCAACGCCTTCTACGCCGCCACCGGCAAACGCCAGAGGGCTGCCCCCATGACGCCCGAGCGGGTGCTCCAAGCGCTGCGCACAAGCTCTTAGCGGCTGTCCAGAAATTCGCTCGGACACCGCCCTCCGAAAGGGGCGGCATGATGCCCAACCCTTCAGTGTGGGGTCAGGAGTCCAGTTCCCGGCCTGAGCGACTTATCAGCAGAGGGTGTCTACACGACCACCCTGGCCTGCCGCAAGGCGCTGACCTGGGCTACGGAGTAGCCGAGCTCAGCCAGCACGTCGTCAGTGTGTTGGCCCAGAGCGGGAGCAGGCCCCCATACTTTGCCTGGTGTGTTGGAAAAGCGCATGGTCAGTCCAGTCTGAACGATGGGGCCCAGGTCCGGGGAGTCATGCTGCACCACCAGCCCGTTGTGGAGGGCCTGGGGGTCAGAAGCCAGGTCACGGCTCCGCTGCACTGGGCCACAGGGGACACCAGCTTCTCGAAGTGCCCTGGTCCACTCGTCCGTGGTATGCTGGCAAATCCTGGCCTCGACAGCAGCCCCCAGAGGCCCATCTCCGCGCCGAGCAGCCTCCAGGGACCACCACGTCTCCGTGGGTACCGCCACCGCCAACGTACTGACGAAAGCCTTCCACTCCTGGTCGGTGGCACACGACAAAGCCATCCAACCATCGCTGGTATGGTAGAGGCGGCATGCCAGGTCTGTGCCCAGGTCCCCCAGACGGCCAAGCCCGGGCCGGCCAGGGTACAGCAAGAACTCCGCAGCTTGAATTGCCATCGCCGCATTCAGCAGGCTGGTCTCGACTCGTGTCCCCTCGCCAGTGCGTGCACGACGGTAGAGTCCTAGCGCACACCCCCATGCCCCCAACAGCGCCGCGCCGTAGTCGGAGATTGCCACCTTGAGGAACACTGGTGGGCGATCGGGGCCTCCCTGGGCCTCCATGGCCCCGCTCTGAGCCTGGAGCAAAGGGTCAAACGCAGGCTGCGCTCGGTACGGCCCGGACCCGCCGTACCCCGTGATGGAACAATAGACCAGGCGGGGATTGAGGCCCTTGAGCGTCTCGTGGTCCACGCCGAGCCTGTGGGCCACCCCCGGCCGGTAGTTCTCCACCACAACGTCCGCTCGCCGCACCAGCGAGTAGACCACATCCCTACCCTGAGCCTTGTTCAGGTCCACCGCGATGCTGCGCTTGCCCCGGTTCCACCCCTGGAAAGCTCCGCCGTGGTCGCGGAAGGGGTCGCCGTGAGGCGGCTCCACCTTGACCACCTCGGCGCCCAAGTCCGCCAGCAGCGAGGAGCAGTAGGCTCCGGCGATGTACATGGCGAGGTCAGCCACAAAGACCCCGTCGAGTGGGTGCTGTCCCATGATTCGTCTCCATCAGATAGAGCACGGTGGGCCTGGGCCAAAGGCAAACCCTCTAGCGCTGCCCCACGGCGAGTGCTGCCACCTCCGCTTCCGTGAAACCAAGCTCGTGGAGCACCGCCCTGGTGTGCTGGTCAGGGCGGGGGGCTGGAGCGGGGTCCTGCACCACTTCACCATGCCAGAGCACCGGCATCCCCATCTGCTGCGTCGGTCCCAGCAGAGGGTCGGCAACATCCACCACCATCCTGGTATGGAGCACCTGAGGATGGTGCACGAACTCCCCTCGGCTCATCACCGGAGCACAGGGAATGTCGTGGTGCCCCAGGAGTTGAAGCCAGTGTGCTCGCGGTCGCTTCAAGAAGGTCTCCTGCAAGACCTCCGTCAGTGCTCCGTGATGTTCGGGAGGGATGCCCCACGGGGCGTCCAGGAAACGGGGGTCGGCCGTGAGCTCCTCGCGGCCCAGCGCGATGCAGAGCTTGTTCCAGAAGACGCTGTTGCCACACGCCAGGAAGAACCAGGTGCCGTCCGAGCACCGGTACAAGCGGTACACGGGGTTGCGCCCTTGGCTCCCACCCCCGCCCCCTCCCAAGGGCCGCACCCTCGGCCCCAGAACGAACGTCCCCGTCTGCACGGCCATAGCCCCATTCAGCAGGGGGACTTCTACCTTCTGCCCCTGCCCTGTGGCCTCCCTGGCCAGCAAGGCCGCCGTTACGGCCAGGCACCCCGTGAAGGCCGCGCCGTAGCTGGGAAGAGGCAAGTACACGAAGACCGGAGGGCCGCCGTCCCCTCCCTGGTCGCCGTAGATGCCACTGTGGGCCGCTACCACCACATCGTCCGCAGGGACATCGGCCAGCGGGCCACCTTCACCAAACGGGGGGACCGCACAGTACACCAGACGGGGATTGATGGCGGCCAGCGACGAGAAGTCAGTCTGCAGCTTTCGAGCGGCTGAGGGTAAGAGGTCCTCCACCCACACGTCGGCGCGCGCTGCCAACCGATGCACTACCTCTGCCCCCAGGCCCGTGGTGACGTCCACGTCAACGCTCTCTTTGCCGCGGTCCAGCAGGGCACGATGCTGTGGCTGGAACAGGCCCTGGACTCTAGTGGGCAGGTGTGGTGGCTCCAGCTTGACGACCCGGGCCCCCATGGTGGCTAGCAACATGCAGATGTAGGGGGCGGCCATCTGCTGGCTGAGTTCGACGACCAGGACTCCTGCCAGAACGCCAGGCACAGCCCCCTCCACAGAAGTGTGGGGCCAGTATAGCGTCGTGCCTTCCTTCTGTCAGGTGCGTGGGATGTTGTTTCCGGACTGCGACAGTGGCCAGGCTGCACCGAGAGCAGCCGACATGCTCCCAAAGGTCCATCATGGTCGGCGCTCATGACGCACCGACCATGATGGACACAAAGAGGGGTGCCGACCTTCGGCCAAGACCGAGGGAAGGCCCTTGGCCTGGCGCCCACGTCGGCCTGTTATCCCGAATATGCAACGGAGCAGGGGAAGCCGCCTCTCTTGAGGAAGGACAGGACCCCTGTCAGGGCCACCCGGTCCCCGGTGCGTGGCCGTCTTCCCTTCTGCCTGGATGGGCCAGAAGGGGAGACGGCTCGATAGTCGCCCAGAGGCCGTCCTTCCTTGGAAGGACCAGCCACATGCGCGTAGCCGACCCACACGCCAGGTTGTCCGGACCGCGAGACGCAGTCCCCGCCTTGTCGCAAGCCCTTAGTCCTCGTGCCGGCCATCTCCTCGACTCCTGCCACGCCCTCGGTCGTCCCTCTCCCCTCCATGGTGCCCGCGGCCTCCGTCACGGACCCTGTCGTCATGATCCCCATCGTCGTCGGCGTCTTCGTCGTGGCCGTCGTCGATGTCTTCGTCGTCACCATCGTCGGCGTCTTCGTCGTGGCCGTCGTCGATGTCTTCGTCGTCACCATCGTCGGCGTCTTCGTCGTCGCCATCGTCGATGTCGTCGTGGGCACCATCGTCGGCGTCTTCGGCGTGGCCGGCGGCGAGGTCTTCGGCGGCACC
>JACQUK010000104.1 GCA_016210325.1 Chloroflexota bacterium
GCCGAGAACGCCGCCATCAAACGCGGCATCCATCCCTACAAATGGACCATGGACAACATCACGCGGATGCGCAAACAGCTCCGCTCTATGGGCCCCATCTACGACTGGCAGCGTGAGACCATCTGTTGCGAGCCGGAGTACTACCGCTGGAACCAGTGGCTCTTCTTGCAGTTCTACCGGGCGGGCCTGGCCTACCGGACCAGGGCCCCGGTGGTGTGGTGCCCCTCCTGCCAGACGGTGCTGGCCAACGAGCAGGTGGTGGACGGGGCCTGCGAGCGGTGTGACACCCCCGTGACCCGGCGGGAGATGGAGCAGTGGTTCCTGCGCATCACCCGCTACGCCGACGAGCTGCTGGACTTCAGCGGCCTGGTGGACTGGCCTGAGAAGATCCTGGTGATGCAGCGCAACTGGATCGGTCGCTCCGCAGGGGCCGAGGTGCATTTTGACATCTCGCACCTGGGCCTAGCGGAGAGAACGCTGCCCGTCTTCACCACCCGTCTGGACACCATCTACGGCGTCACCTTCATGGTGCTGGCGCCGGAGCACCCCCTGGTGCCCAAGCTCACCACGCCGGAGCGCCGCCGCGAGGTGGAGGCCTACGTGGAGGAGGCGAGGCGCAAGTCGGACATCGAGCGCCTCTCCACGGAGCGGGAGAAGACCGGCGTGTGGCTGGGCAGCTACTGCGTGAACCCCCTCAATGGGGAGAAGGTGCCCATCTTCACGGCTGACTACGCCGTGGCCTGGTACGCCACCGGCGCCGTGATGGGGGTGCCGGCCCACGACCAGCGCGACTTCGAGTTCGCCCACAAGTTTGGGCTACCGGTGCGGGTGGTCATCGCCCCGCCGGGCTGGAGCGGCGGGGAGCTTTCCGAGGCGTATGTTGGCGATGGGAGCATGGTCAACTCCGGCCCCTTCAACGGCGTGCCCAACCGGGAGGGGATGGCCCGCCTGGCCGATTACATTCAGCAGCAGGGGGCGGGCAAGTCGGCCCTGGTGTACCGCATGCGGGACTGGCTCATCTCTCGCCAGCGCTACTGGGGGACCCCCATCCCCATGGTCTACTGCGATGCCTGCGGCGTTGTCCCGGTCCGAGACCAGGACCTGCCGGTGCTCTTGCCCCCTGATGCTGAGTTCAAGCCCACCGGCGAGTCGCCTCTCAAGTACCACCAGGGCTTCCTTCAGACCACCTGCCCCCAGTGTGGACGCCCGGCCCGCCGCGAGTCGGACACCATGGACACCTTCTTCGACTCCTCCTGGTACTTCCTGCGCTACACCAGTCCCAGGGAGCAGGCGCGCCCCTGGGACCCCAGCATGGTGCAGAAGAGGCTGCCGGTGGACAAGTACACCGGCGGCGCCGAGCACGCTGTGATGCACCTGCTGTATGCGCGCTTCTTCACCAAGGCCCTGCGGGACATGGGGCTGGTCTTCTACAGCGAGCCCTTCCTGCGGCTGTTCAACCAGGGCGTGGTCATCGCCGCGGGGGCCAAGATGAGCAAGTCCCGCGGCAACGTGGTGACCCCGGACCCCTACGTGGAGCACCTGGGCGCCGACGTGGTGCGTTGCTACCTGATGTTCGTGGGCCCCTGGGACAGGGGGGGCGAGTGGAGCGACACCGGTATCAACGGCATAGCCCGCTGGCTCAACCGTGTGTGGGACCTGATGCTTCGCGGCGCGCCAGTCCCGACTACGTCGGGACCCCGCGATGGGGCGGCCGACGCCGAGGCCACACGCACCCTAGGGCGGCGCGTCCACCAGACCTTGCGCCGTGTCTACCAGGACCTGGACAAGTTCAAGTTCAACACCGCCATCGCGGCCCTCATGGAGCTCAGCAACACGCTCCAGGATGCCTGGGAGCAGGGGAGAGTGACGGCAGAAGCATGGAACGATGCCATCGAGAAGTTCCTGCTCATGATGGCGCCCCTGGCGCCTCATCTGGCGGAAGAGTTGTGGGAGCGCACTGGCCGTCCCTACTCCATCCACACGCTGCTTTACCCCAAGTGGGACGACGCCTTGACGGCCGAGGAGCAGATTACGCTGGTGGTGCAGGTCAACGGCCGGGTCAGGGACCGCCTCCAGGTGCCAGCCGGCATCGGTGAGGAAGAGGCCAAGCGCGTGGCCCTGGAGAGCGCGAACGTGCGCCGCCACCTGGACAACAAGCAAGTAGCGCAGGTCATCTACGTGGCTGGCCGTTTGGTCAACGTGGTGACCGGGTAGTGGCTAGTCCAGCCGGCGGAGTGTCGTTTTCCGTCTGCGCTATGGTAGGATAATAGCGGCGCTTGAAGGGACCACACCAGCCGCGCCCTGCTGGGGCAGGAGGGGTCATGGAGTACCAGACTATCCTGTACCAGGTGGAAGACGGGGTAGCCACCATTACCCTGAACCGTCCGGAGAACCTCAACGCCATGGTGCCGCCCATGCACCAGGAGGTGGCCGACGCGCTGGCCGCCGCGGAGCGCGATGATGCGACCAGGGTAGCCGTCATCACCGGCATGGGGCGGGCCTTCTGCGCTGGCGCCAACCCCAAGAGCCTGGTGGACCGCCTGACCACTGGCTACCGGGGTCGTGCCCTCCACCTGGTCGAGCTTGCCGCTGAAAGGTTCCCCAAGCCCCTCATCGCTGCGGTGAACGGGGCAGCCGCTGGCGGCGGCATGGACATGGCGGCCCTCTGCGACCTGCGCCTGGCCTCGGACCAGGCGCGGTTCAACATGGCCTACATCCGCATGGGCACCATCCCGGCCCAGGGTGGGTGCTATCTGCTGCCCCGGCTGGTGGGTGTGGGCAACGCCCTGGACCTCATCTGGACCGGCCGCACCATTGACGCCCAGGAGGCCCTGCGCATCGGCTTTGTGCAGGCTGTCTACCCCCACGGCGAGTTCCAAGGGCGTGTCCGTGACTACTGCTGCGCCCTGGCCCGTGGCCCTGCCGTTGCCATCGCTGCCAGCAAGCGTCTGGTCTACCAGTTGTGCGAGGTGCGGAATATGGAGGAGGCCCTTCGGACCACCGACGGGGCTGCGGATGCGGTCAACGCCACCGAGGATGCCAAGGAGGGGCCTCGGGCGTGGCTCGAGAAGCGAGAGCCGCAGTTCAAAGGTCGGTAGCGCAAGCTCTAGGTCTTTCAGTTTCCTGGATGAAGACTCTCGGCCGCTCACCCTGAGCTAGTCGAAGGGCGAGCGGCGGGAAGTCCGCTCATGGTTCGACAAGCTCACCACGAGCGGACTTTCGAAATACCCTAAGCTCAAGCCAGGGGGAAAGGGTAGAAAGGAGACCTCCGTGGGGTCAGCTCGGAGGCGCCGCTCCCGCCCAGCACAGCGGGCCGCCCTTCCCTGGCGGTGGCTCGCCGTGGGAGGTGCCCTTGCTGCCGTTGCAGTGGTGGCCCTGGTCCTGGCAGGCAACGTCCTTCGTGGCGGCCCTCCGGCGTCTCCCCCGGTGACGGGCACCCCCACCCCGACGGTCGCTCCTCTGCCGAACGCCATCACCGTGATCGAGTACCTGGACTATCAGTGACACTTCTGTGGCCAGTTCGCCCGTGAGAGCGAACCAAAGCTGAGGCAAGAGTACATCAACAAGGGCCTGGTCCGTTTCGAGGTGCGCCACTTCCCGGTCCTGGGCGCTGAGTCGGTCCTGGCTTCCCAGGCGGCTGAGTGCGCCCGCCGCCAGGACCGCTTCTGGGACTACAACGATAGGCTGTTCGCCAACCAGCGCGGGGTTGAAAGGGGCGCCTTCTCTCCCGGCAACCTGAAGCGCTTTGCCGCCGACCTGGGCCTGGATACGGCGCGCTTCAACGCCTGCGTGGATGGACTCGAGACGGGGGCCCTGGTGAGCGCCCAGCGGGAGCAGGGAGTCCAGCTCGGCGTGACGGGCACGCCCAGCTTCCTGGTCAGCGGGCAGCTTGTCGCGGGGCTCCTGCCGTGGGAAAGCTTCAAGGCGCTCATTGACAAGGCGCTGAGGCCGGGGGGATGACCTGGAAGCTACGCAAGCGGTAAGCACGAAACTTGGGTACCGCGCCGCCGTGGCCCAGGTGGCCCTGAGCCTGGCTGGCCTTGGCGTTGCTACCTACCTCACGGTGGTGCACTGGTCAGGGGGCACCCCCCTCTGCATCGGGTCCGCCGGCTGCGGCGTGGTGGCCGCCAGCAGCTACGCCAAGCTAGGCGCCGTGCCGGTGGCCCTGCTGGGCGCCCTCCTGTACGTCGCCCTGGGCGTGCTGGGGATCGCGGCGCTGTTCACCGCTCGGCTGAGACAGACGGCCTACGTCGCCTCCTTCACCCTGGCGCTGGCCGGCGCCCTCTACTCCGCCTACCTGACCTACGTCGAGGTGGCAGTGCTGCGGGCCATCTGCCTGTGGTGCGTGGTCTCGGCCGGGCTGCTGGTGGCCCTGCTGGCGGTCACCTCGGTCGGCCTTGTCGCCTCAAGGGCCAGGTAGGCCCCCCTTGTAGGGCGCGGATAGCGGCACTATACTGGTCGTGTCCTCGGTGGGGATGTGGCTCAGTCGGGAGAGCGCCTGCATGGCATGCAGGAGGTCGCGGGTTCGAATCCCGCCATCTCCACCAGCTTCATCAAGCCGTTCCTCGGATAATCCGGAGCTGCTTCCAGGAAGGCGATGCCTATGGGCATCTCCAAAGTAGCAATCCGAGTAGGCGACCCACAGGGCCAGAGGTACGAGTCTCTGGAAGCCCTGGTGGATACGGGGGCGTCCTACACTGTCGTCCCTGCATCTTGCCTGGAACATCTGAATATCCCCAGAAGTGAAAAGTGGCCCTTTGAGCTGGCCGATGGACGAGTAATCGAGAGAGACATCGGCTACGCGGTGGTGCAGGTGGATGGCAGAAGCACGCTGACCATCGTGGTCTTTGGTGACGAGGATGCAGGTGTCCTTCTGGGAGCTTATACGCTGGAAGGGGTGCGCATGGCGCCCGACCCGGTGCGCAGGCGCCTTATCCCGGTGCCAGGACTCTTGATGAGGTCCCTGCACAAAACGTAGCTGGTTGGTCGGGAGTCTGAATCCCGCCACCTCCACCAGCTTTTTTAGCAGCAGCACTCCTTACGCAGTCCCCCTGCGCCTGGCTATGGAGGTGCTAGAACGGCACCATGCAACTCTTGGAGGTCAGAGTATGAGGAGCAGAGCCAGAAGGAAGCCTTTGCAAGTTGTGGTAAAGGACGGAGAGCTCTCGGCCGTCATTCTGGGAATCGAGGAATATCGGGAGCTCCTGGAGAGGCTTGAGGATGTAGAGGACCTGAAGGTGCTCGAGCAGATGAGGAAAAGGCCGCTCAGATTCAAGAGGCTGGATGCGTTTCTCGCCGAGTCCTCTCCGCGTGTATGAGGTCTACGTAGAGCGTGCCGCTCAGCGGGATTTGAGGCGGCTACCACCCGAGGAGTTCCAGCGGGTCGTTGCGGTCATCAGGGCGCTGGCTGAGAACCCCAGGCCACCAGGGTGTCGTAAACTCTCCGGCTCCGAAAACGATTGGCGCCTTCGAATCGGCGACCGGCGCGTTCTCTACGAGGTTGATGACAGTGCCCAGGCAGTGCGCGTGATGCGCGTCAGACACCGACGCGAGGCTTACCGATAAGATGATCTCCTATCACACCACCTTGCGCACCGTCAGCAGCAGGCGGTAGGCGTCCTTGCTTATGGACTCGCCAGCTTTAGGGTAAGGCTCAACCCGGAAAGAGAGCTGATACCGCTGGTACATGGCGGCCGCCGGCCCGTCGGTGAGGCCGGGCTGGGTCAGCGTGAGGTCGGCCGAGGAAGAGGCGTTGGTGACCTGCACGGCGGCGCTGACCCGGCCTTCCCACACGCAGGTGACGTCCTGAGGGCACCGGCTGTCCTCCAGCACGTCCTTGAAGGTGATTTGCAGGGGCTCGCCCGCTATCGCGATCCGTTGCCCTATGCCAAGGGATGTCTCCTGGCCCAGGGCCACCTCGCGGCCGCGGGTGTCCGCCTGGGTGCAGGCAGCCAACAGCAGCACGAGGGTGACACCCAATGCCAATGCTTTTTTGAACACCGCTCCTGGCCTCCTGACCGTACTCTTGATTCTACCCGGCAGCGCACATGCGTCTCCACTGTAACAACGTACCGCCACGGGCCCCGTTAGCGCTCAGGGACAAGTTGCCTGCCTCCGTTCCGCCAGGGACCTCGTTGCCTTGAACCCCCCTGTCCCCTGTGCTACCATCAGCGCGATAGGTGGGTATGCGCGCTCGGGAGACCAGCTTCCAGGTGTTCCGCCCCTTCGGGCGGAGGGTGCGACGTCGCTGGCTGCGGGCGCTGGTGGAGGCGACGCTGGCTACTGAGCCCGGCGGCCGCGAGGTGGAGGTGGGGGTGGTCGTCGCGGATGATGCCACGGTCCAGGAGCTGAACCGCCGGTACCGTGGCCTGGACGCGGTCACCGACGTGCTGGCCTTTTCGCCCTATCACGCTGGCCCGTACGAAGGGGAGGGGCCCCGACACATCGGGGCCGAGGTGGTGCCCTTCCCTGACGCTCCTGCTGGTGCTGCACCTCTGGGGGACGTCATCATCTCCTATCCCCAGGCGGTGCGGCAGGCCCAGGAGGCGGGACACCCCGTGGCCGACGAGCTGGCGACCCTGGTGGTCCACGGCCTTTTGCACCTGCTGGGCTACGACCACGTGGAGCCTGCCGACCGGCGGCGCATGGAGGAGCGGCAGGAGCAGGCCCTGCGCCAGGTGAAGCAGGCAGACGGGTCCGCCACGGGGGGCTAGGAGCAGTCCGGAGATCGAAGAGGGTACCACAGCAGAACGGAGCCCCATGCCTGTCCTCTACCGCAAATGGCGGCCCCAGCGCCTGGACCAGGTGGTGGGGCAGGAGCACGTCACCCAGACCCTGCGCCAGGCAGTGGCCCAGGGGCGGCTGGCCCACGCCTATCTCTTCGCTGGGCCGCGGGGGACAGGAAAGACCAGCACCGCCAGGGTCCTGGCCAAGGCGGTGAACTGCCAGGCCCCCCAGGGTGGCGAGCCATGCAATGCCTGCCCCTTCTGCCGGGCGGTCGAGAGCGGCAACTCTCTTTTCCTTCTGGAGTTGGACGCTGCCAGCAACCGGGGCATCGAGGACGTCCGCAACATCCGGGAGAAGGTGTTCACGGCCGGCCAGGGGGAAGGCCGCTACAAGGTCTATGTGCTGGACGAGGCCCACATGCTGACCGAGGCGGCCTTCAACGCCCTGCTAAAGACCCTGGAGGAGCCTCCGCCCTATATCATCTTCATCCTCTGCACCACGGACCCCCAGAAGATGCCTCCCACCATCATCTCCCGCTGCCAGCGCTTCGATTTCCATCGTCTCTCTCAGCCGCAGGTCATGGGACGCCTGGAGGAGATTGCCCGGACCGAGGGCTATGCGGTGGAGCCAGAGGCCATGCACCTGCTGGCGCGTGCCGCCGAGGGCAGTCTGCGCGACGGCTGTAACCTGCTGGAGCAGATGGTGACCTCCTATGGCCAGCGGGTCGCCCTGGCCCAGGTGCAGGAAGCCCTGGGGGTTAGGGAGGACACCCGCGCCCGGGAGCTGGTGCGCCATGCCCTGGGCGGTGAGACCCCCAAGGGCATGGCGGTGCTCCTGGAGGTAGCTAGGGGTGGCGGCGACCTGAAGGCCTTCCAGCGGGATGTCCTGGCCTACTTGCAAGGGGTGCTGCGGTGCAAGGCTGGCGCCTCGGGGGGCTTGGACTACCCAGCCGAGACGGTGGTGGAGCTTCAGGGCATAGCAGCGTCGGTCCCCTGGGAGCGGCTGGCCCGAGCACTTAAGGTCTTTGGCAACCTGCCCCTGCGCACTGATAGCTACTCCTGGCTGCCGCTGGAGCTGGCGCTGGTAGAGGTGGCCCAGGCGCCTCAGGTCCCGGACCCGGGAGAGGCGCCACCCCAGACCAGGCCGCCTTCAACTCCACCCCCGGCACCTGAGCGCCGGCCGGCGGGCGGCGGTGCTCCGCCGCCCAGAGCACCTGCCAGGCCGCAGGGAGCGCCGCCGCCTCCCGTGGCCAAGGCGGCCGATACGCCTATGACGGAGGCGGCGCCAAGTGCAGGCCCGGCCGTTGGGGCGCCCGGCGCCGCTGATGACCAGTGGGCCAAGCTGCGACGCCTGCTGCGGGGGGTGCGGGGCAAAAAGGGCCTGGACGTGGGAGCGCTCCTCAATAGCTGCTCGGACCACTACCTGGAAAATGACCAGTTGGTGGTGGTGTACAAGAGCCGCTCCAACATGGAGCGGCTGGAGGAGGAGCTAGAGGACCCCCTCTGCCGCCAGAAGCTGCTGGAGGCGGTCCACGAGGCCTTCGGTGCCCAGTACACTCTGCGGCTCGCCGTGGGTGAAGGCGAAGGCGACCAGCGGAAGTCCCGCGGGCACCTGGTGCGCTCTGCCATCGCCCTTGGGGCACGTGTCGTGGAACAGAAGGAGGCACAGGAGTGAACCGACAGATGCTGCGGCAGGCCCAGCAGCTCCAGGCCCGCCTGGCCAAGATACAGGAGGAGCTGGAGAGCGCCACGGTGGAGGCCTCGGCCGGCGGGGGGGTGGTCAAGGTGGTGGTCACCGGCAAGATGAAGGTGCAGTCGGTGAAGATTGACCCCCAGGCCGTGGACCCCAAGGACGTGGAGATGCTGGAGGAGGTGGTGCTGGCCGCAGTCAACGAGGGTCTCCAGAAGGCCCAGGACCTGGCAAACCAGAAGATGGCGAGCATCACCGGTGGCCTCAAGCTGCCGGGGATGTAGGACGTCGGGCCGCGGGGCTTCCCCGGGACATAGGTGCCAAGGGTAGCCTTACTGACTGAGCGTTGACCAACACGCAGAGGTGCTTGCCCTATGACCTCGCGGAACTTTGACTCCCTGCCCACCGTTGAGCCGGTTGCCCGCCTCATCGAGGAGCTCAACAAGCTCCCCGGCATAGGGCCTAAGACCGCCCAGCGTCTTACCTACCACGTCATCCGCCTGCCGGCTGAGGAGGCCCGCGCCCTGGCCCAGGCGGTCCTGGACGTGAAGGAGCGGGTGGTCTTCTGCTCCCGTTGCTACAACATCACCGACAAGGACCCCTGCGCGGTCTGCACCGACCTCCGGCGTGACCAGACCCGCATCTGCGTGGTGGAGGAGCCCCTGGACGTGCTGGCCCTGGAGCGGGTCCAGGTCTACCGGGGAATGTACCACGTACTGCACGGCGTCATCTCCCCCATGCACGGGGTAGGCCCTGATGACCTGCGTATACGGGAGCTGCTGGTGCGGCTCCAGGGGAGTGGGGTGCAGGAGGTTGTCCTGGCCCTGAACCCCAGCCTGGAGGGTGAGGCCACCTCCATGTACCTCCAGAAGCTCATCGCGCCACTGGGCATCAGGCTGACGCGGTTGGCGCGGGGCCTGCCCGCCGGAAGCGAGCTGGAGTACGCCGACGAGGTGACCCTCACCCGTGCCTTTGAAGGCCGCCAGGAGCTATGACTCCTCCCTCTACCAAGCCCCGTCTGTTCAAGGTCGAGGCAGTTGTCCTCAAGCAGTACCCCTTGGGTGAAGCCGACCGCTTGCTGGTGCTCTACACGCCAGAGCTGGGCAAGCTGCGAGCCGTGGCCAAAGGAGCGCGTCGCCCCTCCAGCAAGCTGGGCGGCCATGTGGAGCCTCTGGTGCACACGCGCCTGCTGCTGGCCCGCGGCGGCTCGCTGGACGTCGTCTCTCAGGCAGAGGCGGTGCATGCCTTCCCTGGTCTGCGCGAAGACCTGGGGCGGCTGGCCCAGGCCCTCTACTGTGCCGAGTTGGTGGACGCCTTCACGCCGGACGAGCAGGCGAGTCCCCCCCTCTTTGGTCTGCTGGTGGAGGCACTGGCGACGATGGAAGAGGGGGCAGAGGCCGTCTTCCTTCACTGCTTCGAGCTGCGCCTTTTGGCCCTGGCCGGCTACCAGCCCCAGTTGCGCCACTGCGCCGAGTGCGAGGGGCCCATCGAGCCGGGGCAGCACTGGCTCAGCTACCGGGCCGGCGGCGTCCTGTGCCCGCGCTGCGCCCAGGGGGTGTCTCCCCCACCAGCCCCCGTCTCCCTCAACGCCCTGAAGTCGCTACGCTACCTCCAGGAGCAGCCATACGGGAGGGCACAGCGGCTGCGTCTGGGGCCGGAGGTGGGGGCCGAGGTGCGCGGGCTGCTGAGGGGCTACATCCGCTACCTCTTGGAGAAAGACCTCAAGTCCACTGAGTTCCTGGACCACCTGCGCCGCGAGGGGATGGCCCCCTGGGAGTGAGAAAGGTGTCGGCGCAGACCGGCCGCAACCCGGCCAGGCGCTGATGCCGTCAAGCTAGTGTCCCGTCTCCGATACGAATGGTCATTCCTACGAAAATGCGGGGGCTGGCGTGGGCGGAGCAAGGGTGACGCTGTAGCCCAAGCGTTGGAACCGGCGGAGGGCGTTGCGTACGACCGCCTCGCGGGTGCGGTGGTCGAAGTACTGGCCACCGAGGTCCTGGTAGGTAGTCCCTCTGCGGAGCATGTGGTAGATGGTGACCAGGAGGGAGTGA
>JACQUK010000105.1 GCA_016210325.1 Chloroflexota bacterium
CCCTGGTGAAGCTAGACATCCTCATCAACAACCAGCCCGTGGATGCACAGTCCTTTGTGGTACACCGCGACTAGGCCTACGAGTACGGCCGGGCTATGGTGGACCGGCTGCGGAGGCTCATCCCGCGACAGCTCTTCGAGGTGGCTCTCCAGGCAGCCATCGGCTCCAGGGTCATCGCCCGCGAGAGCATCAAGCCCATGCGGAAGAACGTCCTGGCCAAGTGCTACGGCGGCGATGTGACCCGGAAGCGCAAGCTCCTGGAGAAGCAGGCGGAGGGGAAGAAGCGCCTGAAGCGCATCGGCCGCGTCGAGGTGCCACAGGAGGCCTTCATGGCCCTGCTGAAGCTCGAAGAGAAGTAGGAGAGAGTACAGTGCCACGCCGCAACATATCCTCCGGCCGGTCCTACGAGCGTCTCCACGGCTATTGCCGCGCTGTGGCCGTGGGCAACACCTGTTATGTCGCCGGCACCACGTCGTTGAACGAAAAAGGAGAAGTAGAGGCCCCAGGGGACATGTACGCCCAGGCCATAGCCGCCTGGAGGACCGTGGAGCGGGCGCTCCGCGAGGCGGGGTTCAGCCTGGCCGACGTGGTCCAGACCCATGCCTACGTCACCGATGTCTCGCGCGCTGCGGAGGCAGGGCGGGCCCATGGCGAGGTGTTCCGCGACATCAGGCCGGTGAGCACGCTGGTGGAGGTCAAGGCCCTGGTCCGCCCGGAGATGCTGGTGGAGGTAGAGGCTGTAGCGGTTAGGGAGAGCTGACCCGCTCAGCCTTTTCACCAGGGGCCTGAGCATCAGCCCAACCTCTTCAACACGCACTCAAGGGGTAACATCGGCTAGCTCTTGCACCAGCTTCCGCAGCCAGGCCCGCACCGCAGGCGCCGTGTCAGGGCGGCAGAGGGCTAGCTCCACCCCGGCGCGCAGCAGTCCCAGGGGTGTGCCTACATCGTAGCGCTTGCCCACGAACGACACCGCGTAGACTGGCTGCTTGCGGCAGAGCAGGTCAATGGCGTCGCTGAGTTGGATTTCACCCTTCGGACCAGGGGGCACCTCGTCCAGGGCGTCAAACACCTCCGGTGCAAACACGTAGCGACCGGTAAGTGACAAGCGCGAGGGGGCCTGCTCAGGCCTGGGCTTCTCGATGACGCCGCGGACCCTCCATATCCCTTCCTCAAGGGCCTCAGGCGCGATGATGCCGTAGGCACTAACTTGCGCCTCAGGCACCTCGGCCACCACCACCGCACTGCCCCCTCGCTGGCGGGCCACCTCCATCGCCACCCCCACCGCCGGAGGCTGCGATATCGCCAGCTCGTCCGGCAACAGCACCGCGAAAGGCTCGCGGCCCACGGCATGGCGGGCGGCCAGCACCGCGTGCCCCAGGCCCAGTTGCTCGTGCTGCCGGATGTACACAAACTCGGCCAACTGGTACAGCCGCTGCACGCTGGCCAGCAGGTCGGCAGCGCCACGTTGGGCCAGCACCGCCTCCAGCCCCGGGGCACGGTCAAAGTAGTCCGCTAGCGCCTCCTTGCCTTGGGAGGTGACGATGATGACCTGCTGGACTCCGGCGGCAACCGCCTCCTCCACCACGTACTGGATGGCCGGGCGGTCCACTACCGGCAGCAGCTCCTTGGGTATGCTCTTGGAGGCAGGCAACAGCCGTGTCCCGTAGCCCGCCGCCGGGATGACCGCCTTCCGGACCTCCATTCCGTCACTCCTACACGCTGGACATGCCACGCCAGACTCCGTCATCGAGTCGAGCGATTTATTCTACCATCCCAGCGCACGGCCAAGGGGCTAGCCCCCCCTCCTGGCCCACCTCTGGCCCGCCTTGCCTCCTACCCGTACAGCACCTACCATTGAAGCAGCGCAGGCAACCGGCGACGTTGCGCGTGCCAGAACTCCAAGGCAGATAGACGATGGCTATCCCGGTCTCGCGTGAGAGCCCCCTCCAGTATCATCTTGTGCGCCAGGACGGGCAGGCCCGCGCCGGCGTCCTCCACACCCGCCGTGGCCAGGTGCCGACCCCTTTCTTCATGCCGGTGGCCTCGCAGGCGTCCGTCAAAGCGCTGGCTCCGGATGAAGTGCGGACCTGCGGCACGCGCTCCCTCCTGGTCAACGCCTACCACCTGGCGCTGCGGCCCGGAGTAGACCTGGTTGCCAAACAGGGAGGCATCCACCGTTTCATGGGCTGGGACGGGTTAGTGTTGAGCGACTCCGGCGGCTTCCAGGTGTTCTCCCTGGGCGGGCTGCGACAGGTGAACGATGAGGGGGTCCTCTTCCGCTCCCACATTGACGGGTCTGAGCACCACCTGACACCAGAGCTGGCCATCCGCCACCAGGAAGCCCTGGGGACGGACATAGCCATGTGCCTGGACGAGTGCGTGGCCGCTGACGCCAGCTACGAGCAGGTCCAACAGGCTATGGAGCGCACCCACCGGTGGGCAGCCCGGTGCAAGGAGGCCCACCGGACCTCTGAGCAGGCGCTCTTCGGCATTGTGCAGGGAGGGCAGTACACAGACCAGCGCCGTGCCTCTGCGGCGCAGATTGCAGCTTTGGGATTCGATGGCTACGCCGCCGGCGGCATCTCGGTGGGCGAGGCCAAGGCCACCCTGTACCGCGTGGCTGAAGAGACCGCAGGGCTACTGCCTGCGGAGAAGGCCCGCTACTTGATGGGTGTAGGCTCGCCAGAGGACCTGGTGGAGGGGGTTGCCTTCGGCTTCGATATGTTCGACTGCGCCCTGCCCACCCGCGTGGCCCGCACCGGGGCGGTCTACACCAGGAAGGGGAGGGTGGACATCACAGCGGCAGCCTTCCGAGAAGTGGCCGGCCCGCTGGAAGAGGGGTGCGACTGTGCAGCATGCCGCTGGTCCAGCACCGCCTACATCCACCACCTGTTCCGCGCCCGAGAGCTGCTGGCCTACCGCCTGGCCACGCTGCACAACCTTCGCTTCTTCCATCGGTTGATGGAAGAGATGCGCGAGGCCATCCTTGCTGAGAGGTTCCAGGAGTTCCGCAGTCGCTTTCATGCTATCTACCAGCCGGCGGACGAAGGGGTCCGGCTAGGCAACAAGCAACGCTGGCTGGAGGCACGTCGCTCCGAGGAGTAACCAGTCCGCGGGGCACTTGGGGACTCTGCTAGTGGTTAGTCTCGGAAATACCACGTCATTCTTCGTCCCGACTTGGTCGGGACGAAGAATCTGAGATCCTTCGCTTCGCTCAGGATGACAAGAAACGGAAACTTATCAATGGGACTGAGCACTAGGAGATGCGCAAAGGGCGGCTAGGCGCTGCCGCCGGCCACGGCGGGCACAATGCTGACCTCATCCCCAGGCTTGGTCTCTGTGCCCAGGCCCTGGAGGAAACGCACATCCTCACCGTTGACGTAGATGTTCACGAAGTGCCGGAGCTCACCCGTCTCGTCCATGAGCCGCTCTTTGATGCCGGGAAACTGGCGCTCCAGCGATCCCAGGACTTCTGTAAGAGTTTTCCCCTTGATCTCTACCTTGTCCTGGCCTCCGGTGACCTTGCGCAGCGGGGCCGGGATACGCACTACCACGCCGTTGGCGACAGCCATTGGAAAGGCCCTCCTCTACCTGATGCTTGAGGTGTTACCCTAGCCCTCTACCACGTCCCCGCTCACGGGGTCCACTCGTACGCCCATAGAGCGCACCCACTCCAGGCCCCGTTCGATCTCCGGCTCCTCACCGGTCAATTCTAACACGACCCAGCCGTAGTCCTCTCGGACGTCGGCACGGCGGATATTGGTCACCACCGGGAACTTCTGGCCCAGTTGCCAGATAACGGGGTCCTTGATGAGCCGCGCAGGGAACGTGAGCTTGATGCGACGGCTAGGCATGGCACCCCTTCTGTGTGGTCTTCAGCATATTTGACGCAAGATAGCGTGATTCGATGCAAGTCCGACGGCTGCGGCGAGCGGCGTTAGCGGCCGTTGACGGCTGCCTGGAACGAGGCCACCGTTGGTTCCACCGTGATAGGCTGCACCACCGACTCCACCGCCTCCTGTGTCTTGAGGCCATTGCCAGTGATGAAGGCCACTGTCACCTCGTCCTTGCCAATGGCGCCCTGCTGCGCCATTCTTCGCAGCGCTGACACCACCACGCCCCCCGCGGTCTCCCCAAAGATACCCTCATACTCGGCCAGCAGCTTGATGCCCTCTACTACTTCTTCTTCTGGCACCGACACGGCTGAGCCTGAGGTGGCCTGGATCGTCTTCAAGGCGTAGAAGCCATCGGCCGGGTTCCCGATGGCCAGCGACTTGGCAATGGTCTTGGGACGGACGGGGCGCACGTGCGTCCAACCCGCCTGATAGGCAGTAACGATGGGGCTGCACCCCTCAGCTTGCGTGGCGTGCATGTGCGTGGTCCCCGTCGCCTGAACGAGGCCCAGGGAGACAAACTCGTTGATGCCCTTCCACACCTTGGTGAACAGGGAGCCCGAGGCTGCGGGCACAATGCAATGGTCAGGGACCCGCCAGCCCAGTTGCTCCACAACCTCGTAGCCCAGGGTCTTGCTGCCCTCGGCGTAGTACGGACGCAAGTTGATGTTGACGAAGGCCCAGTGGTAGGTGTCGGCCAGCTCGCTGCACAGCCGGTTCACATCGTCGTAGGACCCCTTCACCGCCACCACCGTGGCGCCGTAGATGGCTGCCCCCAGGACCTTCCCCTTCTCCAGGTCATGGGGGATGAAGATGAAGGACTTCATGCCGGCCTTGGCGGCGTGGGCCGCCACGCTGCCCGCCAGGTTGCCGGTGGAGGCACAGGCCAGCGTGTCAAACCCGAACTCCCTCGCCTTGGTGGCAGCGATGGAGACAACCCGGTCCTTGAATGAATAGGAGGGGTTCACGGCGTCGTTCTTGATGTATAACTCGTTGAGTCCCAGAAGACGCCCCAGGTTGGTGGCCTTGACCAGCGGCGTAAAGCCGGTGTGCAGGTTGATGGCGCGCTCCGCATCTACTGGCAACAGGTCCTCGTACCGCCACATGGTCAGAGGGCCCCGCTGAATCCGCTCCCGGCTGGCCACCCGGCGGATGGCCTCATAGTCGTAGACCACCTCCAGTGGGCCAAAACAGAAGTCGCAGACGTTGAGCGGCTCCGCGGGGTACTCGCGGCCGCACTCTCTACAGCGCAGCCCACTTACGTACGCCAATCCCTTCCACCTCCAAGGCCATTCCCTACAACTCGGGACGTACACAGGCCACAGGCCAGATCCGGCCCCTGAAGTGTAGGGTCAAGGACTAATGCTAGCAAAGGCGGACTGAGGGGTCAAGGAACTTTGGCACGGAGCAGGGTCTTTCGGTTGTCACCCTGAACGGAGTGAAGGGTCTCCACGCCTCCCCTGAGATGCTGAGTCCCGACGGGTCGGGACTCAGCATGACATCCAGGCGTCGAACTGAGACTTAAGTTCTGGCAGATACAGAGACGAGACAACCCAAAGACCCTGGGCATGGACACCTCCCGCCTGAGGAAAAGCGGAGCGGAGGCCACATGCCTGTGGCCTCCGCTCCAGTGCAGTAGCCGGTCTCGAAACTGCTAGGCAGCCTTGCCCCTAGTCTCGATAGCCTTGGGCTGGCCGCCTACGGACACCTTGAGCTGCTTGGCCTTCTTGGCCTCTACCTTCGGGAACGTGATGGTCAGCACGCCCTGCTCATAGTGGCAGTCCGCCTTGTCCTTGTCCACCGACTCCGGCAAACGCAACGAGCGGTGGAAGACGCGCCCTGCGCTCTGAGTCCTACACCCCGATTCTAGATAGTTCTTTTCTCAGTTGTCAAGAGGTCTGCGTATGATATTGACATCCTTATTGACACGACCAGCATCATCATCTACTCTTGGTGCTGAGGAGTGAACCATCATGCGAGACTACTACCAGGTGCTCGGAGTGCCCCGAACGGCTTCTGCCAAGGAGGTCCGCGATGCGTACCGCCGCCTGGCGCGCCAGTACCACCCCGACGTAAACCCGGGGAACAAGGCCGCTGAGGAGCACTTCAAGGCGGTCAACGAGGCCTACGAGGTCCTCTCGGACCCGGAGAAGCGGCGGCTGTACGACCAGTTCGGCGAGAACTGGCGCTTCGCCCAGCGGGCCGGCGTGGCACCCGGCGAGCAGGGGACATCAACTGGGCGCACCTTCACATGGCAGCCGGGCCAGGAGCCCTTTGGTGACCTCTTTGATAACCAGGACCTGGACGACCTGCTGGGCCGCTTCTTTGGCGGCGCTGGAGGGGCAGGACGCGGACGCCGCGCCGCGGAGCAGGAGGTAGAGCTCTCCCTGGAGGAGGCCTTCTCCGGCGCAGGGCGCACCCTCGAGCTGCCAGTCCAGGAGCCTTGCTCCCGCTGCGGCGGCAGCGGCCGCCAGGTCAGGGGAACATGCCCCACCTGCCTTGGTCGCGGCTTCACCAGCCGTACGGCCCGCTACCAGGTTACCATCCCTCCTGGGGTGGACGACGGCTCGCGCGTGCGTGTGGCGCCTGGCGGGCACGAGATGGCGCTGGTGGTCAAGGTACGGCCCCACCCACGCTTCCAGCGCAAGGGCACCGACCTTTACACCCAGGCCGACGTGCCGCTGTACGACGCCATGCTGGGCAGCGAGGTCGTGGTGCCCACCCTGACGGGGCGGGCTGCTGCTCTGACTATTCCGCCGGAGACCCAGAACGGTGCCACCTTCCGCCTGGCGGGCCAGGGTATGCCCAACCTGGGGGACCACTCCCGGCGCGGCGACCTGTACGTCCAGGTGCGGGTCGAACTCCCAAAGCAGCTTAGCGACGAGGAGCGGGCGCTGGTGCACCACCTCAGGGAGTTGCGCAAGGCAGCGTCCAGGGCGCACTAACAGGTTGCTGAGAAAGGGGGAGTGCAGAGCAACTGTCTTGCATGTCAAGAGGTAAGGGCATGATGGGGTTGCCATCTGGTGTGGTGTTTGAGCATGGCGTTGAGGATGGTGAGCAGCTTGCGCATGCAGGCCGTCAGGGCCACCTTTTTCGCCTTGCCG
>JACQUK010000106.1 GCA_016210325.1 Chloroflexota bacterium
AGGCGGTTGAAGAGGGTGGACTTGCCCACGTTGGGCCGTCCGACGATGGCGATGACGGGAAGTCTCATGCTTGTCCTGTATGTGGAGTCTAGGCCGCGCATCCCGAGCGGAGGCCTGGATACTGCCTTGGGCTTTTACCAGGCCAGCATCGCCTCCAGCAAGGCGGTCTGGATGTGGAGGCGGTTCTCTGCTTGCTCATAGGCCAGGGACCAACGGCTTTCCAGGAAGCCCGGTGGGACCTCTTCTCCGTAGTGGGCAGGCATAGGGTGCAGGAAGCGGGCCTGTGGGGAAGCCAGGGCCATCAGGTGCTCGTTGACCTGGTAGCCGGCGAAGGCGCGGCGGCGCTTCTCGGCTTCACCTTCCTGCCCCATGCTGACCCACACGTCAGTGTATACGATGTCGGCTTCACGCACCGCCTCGGCAGGGTCCTCCACCTGGCGGAAGGACCCTCCTGTCTCCTGGGCAATACCCAGGGCCCGCTGCACAATTCCTTCAGGCAGATGGTACCCGTGGGGCGAGGCGATGGCAAAGGTCCCCCCCAGGGCCACGGTCAGCAGGGCCAGGCTGGCAGCGCAGTTGTTGCCATCACCTACGAAGGTCACCCGTATGCCACCCAGGTCTCCCAGGTGTTCCAGGGCGGTCATGATGTCCGCCAGGGCCTGGCAAGGGTGCTCCGCGTCGGAGAGGGCGTTGACCACCGGGATGCAGGCGTGTCGCGCCAACTCCTCCAGGGTCCGGTGAGAAGAGGTGCGGAAGATGACCACGTCAACATAACGCTCCAGGACCCGTGCCACATCAGGCACCGGCTCTCGCGCCCCTAACCCCACCTCCTGTTGCCCCAGGTAAATGGGATGCCCGCCCAGCCGGTGTACCGCCAGGTCAAAGCTCACCTTGGTGCGCAGGGAGGGGTGTTGGAAGAGGAGGGCAGCCGCCTTGCCGGCCGCCGAGGCAGGTCTCTCCCCCGCCTTCAACTCCCTGGCGCGGGCCATAAGCCCATGTGCCTCTGCTGGTGAGAGGTCGGCGGCGGAGAGGACGTCACGTCCACGTAGGTCGAGCCTCTTCATAGTAGGCCCCAGTATAGCACAGGAAGAGTGACGTTCAAGGCAGTAGCTATGGCTTGACGCACTCCTATGACGATGCTACCGTGGGGTGACGATGAGTAGCCCCAATGCCTCGCCCTCTGTCACCGACCTGGTGCGCGATATGCGCGCGGGCGACCGTGGTGCCCTGGCCCGCCTGCTGACCATGGTGGAGGAGGGCGGCGAGGCGGCGGCCCAGGTGCTCCTGACGGTCCATCCCCACGCCGGCGGGGCACAGACCGTCGGGGTCACCGGCCCACCCGGAGCCGGCAAGAGCACCCTGGTGGACCAGTTGGCCCGGCGGTACCGCTCCCAGGGCCAGACCGTGGGCATTCTGGCCATTGACCCCTCTAGCCCCTTCAGCGGCGGCGCTTTTCTGGGAGACCGGGTCCGCATGCAGCAGCACTACCTTGACCCCGGCGTGTTCATCCGCAGCATGGCCACCCGTGGGAGCAGGGGTGGCCTGGCCCGTATGGCGGGCAGCGCTGTCAAGCTCCTGGATGCCTCGGGTAAGGACGTCGTGTTTGTCGAGACAGTCGGCGTGGGCCAGACCGAGCTGGAGGTGATGGGGGCCGCCGACACGGTGGCTGTCCTGCTGGTGCCAGAAGGGGGCGACGCCATCCAGGCGCTGAAGGCCGGCCTGCTGGAGGTGGCAGACATTCTGGTGGTGAACAAGGCTGACCGGGAGGGGGCCGGCCGTATGGTCACCTACATGGAGGCCATGCTGAACATGGCCGAGTCCCCTTCGGGGTGGCGGCCGCCGGTGCTCCAGTGCCAGGCGCACAAGGGTATCGGGGTAGAGGAGGTAGAAGCGGCCATCCGTCGCCACCGGGAATTCCTGAGCGCTTCATCGGGCCTGGCGGAGCGGCGCCGGCTGCGGTCCCGGCGGGAGTTCCTTCGGGCAGTGGAGGAGGCCCTTGGTGGTCTTCTGCACGAGCTGCTGGGACAAGAGGGGGAGTTGGCAGCCATCGCAGCGGAGGTGGAGGCCGGCCGCCTGGACCCCTTCGTGGCGGCCAGGGAGGCTGTCCACCGGGGCGTGCTGCTGCGCCAGTGGCTCCAGGCCCTCCGTCAAGGTGAGCGCGAGGAGACATAGGGCTGAGCGATGACCTTGATGGTCATGGGCGTAGACCTCGCCAGCGCGCCACCGTGCCCCTCAGGCTGGGCGTTGCTGGACGTGGAGGGCAGGCTGGTAGCTACCGGCCGCGCCTTGGCTGATGATGACCTGTTGGGTGAGGTGGTCCGATGGCACCCTGCCGCCGTGGCCATAGACGCGCCGCTGGGTCTCCCCGAAGGGCTGTGCTGCCTGGAGGCGGACTGCCCGTGCACGCCGGTCTCGGCAAAGGCCGGCCGCCGCTGTGAGCAGCAGCTAGCCCAACGGGGCATCGGCTGCTTCTACACCACCAAGCGCTCCATCATCAAGCGGATGGTCTACCGCGGCATCGGCCTGCGGGCTGCCCTGGAAGCTACCGGTGTCCCGGTGGTGGAGGTCTACCCCTACGCTACCAAGATGCTGCTGGCGCGGCAGCACCCACCACGGAAGTCAACACCCCTCGGGCTGGCCTGGCTGTGCCGCTGGCTGGCGGGCCTGGTGCCCGGGGTGGCAGAGGCCGCTCCCTTGCTAGACCACAACGCCTGCGACGCCATAGTGGCCGCCTACACGGCGCTGCTCCATATCCGGGGACAAACGGAGGCCCTGGGCGATGCGTGCGAGGGAGTGCTGATGGTGCCCGCGGTCCTCAATGGGCAGGGGGGCACCGCGTAACTATCTAGCTTGACAGCGTCAAACGGCTGTGCTACGGTGAACTCGAAATTGAACGGCGATGCTATCTTTGAAAAGGCTCTGCCAGGTAGTGGATGAAGTGCCGGAGCAGCGCCCTGGTTTGTGCGTCGTCGTGAAAGCCGAGCAGAGTGGGAGCCTCCCCGTTCTGGCACATGGTTGTGATGTCGTTGTGCCGCGGCGGGGCTGACGATGATGACGACACCTTCGCTAGCTAGCCAGCGGTCCAGCCGGCTCCTCGAACTCCTTTCTGCCGTCCTGCACCAGCGGCGCCTCATCGTGGTCAGTAACCGTGGCCCTCTGGAGTACCACATGGGTCCCGATGGGCGTATGGAGCCGCGCCGCGGGAGCGGTGCTGTGGTCACCGCCCTGAGCCCCCTGGTAAGGGCCTACCCGTTCAGTTGGGTCGCCAGTGCCATGGGAGAGGGTGACCGAAAAGCAGCCGAGGACGCCGCCGGGCAGCACATCGCTTCGCCGGTCCCGGGGCAGCAGGTGGTAGTACGGTTCGTGGTGACACCGCGGCGCGTCTATCACAAATTCTACAACATCTTCTGTAACCCACTCCTGTGGTTCCTCCAGCACTACATGTGGAGTGCTCCGTACACCCCCAACGTGGACGCCACCGTATACGATGCGTGGGAGGGCGGGTACGTGCCGGTCAACCGCGCCTTTGCCGATGGGGTCCTGGCAGAGGCACGGGACATGGGCCAGCAGGCGCCAGTGGTCATAGTCCATGACTACCACCTCTACCTGGTGCCTGCTATGGTGCGACAGGAAGTGCCGGAGGCGGTCATCCTTCATTACGTTCACATCCCCTGGCCCAGCGCCAGGATGTGGCAGCTCCTCCCTACGACCCTCCGCGCGGCCATCTTCCAGGGGCTGTGTGCCTGCGACGTGGTAGGCTTCCAGTCGCAGTGGGATGTCTTCAATTTCTTGGACGGGGTAAGGGCATTTGTCCCCGGCGCGCAGGTAGACTTCAATGGCAGGGCCATCGAGCTCCAGGGACGCCGCACGGTTGTGCGGGCCTATCCCCTGGCCATTGATGTGGCGGAGGTGCGGCGCATCGCCGAGTCCCCTCGGGCCCAGGAGTACACGAAGAAACTGGCGCCACTATGCGCGGAGAAGACCATTGTGCGGGTGGACCGCGCGGAGCCGAACAAGAACATCGTCCGGGGGTTCAAGGCATACCACCTGATGCTGGAGCGCCGCCCGGAGCTCCGGGGAAAGGTCAAGTTCCTGGCCTTTCTGGTGGAGTCCCGGACCCACATCAAGCAGTATGAGCGGTACCTGGAGGAGATCAACGAAGCGGTCCGGGCGCTCAACCAGGCTTTTGGCAGCGAGGGATGGCAGCCGGTCCAGGTCTTCTATGAGAACAACTATACTCAGGCTGTCGCCGCCATGCGGTTGTACGATGTGCTGCTGATTAACCCCGTGAGCGACGGCATGAACCTGGTCGCCAAGGAAGGGCCGGTGGTCAATAAGCGGAACGGCGTCCTGGTCCTCTCCGAGACCGCGGGTGCCTATGACCAGTTGCGGGATGCGGCCCTCTGCACCTCGCCGGCCGACCTGGAGGGGACCGCCGAAGCCTTGTACCGAGCGCTGACCATGTCGGAAGACGAGAGGGCAGCGCGGGCCAGCCGCCTTGTGGAGGCTATCGAACGAGAGGACAGCCTGGACTGGTTGCACCGGCAGCTTCAAGACCTGGGCCCTTTCGTCAAGGTCTAGGCCGGCCCAGATGCACGCCCTGGGCGCCAGCCCTTGCCCCGTTTGCTGCGGACCTTTTCTATTGTCCCTCATTCCTCCCCCATCCTGACCCTTCGAGAACAAGGGCAGGCTCTTGCCCCGGAAACGGGGAAGAGGTTGTCCCCCCTCCGCGTCGAGGAGAGTCAGAGAGGGGGAAACGGACCGACCCTGTCCTTTGACCCGGTCATGTTGTCCTTTGCCGATTCGTATGCTAGACTAGGCAGGCTTTTCAACGGAGCTGTACAGGGAAGCCGTCTTGTCGTCAATCTCCACAGGAGACCCGACCCCCTCTTCAGTGCGTAACTCATACCGCTGGGTTGCCCTCTTCGTAGCTGGTCTGGGCAGTCTGGTCGCTACCCTCGACGGTGGCACCATGACCGTTGTCCTTCCCGCATTGAGCAAAGCCTTTGCCACTGACATCTCAGTAGTCATCTGGGTGACGGTGGTCTACTACCTGGTGAGCACGGGGCTGATGCTGAGCGCGGGTTGGGTTGGGGATGTGCTGGGCCGGAAGCGTGTGTTGGCGCTGGGGTTCCTCATCTTCGCCCTGGGTGCAGGGCTCTCCGCCATGGCCGAGAACATCTACCAGCTCATTGGCCTCCGGGTGCTGACCGCTGTGGGGGCTGCCGGCATCCTCTCTAGCGAATACGCCATTATCGCGGCCGTCTTCCCAGGCAGAGAGCGTGGCCGTGCCCTGGGGATCAACAGTGCCATTGTGGGTCTTGGGCTGGCCCTGGGCCCTCTGGTTGGGGGTATCTTGCTGGACCACCTGGGCTGGCGGTCGGTCTTTTATTTCCGTGCTCCGATAGCGCTGCTGGGCGTCGTTCTCACCTGGTGGCTCCTGCGCGATGACCGGGGGGTGAAGGGAGCAGTCCAGACCGATGTCCTGGGCGGGGTGCTGCTCTTCATCTCGTTAGCCACCTTTCTGGCCATGGTGAACCAGGGTGGGAGGCTTGGCCTGGGTTCACCGGTCGTGTGGGTGCTGGCGCTGGCCGTGGTCATCCTGTTGCCCCTCCTGCTCAAGGTGGAGCGACGGGCCCGGCGGCCTGTCCTGGACCTGGAGTTTTTGCGCAAGCCGGCGAACGCGCTGACCATGCTCAGCCTGATATTCCACTATCTGGCATGGGGCTCTTTCAACGCGGTAGCCGCCTTTTTCTTGCTCCAGGGCAAGGGGTTTTCCCAGAGCATGGCGGGGCTGCTGCTGGCCACGTTCCCGTTCATGCGATTCCTTTTCGGGCCTCTGGCGGGAGCAGCCTCCGACCGGGTGGGGACCCGTCGGCTCATCATTGCTGGCAACGTCCTGCTGGTCGTGGGCCTCTTGGTCCTGAGCAGTCTGGATGCCGACGCCGGCTGGGCCCGCATCCTGGTGGGCTTCCTGTTGATGGGCTTGGGCCCGGCGGTGTTTGAGCCATCCAATACCAGCCACTTCATGGGCAGCACATCCAGGGACAGGCTGGGGACAGCGTCAGCGTCCATCAGCACAGGACGCCAGATCGGCCTCTCCGGTGGTCTGGCAGTGGCGGGAGCAGTCTACGCCTGGCGCAAGTCGTTCTATCAAGAAGGCCTGCTGGCGAGTGGGGCGGGCGCCGACCAGGCTAACGTCTTCGCCGTGACATGGGGTTTTCGCGACGCTTCGCTGGCCTGTGTTGCCGTGGCGGCCTTAGCCCTCCTCGCTTCGTTGGGGAGCTACCTGGCAACCCGCCACGCTGCCCCGCAGCCGGTCCTGAAGCGTGCAGCCGGTCCTCAGGAGCGGTGAAGGTCTCTTCCCTGCCTCGGCCAGCACCGTCGCCCTCTGGCGACGCGCCTGCCACTCGTCAGGGTGTCGAACAACACCCATCACCGTGGGAGTACTGATAGGTTTCACCCCCCATCCTTCGCCTTCCCCCTTCGAGAGGGAAGGGAATCTTCTCTCCCCTGCAACGGGGGAGGGACTGCCCTCTCCCCCGCGTGGGGGAGAGTCAGAGAGGGGGTACAGACCGAGTACATTGGTAACACAAGGCCCAAGGACATGGGTAGCACTTTCTACCATCACGTCGCTCGGCGATACACCACTGTGGGCTGGAGCCTTGAAGTGATCTTGCGGTCGCTTATGTCTCCCTGCGCATGAAGATGTACTCGTACACCAGCGCCGCCAGGCCGCCGCCGACCAGTGGCCCCACCCAGAAGACCCAATGGTCCGCCCAGACGCCTGCGACCACGGCGGGGCCGAAGCTGCGGGCCGGGTTCATAGAAGCCCCAGTCAGGGGGACGGCCACCAGGTGGTCTACGAGCACAGCGAGGCCGATGGCCAGGGGGGCGATGGTGCCCAGGCCCTTGGGGTCGATGGCGGTAGCAAAGACAACGAAGACCAGGAGGAAAGTCAGGACAATCTCGAGAAGGACCCCAGCGCCGGCACTGATGCCTGTTCCCAGCCCGTGGGCCCCGAGGCTTCCCTCCATGACAGCGGGGAAGACCGCTTTGAGGAGCAGCGCTGCGACGATGGCCCCCGCGAGTTGGGCTACCACGTACAGCACCATCCGCCGGAGGGTGATCTTGTTGGTGAGGAATGCCGCGAAGCTCACCGCAGGGTTGATGTGCCCACCGGAGATCTTTGCGGTCGCCGCTACGAGCAGGGCGATGGCCAGTCCGTGGGCAAGGGCGATGGCGGCCAGGCGTGCTGAGTTCATACCGCCAGCGGCGTCGGCCAGACTCGCTGTTGAGACTACGGCGCCCGCTCCGATAAAAACGAAGAGCAAGGTCGCGACAAACTCGGCAGCAGCGCCCCGCCACACCTCAGGCTGGACCGGGACGGTAACCCGTTGCCCTGTCGCCACAGTTTACCCCCCTTCATGCAGAAAATATGGGCCATCGGATTCACATCAGAATGCGTTGCATGGAAGGTGCGTATCCGGCCAAGGCCCCTCAAAAGACTCCCCTATTGTTCGTAGCGGCACCGGCGTTGTCAAGGCGCGGCGGGTCCGAGTTTAGAGAGGTATGCGGCGATAAGCTCTGAGCGGCCAGAGGCGCAGCCAAAGTCGCCCGATAATGTGGTCGCGCTTCACAGGGCCAAACGCGCGGCTGTCCCGGCTAGGGGCGCGATGGTCGCCCATCACAAAACACTCGTCTTCTCCCAGGGTCCACGCCCCGCTGTCCCCGGGCGGCCCCCAGCGTCGCTCCGCAAGGTAAGGCTCGTCCAGAGGGCGGTCGTCTATGAATACCTGGCCCTCTTCGATACGGAGGTGCTCGCCGGGGAGGGCGACAAGGCGCTTGACGTAAACAGCCGCAGACTTCACAGGGTCACGCACCAGCACCAGGTCGCCCCGTCGGGGTTGGCCCAGCCAGTAGTCCAGGCGGCTTACCAGGACGTACTGGCCGCTGGTCAGCGTCGGCTCCATGCTATCGCCCTGGACCAGATAGCGGGCTGAAGTGAGCAGATTTACCACCATGCCCAGGTGGACGACCTGGAGCGTGGCCGCCACGACCCTCCGGAGCGGGCTGCGGCGCTGCTGCACGGTCACTGTGGGCCGCACCGTCTGGGACTGGGCGCCGGGGCGCGCTGGATAGCCGCTGCCGGCCTTTCGCTTACGTAACTTCACGAGTCCATTCTAGATGCCAATGCGGCCACCAGACAACGCCGCATTGTGGCTGCTGGCAGGCCAACGTTGCATTTCGGGAAACCTCGGTTGCCGTCCGGCTTGCCCGATGGAGCCATGTTCCGATAAGCTGGTTATTGGAAGATTCTCTAAAGAGGGGGGAAAGGTGCTTTTAGTGAAGGGTCTTCTCAAGCTGGCGGACCGAGGTTTTCCTGCCCCAGTGGCCCAAGCGCACTGCGACATCCCCTGTGGTATCTACGATCCTCACCTGGCCCAGATCGCAGCGCTCACCGTCATCCGCATGAACCAGCTCATCGGGGACCTCAAGCAGCCCGGCGCCGGCGCCTCCGCCCAGGAGGTAGCGGCCTACAACGCCGCCCTGGGCCGCTACGTGGCTACCAAGGAGCACCACGCCGAGCTGTGCAAGAGCGAGCTGCGCATCCTGTGGGGCGACTACTTCAAGCCGGAGCACGCGCAGCAGTACCCGGACCTGCACCAGCGGTTCTGGGACGCCATGAAGCTCGCCTCGGCCGCCCGGCAGAAGAACGACATGGACGCAGCGCAGAAGCTCCTGGGGGCGGTCCAGGGCATTGCCGAGATCTTCTGGAAGACCAAGGGGGCCAAGCCGGTCCGCCAGCCCTCGCGCCAGACGGCGGGTGGGGAGTTGGTGTACCCCAGCTAGCGTACTGCCGCTGAGATACACGTACGAAATCGTCATTGCGAGGCGGCACAGCCGACGAAGCAAACTGGAGGAGGGGTGGATCCCGCAGCTAGATTGCGAGGCCCGACGAAGGAGGGCCTCGCAATGACACTGATGGTGGAGCATGGGGACAGCACACCAGAGTATTGAGCTGTCCAATGCCAAGGGGGGGAGAAGGACTGCGTTTGTCCCCGTTCCCTGGTCACCAGGGCCCGCTCATGGTGAGTCCCGACCTGTCGGAATCGAACCATGAGCGGGCCCTTCTCGCCTCCTCGGTATGTCGAAGGGCCGGCAAGGTGCAGGAAGACGACAAGCAGCGTCACAAGGATGCCCTGGCCGCCTCCAGCGTGGCCTCGATGTCAGCGGCAGTGTGGGCGGTGGACACGAAGGCCGCCTCGAAGGCTGAGGGCGCCAGGTAGACCCCGCGCTCCAGCATGGCGTGGAAGAAGGCAGCGTAGGCCTTGGCATCTGAGGCCGCCACCTCCTGCCAGGTGGTCACCAGCCCAGGGTGGAAGAACAGGGTGAGCATAGAGCCTACACGGTTCACGGTGGCTGGCCGCTCGGCGGCCCGCGCCACCTCCAGCAGCCCCCGCTCCAGGACGGCGGCCCGCTCCTCCAATGCCTCGTAGGTGCCTGGCCGTTGCAAGGCCTTGAGGGTGGCAATGCCTGCCGCGGTAGCGATGGGGTTCCCCGAAAGTGTGCCCGCCTGGTAGACAGGGCCCAGGGGCGCTACCATCTCCATGACCTCCCGACGCCCGCCATAGGCCCCCACTGGCAGCCCGCCGCCGATGATCTTGCCCAGGCAGGTGAGGTCCGGTAGGACGCCGTACCTGGCCTGGGCGCCCCCGTAGGCCACCCGGAAGCCCGTGATAACCTCGTCGAAGATGAGCAGGGCGCCGTGCTGGCGGGCGAGGTCCCGCAAGCCCGCCAGGAAGCCCGGCCCGGGCGGCACCACGCCCATGTTGCCCGCCACCGGCTCCACAATGACCGCCGCTACCTCCTTGGGATGGGCCTGGAGCAGCTTCTCTACTGAGTCCAGGCGGTTGTAGTCGGCCACCAGGGTCTCGCCGGCGAAGGAGGGAGGGACGCCAGCGCTGTCGGGCACGCTGAAGGTGGCTCCACCAGAGCCAGCCTTGACCAGCAGGGCATCGGCGTGGCCGTGGTAGCAGCCGGCGAACTTTAGCACCTTGCTGCGCTTCGTGAAGGCGCGGGCTACGCGCAGGGCGCTCATGCAGGCCTCGGTGCCACTGTTGACCAGGCGCAGCAGCTCCAGGGAGGGGAAGGCTGCTTGAATGAGGGAGGCCAGCTCCACCTCGCCCTCGGTGGGTGCCCCGAAGCTGGTGCCCCTGGCGGCGGTCCCCTGCACGGCGGCCACCACGTCCGGGTGAGCGTGGCCCAGAATGAGAGGCCCCCAGGAGCATACGTAGTCAACGTACTCGTTGCCGTCAACATCCCAGATGCGGGACCCCTGGCCGCGGGTGATGAAAGGCGGCTGGCCGCCCACGCCGCGGAAGGAGCGGACCGGGCTGTTGACCCCGCCGGGCATGAGCCGCTGCGCGCGGGCAAAGAGGGCGGAGGAATTCTTGAGCTTCATGTTCTATCCTCTGCTCTTGGCTCGCTCTCCCGACAACAGATTGGGGCGGTCTGTCAAGCCCCTTGTGAGAGAGGCGCAGGGAAGAGTTGCCAGCCGTACTGTTGAAAATGACGGTCAAAGGCGAAGGCCAACTGCAGGTCCATCTCTTCCATCATGACAAAGGACAGGGCATCGGTGTACGAGAAAGTGTGCTTCTGGTATCGTGCCAACAGAGTTTGCACAGCACGGTGGTGTTCCTGACGCTGGAACACCAGGTTTATTGCGGCGAGGGACTCCAGCCAACGCTGGGCAATGGGGTGACCAAGGCGGAGGCGAAGGAGCGTGTACGTCTCCGCCACTACCAGGTTGGTGGTAAACAGGGGCCGTCGTTCCTGGGCTAGCAGGTGAAGCCCTCGGGTAGCTTCTGCATGCCACTGGTCGTCGCGGTCCAGGCATGCGTAGAACGCTGAAGTATCTACGAGAACTGCCCGTTCACGCTGAGCGGGAGGTAGCTGCACTTCTGTGCTCCTCCTCTTGGGCATCCGCTAGGTGACGGTCGTGGGCTGCGCTTATGTCTCTGCGGCCGCTGGCCCCAGCTTCAATGCGTAGCAAGAGAGCGTCGGGCCCGAAGAGTTTGGTCGGCATGCCAGGTGCATATTCCGTTTGATACCAGTCCAGCAAGAAGCGGTATTTCTCCGGAATCTCTTCCGGGTTCGGCCTCATCTTACCCCTCTCGCGGTCTGGGTGGTAATCGTCTCCTGGGCGAAACAGCCGGAATTCGCCTCGCGCAAGTCTTATAAGCATCCTGTGGGTCGCCGGGCTTCTCTTCCCAGTCGCAACACAGTGCGAGCTAATATGAGGGTCAACCCCAGGGTGGACCTCACCAAACTCGCGCCGCACCATTTCCAGGATTTCAGATTTGTTCACGGCTCGCCTCTCCGGGTTCTCTTGCAGCAGGAGGGCCGTCGCAATCCACACCTGGGTTGCGATTGACACCTGGGCTGGACGCCTCGCAGCCTGTAGCGTGCCCATACCTTCCTCCGCTGGCTTTTGTGGGCATAATAACATACAAACAAACAATCGTCAATCCCTCATCGCTCCGTGTTTGTGGGCGCCCTGGCCGCGGGCAATGAAGGGCGGCTGGCCGCCCACGCCGCGGAAGGAGCGCACCGAGCTGTTGACCCCGCCGGGCATCAGCCGCTGGGCGTGGGCAAAGAGGACGGCTGATTGAGCGAAGTTCATGGTGAAGCCATCCCAAGTTGCACTTTGAGCTCCTGGCGCCGCTTACAAGCTTCGAGAATGACGGGACGATGCAGGGTGTGCCATGGCTTGGTACCTAAAGGTGGCATGTGCCATAGCAGCCTGTCCAGAAAGACGGACATTACCACCGCCGCTTGTACAATTGCGTCGTAGGTCCCGATGAACAGCACTTCATCGTAAGCAGCTCCAACTCGGAGCGTTTTCGTGGCTGGGTCAACAAGGATGGTGAGGGCTCGCCTCCGCGGGTGTGCAATTGTACTTAGGTCGCCGTAGTTCCTCTGCCAGGCGTCCCTGAACCCATGGCGCTTCGCCATGTTTGCAAAGGCCAGGGCGCCCTTCCAGAAGGTGTCCGGGTTCTCCAATAGGCCTTCGAGGGTGGCCTTGTTCGCCTCACAGTCCTTGGCCACTAGCCAGTCTTCGTGTACCGACCGGGTGAGGACCAACGCCGGTTCATAGTAACCTTGCTGAAGCAAAGAATGAGCGCTGCGGAGGGAATTGAAACTCCGTGCTGTTAGAAGCAGTTGGGCATATTCAGCGTCGTTGTCGGCGGTCCGAGTAAATGAACCGATGCTCGAAAAACCTTGGATGTAGACGTCAAGCAACTTCTGTAGCAAGTGCAGTTCTTCTTTGTGCTTATTGGCTATCTCTTGTTTGACCTCGTCCTCTCGTTCTAGGAGGCTGACCATTTTACCTTTCCCCCCTCAGCCATGCCGCCGCCTCCTTGGCGTGGTAGGTGATGAGGATGTCGGCGCCGGCCCGCTTGATGGCCGTCAGGGCCTCCAGGATGGCCCGCCGCTCCTCCAGCCAGCCGTTGGCCGCCGCCGCTTTGACCATGGCGAACTCGCCGCTGACGTTGTAGGCGGCGATGCGGAGGATGATCCGGACGCGGGCGCGGGCGATGTTGTCGTGGTTCGGGAGGGCGGGTTTGACCATGACGTTGTCGGCGCCGTCTTCGATGTCGGCGTCGATCTCGCGCTGGGCTTCGCGGCCGTTGCGGGCGTCCTTCTGGTAGC
>JACQUK010000112.1 GCA_016210325.1 Chloroflexota bacterium
CTACCAGGCGGTACAGCGGCTATGGCAGCACCCTACCCTTGCCCAGACAACCAACCGAAAGGAGGCGGCATCCACCCTTCGGTAACATTCCTAAATGAGTGAACCACTCTCCCTTCAGTAACATTCTTGTCTGAGTTGACACGCGAAGGCGGTCCTTCCCGCCTAATCGCCCCAGGGCCACAGCAGCAGCATAGCGCTCCTCTGGTGTGGGCTCAGGGGCCTGTGGGACCTCTGGGGCCTTTTCTTCCGCTTCCCCGGTCGCCAGCGCCACGGTAGAAGCGGCGCGCTTGTTCATGTCGCGGGGGCGTTTCGCGTGTTTGCGTGAGCGGTCAGCCATACTTCCATGCTATCATGGCACAAGAAAAGATGCCAGGAGGCTCTCAACTTGCGAACAATAATTCGATATTCGGTAGATAATGACAAGAATGGCCAACTTACTAATCGGCTGCGTAAGATCCTTGAGGACGGAGGGGTGAATTTCACATCGGCTACGGGCACTTATGAGGGAAACTGTACAGAGGCTGAACTTCAACAAGTTCTAGCCAATTTCTGGCAAACCGCTGCTCTCAAGGACGGGCCATGGCGTCTGGATCATTTCTGGATGTATAGCGACAAGAACTCAAACTGAACCACTACCGGCCCTTTGCTACACTAGCTTTGGCCCCAGGCGGACCCAGGTTATGGTCCCGTGGACTACATCCCTTGCTGGGAGGCTCGCTGTGGCGGTGACGGTGCTGGTGCTCTATGACGCCTCCGGGCCGCAAATCACCAGGCTGGCGGAGGCCATCGCGGCGGGGGTCAAAGAGGCGTCTGGTGCCTCGGCACGGTTACGGCCTGCCACCGAAGCCCGCCGCGAAGACCTGCTGGACTGCGATGCCCTGGTGCTAGGCTCCCCTAACTGGAGCGGGGTGACTGGCCGTCTGAAGACCTGGCTGGACGAGCAGGGTGACCTGTGGGAGGAAGGGTCCCTGGCCGGCAAGTCAGGGGCCGTCTTCACCACCGGCCGGGGGCAGCACAGCGGCCTGGAGTTCACCCTCCTCGTCCTCATGCACTGGCTCCTGGCTAACGGCCTCATCATTGTGGGGCTGCCGTGGAGCCATCGGATGCGCACATCAGGCTCCTACTATGGCGCCAGCGCAGCGGGTGAGGTCACCGAGGATGACGTGGCGCAGGCCCGCGCCCTGGGGCGGCGAGTAGCCGAGGTTGCAGCGCGCCTTAAGGGCTGAGCGACGTCTCCGAGGGTGTTCATGGGACAGTCCAGCCTTCACAGAACGGGGGGAGGTGTGGTGTGCCGGAAGTGGGCGAGCCTGCGCCTGACTTTACTATTGCGACTACCCAGGGCACCCTCCGGCTGGCCGACCTGCGGGGAAAGAAAGTGGTTCTGGCCTTCTACCAGGAGGACCTGACGCCGGGGTGAACGCAGGAGCTCTCCTCCCTGCGGGAGGAGTACGCGACGGTCCAGCAGGCCGGCGCCCAGGTGGTGGCCATCAGCTCGGACAGCCTGGAGTCGCACCGACGGTTCTGCGAGGCGCTGGGTGGCTGCCTCTTCCCAGTGGCCAGCGACCCCGACCTGACAGTCGCTCGTCTCTACGGTACCGTGGACGAGGCTGCCAGGCGCAGCCGCCGCGCTGTTTTCGTGCTGGACGAGGCCGGGATGGTCATCTTGAAGGTACCCTGGTACCAGCCAGGCAACATGGGGCAGTTCATGGAGGTTTTTCAGGCCCTGGGTGTAATGTAGCCGGGTCAAGAGGTCCCTACCTGCACTGCCGAAGTGGAGCTGGACACCTTGAGGAGGAGACATAATGGTCCGCGCTATTGATATGCACGTGCATGCCCCGCTCGAGCCTGGGACCGAGGAGCCCTACACCTACCGGTCCATCAAGGGCTTCTTCCGGCCCCGGACCATGCCTAGCAACCCGGAGGAGATGGCCGCCCTCTATCAGGAGCTGGACATCCTGGGTGTCATCCTGACCATCGATACGGAGACGGTCACCGGCCAGAGGCCCTCCAGCAATGACTGGATCGCCTCCATCGTGCAGAGGTGGCCCCACCAGTTCGTGGGGTTTGCCTCGGTGGACCCGTGGAAGGGCAAGCAGGCTGTACAGGAGCTTGAGCGGTGCGTCAAGGAGTTGGGGCTGCGAGGGCTTAAGGTCCACCCGGTCGAAGGCAAGTTTGAGCTGAACGACCCCCGCTTCTATCCGCTGTGGGAGAAGTGCGCCGAGCTGCGGGTGCCGCTGCTGTTCCACTCGGGGTTCGCCGCCTCTGGCGCAGGGCAACCTGGAGGCGATGGCTACAAGCTCAAGTACTCGGCACCCATCCCCTACGTTGACGATGTGGCAGCGGACTTCCCTGAACTGACCATCATCATGGCCCATCCCGCCTGGCCCTGGGTCGAGGAGCAGATTGCCGTTGTCCTGCACAAGGCCAACGTGTTCATGGACTTCTCTGGCTGGTCGCCACGTTTCATCCCGAAGGCCCTGGTGCAGGAGGCCAACACCCGGCTCAAGGACAAGGTGCTCTTCGGGTCAGACTACCCGTTCCTCCCCCCTGACCGCTGGCTGAAGGAGTTCGAGCAGATGGACATGCGTGAGGAGGTCCGCCCGCGGTTCCTGAAGGAGAACGCCAAGCGAGCGTTGGGCCTGGATGTGGACTGACTGGCCAGGAAGAGGTACAAGGGGGTAGTCGGAGCAGTTTTCCATCAGCCCCGCCTCTGTTGACGTCGTCCGCTCACCCTGAGCTTGTCGAAGGGTGAGTGGACGCAGCAGGTTTCAGCTCATGGTTCGACTGGCTCACCACGAGCGGAAGATATGGCAGGATGGCAACAGAGCTATCAGCCCCTTGGAGCACGACTGAGCTAGACCCCCCTAGCGGAATAGCCTGGGCAGGAGGGACTCCACCACTCCGATGAGCAGGGCCGCCACCAGGATGAACAGGATGACACTCACGACCACTGAGCGGCGGCTGGCGGTGCGCTGAGGGCCCGCCTCCGCCAAGAGGGCTTCCTCAGGCGGACTGGGCCTTTCAACCGAAGTGGCCTCCCCTTGCTCCAGGACCTCCTGGGCCAACTCTTTGTCCCTGGCCTGGACGTACAGGGCGTAGGGCAAACTGGCCGCGACCCCCCAACCACCGGGGCCTGGCCCAATAGTACGCACCACGCTGGCAACTCCGGCGTCTAGGAGCCGCTGCTCCGCCAGCCGCGCCAGAGGCTCCCCCTCGTACACCGCGACCTTCACCAGCCGCTCGTCATCCAATGCCTCTCTCCTCGTGGCCCCACTCCCAAGGGGACAGCGGTGCTGGCCTTTCTCAGCATACCACAGCGGCCACCTCGCTCCGTTGCAGGGGGCCTCTGGGGACGCCGTGTCCCGGCGCTAGTGTCCCGTCTCCGAAATACGTTTATGAATTGTCATTGCGAGGAATCCCGATGTAATCGGGAGAGGTGGGGTCCACTCCTCCTCCAGACGCCGTGGTGAGCCTGCCGAACCATTGCCACGGCCCTCGTTCGTCGGGCTCGGCGAACTTCGGGGACACCGCGCTAGCGGTCGCGGCGCTGGAAGTAGCGGAACAGGGCAGGGTACTGGGCCTGGCACAGGGCTAGCGCCTTCTCCATGACCTCGCGGATGGAGAAGTGGGCCTGCGGCCCAGTGCGGAGCTTGAAGAGGTGGAAGCACTCCCGCAGGTCCATCCGCGCCAGGACGCGGCGACGGTGCGCGTGGGTGACCACGTACTGGGCTACCCGAGGGTTGAACTCCGCCAGGCGGTGGAAGGCAGCTTCGGCGGGCGTGGTCCCTTCCTGGAAGAGGGTGGCCAGCCCAGCCTCCTGAAGGAGCGTTGGCACCGCTGCCCCGTGGACCACGGTCAGGGGCTGCGGAAGGTACGTCTGCATGCGGTGGCGCTTGAACTCCCGGTAGGCGCCGTAGTCCATCACCAGCTCCAGGGTCACCGAGGCCAGCTCCAGCTCCCTTGGCGGTGCGTCGAAGGGGCCGAGTCCGGCGAGGGCCGCATCCAGGACGGCATCTCGTTGGCTGGCCGACATCCCTTGTACCTGTTCCCAGACCTGGGCATAGGAGCGGTGGGAGTGCCGGTACAGCAGGGCGGCAACGATGCGCTGCTCCGCCTGGGGATCGGCATCTATCAGGCGGACCTCGCTGGTGGGTTCCAAGAAGGGCGACTCTGCGGTGTCGCTGAGCTGGGCCAGCCTGCCGCGGCCTCCCACCAGGTAAGGGCTCTCATTGGCGTACTTGATGAGGGTGGGGGCGGTCTTGCGTCCCTCCTCTTTCAGGAGTTGGCCAACCTCTCGCTCCTCCTGGAGGTCCGAGGAGAGGAGCTTGGTGATGGCGTGCTCCAGGGAGCGGGCGTTCATCGTGACGCCCACATTGGTCAGGGTAGCTGCGGGGAGAATGAAGCGGCACGAGTCCACCGCCTCGCGGCGCAGGCGCAGGTCGTAGGCGGTGTCGCGTTCCCCCTCTCGTCGGGGGCGGACCCTTTGCAGGTGGGCTTTGCACCCCTCCACAAGCTGGAGGTAGGTGGCGAAGAGGCGGTCACAGGTGACCTTGAAGCTGGCTTGAAGGTCTGGTTGGGCCTCCAGCTCTGGCGGCAGGTAGTAGTACCCCGGCTCCAGCACCTGGTACCGCGTGGACTTCTCGGTATAGGCAGCCAGGCGGTTGTCCTCCAGGGCATCACAGGCCAGGCGCGAGATGTTCTCCACCGCCATGTGCAGCACCGCGTGCTCGGCCACCGACGCATGGCCATAGCCCACCACCCACCGCTCGTGGAAGTCCGCCGCCTTCTCGGTGCTCACCCGCTGAGCGGTCTGGTCGAAGGGCTGTGGCTGGCGAGACGTCATGGCGAAGACCACCGCCAGTTGCTCTTGGGACAGCTTCCGAGGGTCCAACGGGTAGATGCGGCGGGGGAAAGCGACCCCGGCCCGGTCTGTCATAGCGCGTCCTTCTCCTGGCCCGTGCCAGCAACTATGTGGGAGTAGTGGGACTCAGGATAGCATGAGGCCGACGACTCTTAGAAGAGCGTTTGCCATGTCTCCAGAGGGCCTCTGCCCAGCCCGGCGTCTTAGAGCCTATCCAACAATCCTCACTCCCTATGTCCCCCGCTCCCTTGTCAAGAGCTTTGCCTTAAAAGTGCCTTTTATGTCACCCTGAGCGAAGCGAAGGGTCTGGGGTTGGGGGTCAGCCAAGTATGAACTGGACCCCACCCCAGATTCTTCACTTCGTTCAGAATGACTTTTGAGGCAAAGCCCTTGTCAAGGGAGCGGGGGAGAAAAACGAACCTGGGGACACCCCTCCGACTTGGTCGAGAGTCTCGATGGCTTCGCCATCGGACCAGACCCCCAGGCAATCCCGATTTGTCCCGTGAGCGGGACTTGTCGGGATTGCACTCGTCCAACGCTCACGGTTACACAGCTATTGGATAGGTTTTTCGTGGGCCGCCGGGCCAAGACGGCTTGACAGAGTGCCCTTGGGCTGGCTAGGATGCCGGGTAGATGCCGTTCTTCTGGCCCACCAGGACCACTCGTGCAATCGGGGGGTAGAGGAAGGGGGTGGGAGCCGCAGGGGCAACGTGGGCGAAGCCGGCTTCCTTGAGAAGGTTGGCCACCTCCGCTGATGACCTCAGGTGCTCGCTGCTCACCTCCAACGACAGGACCTTCAGGTAGACCTTTGTCAGCGGTCGCAGGCGGGCAGGGGCGAACTCCCACAGCACCAGTCGGCCATCGGGCCTGAGCACGCGGTGGACCTCTTGGAGCAGGCGGACCGCCGACTGGTTGCCAAAATGCTTGATCACATAACTGCAGATGGCTACCGTGAATGTGCTATCCTGAAATGGTAGGTGGGTAACGCTGCCCTCCACCAGATGGACCGGCCGCTGGTGTCCGTGCCCCAGATGGAGGAGAGGGCGGGTGGCGTCAACGCCCACCGGTGGGTGCTGAAGGGGGACGGTCCTATACAAGTACCTCAGGACGCTGGCGCGGCCACAGCCCACGTCCAGAACGCGGTCTTCAGGGCGAATGCGCAGCAGCCGGCGGAGTAGCGGCAGGGGTGTGTGGATGAGGGGCAGGCCGGAGGTGGACAGCACAAAGCGGAAGTGGCGGCTGTTGAAGTCTCCCTTGGTCATCCACTGCCGGTACTGGGTGATAGTCTGACGCTCTTCTTCGTCCATCCAAACTCCGATGCGCGGTGGCCTTAGGCGCTTCAGGCCCGGGGAGGTGGAAGATGCCAGCGAAGTATCAGCAAGAGATTGAGGAGATACTGCGACAAGCCGGTAAGGCCCCTCCCGCCCCGCGACCCGCCCCGCGGAGATTGTCGCTGCGCATGCGCCTTCCTGCCGTACGGCTTGCCTGGTTCGTCTCCCCCACCAGGGTCTTGCTGGTCAGCATCGCCTTGCTACTCATTGCGCTGCTGATTCACTTGGCGGTGCCGGGGCTGGCGTTGCCGTTCGCCTTGTTCGTCTCGGTTGGCCTGGTCCTCCTGATCACAGCCTACGCCATGTTCTACATTGGCCGCAACATGGGGCCAGAAAAACGCTGGCGCGGACGGCCCGTTGACGATTCCCCTTCGCCGACATGGTGGCGACGCTTCGGGCGCCGTGGGCGGCGGTAGAGGGGTCGTGGGCCTGCGGCGACGGCCAAGCGCATGGGTCTCGCCTGGGGTGGCAGCTACCACAAAGTGTTTCCCGCCTGCCCACCAGAGAGACCGGCCTACTCCTGCTTCTCCTGTGTGGCCCGGAGCACCCGCTGCTTGAGGTCTCGGGGCGCGTGCTGGTGTGGAAGGGAGCGCACCATCGTCACCGTTAACCGCAGGGTGGCAATGAAAGCAGAGCAGGGGGCGCACCAGGCCAGGTGGCGCTCCATGCGGGCTAGGGTAGTGGGTGGCAGCGTGCCGTCAATGTAGTCAGAAGCGGCGGCCTGCTCCTCGGCGCACGTCATCTCCCTGGCTCTGCCAAAAGGCCAAAGCTTCATGTCCTCTCAGGTCTCCCCCAATGTTGGGCCTATGGCTACTGTAGTGCTGGGCGGGGGCTATGGTCAAGGAGTTCCGCCCAAACACCTTGCTCGCTACAATTACATTAGATGCAGTGCTGCGGTGGTGGGTGCGGTTCCAGAATGTTCTCGAGACCTGTTCGAGAGGGAAGGCCCGGACTGGTGGAGCAGCAGGACTTCACCCAGGTGGTCGAAAAGTACACGGACTACGTGTACAACATCTGCTATCGCATCATGGGCAATCCACACGATGCCGAGGACGCTGTTCAGGAGACCTTCCTCTCGGCCTACAGGAGTTGGGACAGGTTCCGGCGCGATGCACAGGTGAGCACCTGGCTCTACCGCATCGCGGTCAACGCCTGTCTGATGCGGCTGCGCAAAGACAAAAAGTCGCGACAGCTTACAGAGATTGGCCTGGATGACCGTGATGTAGCGAGCTGGGACCTGCCAGAGCGAGCTGCCCTGTCCGGAGAGCTCCAGACCAAGCTCCAAGAAGGGCTTGCCCTTCTCCCGGAAGAGATGCGGGTCGCCGTGGTGCTGCGCGATGTCGAGCAGCTTTCCAACGAAGAGGCAGCGGCAGTCCTCAATGTCAGCGTCTCCGCCTTCAAGGCCCGCCTGCACCGGGGCCGTGTCCTGCTGCGCCGCCACTTGGACCAGTACATCCGCAGCTAGGGTTGCCACAGCCCAACTCCACCCTCATCCTCAGTTGCCTCTGCACCCTTTTGGCCTCCTATTCATCCCATCATCTAGTGTGGTGTCCCCGAAGGTCGCCGACCATGTCATTGCGAGGCCCGACGAAGGAGGGCCGTGGCAATCTGGAGGGGGGATGGACCAACTGAAGCTGTACTTACTGATTTCCGTCGCAGCCGGGGTGTTGCTGCTGGCAGGTTGCTTTTGGCGTGGTGGAACGCCGCGGGTAATTCCTCAGCATACCCCAACCTCGGAGTCCTTGACTGAGCGGGAAAAGGACTGGGCTGATAGGGTCTTGCCGCTGGGCAACTGGCGCACGGACATCTCGCGCCGCACGGTCCCGCTGTGGGAGGTCCAGTACCTGGGCCTTCGCCGCAACGCCATTCCGCCGCTCTATCCGAACATGGTCAAGCTGGAGAGTGTCGGCGAAGCAGACGTATCCCTGGACCCAATGGAGCCCGTTCAGGTCTTTGAGCACCGAGGCGACGCCAGGGCTTACCCCCTGCGCATTCTCATCTGGCATGAGGTGGTCAACGACACGGTAGGGGAGCTGCCTGTTGCCGTCACCTACTGACCACTCTGCAATACGGCCACCGTGTTTGGCCGCCGCGCCAATGGAAAGGTGCTGACCTTTGGGGTCAGCGGCATGCTTCGCCAGAGCAACCTGGTCATGTGGGACAGCGAGACCGAGTCCTGGTGGCAGCAGGGCACCTTCAATGCCATCGTAGGAGAGATGGCGGGCACCGGGCTGGAGGTGGTGCCTTCCGCCGTGGTCTCTTGGCAGGACTTCAAGGCGGCCCACCCTGACGGCCGCGTGCTGTCCCGGCGCTCATTCCCTGAGTACGAAGGACAAGGGCTCTACGGCCTGAACCCCTACCTTGGCTATGATACCGACGCCAGCCCCTTCTTGTTTGAAGGCCCGGTGGACACCCGCCTTCCGGCTATGGAGCGAGTAGTGGGGGTCCAAATTGGCGGAAGGACTGTCGCCTACCCCTATCAGGCCCTGGCCCAGCGGGGTGTGGTCTACGACACTCTGGGGGACCGGGAGATCGTGGTGCTTTACAAGGGCGACACTAGGTCACCAGTGGACGCCGGCCAGGTTTCCGCCGGTAGAGAGGTTGGCACCGCCTCGGTCTTCAGCCCTATGGTGGACGGACGGAAGCTGACTCTCACTGCTCGCAAGGACGGCCTGTTTGAAGACCGGGAAACCGGGACGGTATGGGACATCTTTGGCTTTGCCCTGGAGGGCGGGCTGAAAGGTCGGCGCCTCATCCCCGTCATCAGCTCCCCGAGCTTCTGGTTCTACTGGGCGGCTGCCCACCCAGACACCGGGGTCCTCGGCTTTGAAAACCGCTAGTCCTGGCCTTCAGAGGGCCAATCTGGCGGCCCCGCGCGAGTGGCTGCTGTACTCCTCGCCGACCCCTGGCTGAGAGACGGGATCAGCCTCCCTTTGGCATGAAGGGTTTTCGTCAAGGATTCCCCTCTGCGACCGTGGCACTTCGTAGGCGCCAAGGCTTGCCTCGGGCCAGCGAACCGGGTAGACTAAAACAGAGTCTTGCCAGACCAGAGGGGGAGGAGTGCGCCTGGCCTGAGGAGGAGCCACGTGGCCAAGAGACGAGACTTCATCGTCAGGTTTGCCGGTGAAGGTGGGCAGGGGATGGTGACGGCCGCGGAGGCCCTGGCCCAGACCGCTGCACAGGCCGGGTACCACGCGCTGACCTTCGCTACATTCCCTTCGCAGATTATTGGTGGCCCAACTTGGGCGCAGACGCGCATCTCCACCGCACCGGTCCATAGCCCCGGCGATGAGCTAGACGTGCTAGTAGCGTTCAACCGGGAGGCCTACGAGGAGCATAGGGGCGAGGTCCGCCACGGCGGCGTTATCATCTACGATTCGGGCGCCTTCCAGTTGGAAGGCGGTGACCATGTGCAGCCGTTGCCCTTTGAGGAGCTAGGGAAGTCCACTGGCAACGCGCGCGCTAGCAACATGGTGGTCCTGGGGACCCTCTCATACCTGGTGGCCTGGCCTGAGAAGTACCTGACCGATTTCATCACCAACCGGTTCAGCCGTGGCCGCCCTGGCGATGAGGAGGTAGTCCGCTCGAACATCCAGGCCGGGGGTTTGGGGCGTCAGGAAGCGGCCAAGTGGGGCTTTGCGCTTGGCGAGCTGGCCCCCCCGAGCCCGCGCCAGGGGCAGCAGGTCTTCGTCAAAGGGAACGAGGCGGTGGCCCTGGGCGCCATGGCCGCAGATATAGACGTCTATGTTGGCTACCCCATCTCGCCGGCCACGCCCATTCTGGTGTTCATGGAGCGGAACCTGGTGGGCCCGGGCAAGCTGGCCTACCAGGCTAGCTCTGAGATCGAGGCTATCAACGCCGCCATCGGAGCGGGCTACGCGGGCAAGAAAGCGATGACTGCTACCTCTGGCCCTGGCCTATCCCTGATGAGCGAGGGTATTGGCCTGTCCTGGATGAGCGAGATTCCATTGGTGGTGGTAGACGTCCAGCGGGGTGGCCCTGCTACCGGGCTGCCCACCAAGACCGAGCAGTCGGACTTGCTGGCTGCCCTCAACATCGCCCACGGTGATGTGCGTATGCCCATCATCGCACCGGGCACCGTGGAGGAGTGCTTTTACGCGGCCGCCCACGCCTTCAAGTGGGCAGAGCGCTACCAGGGGCCGGTCGTTGTGCTCAGCGAGATGGTGCTGGCGGAGCGGGCGCAGAATATCCCGAAACCTGACCTGGGCAGCGTTGTCCTTGAGAAGCGGGTGGTCTACCGCGGGGCTGACGGCTATCTGCGCTACGAGGAGCCGGGGCTTTCCCCCATGCCGGTGCCGGGCGGCCCGGGCGCCTATGTGGCCAACGGCAGTGAACACGACCCGATGGGTGACACGACCCATCGCTCTAATTGGCACCAGCACATGACCGAGCGACGGTTCCGGAAGTTGAAGCTGCTGGAGGACGGGACCTACGAGAGCCTGAACCCGGACGAGCCTGTTGTCCTGATGCCCTGGGGCGGCACCAAGGGGCCGGCCCAGGAGGCGTACAAGCTCCTTCTGGAGCAGGGGACCAAGCTGGGGTGGAACTACACGATGTTCCTGAACCCGCTGCCCCCCAGGCTACTGGACGAGTTGCGGCACAAGGAACTGGTCATCGTCCCTGAGCTCAACTACCTGGGGCAGTTCTCCAGTGTCCTGCGCTCGCTGGGGGTCCGGGCCGAGTCCATCACCCAGTACACGGGGCTGCCCTTCAAGGTGCGGGAGTTGGCCGACAGGATTGCCGCTCGGCTCCAGGCCGGCGTAAAGGAACGGGTGACGGTATGAGCAAGAAGAACCCCGAGTACGATTTTGCCTGGTGCCCTGGCTGTGGTGACTTCGGCGTTCGGCGGGCCCTGGAGTTCGCCCTGCGGGACTGGATGAACGAGACCAGGCGTCGCCCTGAGGACACGGTGGTAGTGGCAGGCATCGGCTGCTCCGGCAACATGGTCCACATGCTGGAGGGGCCGCAGCCCTTCGGCTTCCACGGCATCCACGGAAGGACATTGCCCATCGCCTTTGGGGTGAAAATGGCGCGGCCTGACCTCAACGTGGTCGTTGTGGCCGGCGATGGCGACTTCCTCAGCATCGGGGCGGAGCACATCGGGCCGCAGGCGCAACGCAATCTGAACGTCACCGCGGTTATCATGGACAACGGCGTCTATGGCCTGACCAAGGGGCAGAGTTCGCCCACCACCGAGACGGGCAGCATCACCTCCACTACCCCGTTCGGGAAGCTGGAGGTGCCCATGCGGCCTCTGGAGATGTACCTGACTTGGGGTGTCTCCTTCGTTGCCAGTTGCTACTCCAGCCGCGTGAAGGACCTGGCCAGGTTGATCATGGAGGGGATGAAGCACCCGGGCTTTGCGGTTGTCCACGTGCAGTCACCGTGCACGACCTACAACGACACCCACGATATCTTGAAGGGCGACATCAAGAAGGGCCTTGCCCCCAAGATCTGGGACATTCCGCCAGACCACGACGCCGCCAGTCTGGAGGCGGCCTACGAGGTCGCCCGCTCGCCTGGCATCCCTATGGGGATCATCTACCGCAATCCCAAGTCGGCGTCGCTGGACCAGCGGGTGGCAGAGTTGGCCCTGAAGGCCAAGCCGAAGAGCGTCCAGGAGCTGGTGGACTCCTATCTGGTATAGGCTGTCACGGACGAGCACAAGCCGTTAACCGAACGAGGGTGCTGGCTTTAGCCAGCACCCTCGTTGCACATTGCCCGGTGTTGTATGGGGCCTCTGAATGGCTACAGGATGGGCTGCCCCACGCCTTCCACCTGAGCGCGCTGGTAGATGTGGTGCGCTGCGGCAACGTCTTCCAGCGCCAACCCCTGGGACTCGAAGAGGGTGATATCCAGCGGACCAGCGCGGCCGGGCAGGCGTCCAGCCACCACATCCCGCAGCTCCCGGACCCGCTCCCACCGCAGCACCCCGCGCTCGGCCGCCCAGATGAGCTCGCCGCACTCGATGCGGGCGTCGTCCACGCTGTCTGCCACGATGGTGCTGCTGCGCTGGATAGTGGTCTCGTCAATCTCGCGTCGCATCCAGTGGTTGCCACCGGCAGCGTTGACGTGGGCCCCTTCGGCCAGCCACCGGCCGTCGAACACCGGCTCCCGGCTGTTGGTGATGGTCACCAGGATGTCGGCGTCTCGCACACACTCCTCGGCCGAGGCTGCCGCCCTGACGGGAATTCCCAGGTGTACGGTCATCTCCTGGGCGAAGGCCTGGCGCCGCTCCTCGTGGCGACTGTAGGCACGCGCCTCCTTCACCGGGCGCACGGTGCAGACCGCCTCCAGTTGTGTCCTGGCCTGGAACCCGGCGCCGATGACACCGACCACCGAGGCATCCTGCCTCGCCATGTGCCTCGTGGCGACGCCGGAGGCCGCCCCCGTGCGGATGGCCCCCAGCCAGTTGGCCTCTAGAATCGCCAGCAACTGTCCCCCAGCCATGCTGTAGAGGTGCACCAGGAACTTGCCCTGGGGGCCGGTGGAGTAGGCCTTGAACCCCATCACCCCCAGGCCGGCGTCGGCAGCGGCCATGAGCTGGAGCCCGCTGCGCTGGACGCGGAGCCGTTGGCGTGGGTGGTTGGTGGCGTCGCCTTCCCCCCAACGGCGGAAGGCCGTTTCCACCGCGGAGACTGCTTCCTTCATGGGGAACAGCCGCACCACATCGGCTTCGGTCAGAAACAAGGCCACGCCCGCCTCCTCGTACAGACCTGCGCCCGCGGTGCAGGAAGTGTAGCACGGTTTCTGGCCCGAAGGGAGGTACTTGGGGTGGAGAACAGGGCCTTGTTGTCTTCACCCCCTCTCTGACTCTCCCCCTCACGGGGGAGAGGAGGGTTCCTTCCCCCGTTTCCGGGGGAAGGTCAGGATGGGGGCGAATGAGCGACAACGAAAATGCCCTGGGCGCCGGCGGGTGCGAGTTGTGGGGAGGCGCTGTAGGCGCTATAATGTTCGGCAGGCCCCAGCCAGGGCGAGGGGAGGTCTATGGCGCGGTCCGACGTCATAAAACGGGGGATTGAACGGGCCCCACACCGAAGCCTGCTGCGCGCCACTGGCCAGATCCGCGACCCCAGCGACTTCGACAAACCCTTCATCGCCATCTGCAACTCCTACACCGACATCATCCCCGGCCATGTCCACCTCCAGGAGTTCGGCAAGGTTATCAAAGAGGCTGTCCGCAGCGCTGGGGGTGTGCCCTTCGAGTTCAACACCATCGGTGTGGACGACGGCATTGCCATGGGCCACCTGGGGATGAAATACTCCCTGCCCAGTCGCGAGCTCATCGCTGATTGCGTGGAGACGGTGGTCCAGGCCCACCAGTTTGATGGCATGGTGTGCATCCCCAACTGCGACAAGATCGTGCCGGGGATGCTGATGGCGTCCATGCGACTGGACATCCCCACCATCTTCGTCAGCGGCGGGCCCATGATGGCGGGGCAGACCAGCAGCGGGCGCGCTGTGGACCTCATTACGGTGTTCGAGGGCGTGGGTGGGTTCAAGGCAGGGAAGGTCTCCGCAGCAGAGCTGCTGGAGCTGGAAGAGAAGGCCTGCCCCACCTGCGGCTCCTGCTCTGGCATGTTCACTGCCAACTCCATGAACTGTCTCATGGAGGCCCTGGGTATGGCCCTGCCCTGGAACGGCACTGCCCCAGCCATCAGCGAGCAACGCAAGGAGCTCCTGTGGGAGGCTGGCCGTCGTATTGTTCGTCTCGTGGAAGAGCAGCTCACTCCCAGGAAGATCATAGACATCAAGACGATTGACAACGCTTTTGCCCTGGACATGGGTATGGGCGGCTCCACCAACACGGTGCTGCATACGCTGGCCATTGCCCATGAGGTGGGCGTGGACTACCCCCTGCGCCGCATCAACGACGTGGCTGCCAGGGTGCCTTGCATCTGCAAGGTCAGCCCCTCCTCGCAGTACCACGTCCAGGACGTGCACGAGGCGGGCGGGGTCAGTGCCATCCTCAACGAGCTGGGCAAGAAACCAGGCGTCCTGGACATGGGCCGCCCAACGGTGACGGGGCAGAGCCTGGGCGAGAACGTCCGCGACGCCCGCGTATTGAACTCGGCGGTGGTCCGGTCAGTGGAGGACCCCTACAGCGCCAGGGGCGGCCTGGCGGTGCTCTTCGGCAATCTGGCGCCCCGGGGGGCTGTGGTGAAGGCGGCGGGGGTAGACCCCTCCATGATGCAGTTCGAGGGGCGGGCACGGGTGTTCAACTCGGAGGAGGCGGCGGTCAAGGCCATCCTTGGCCGCGAGGTCCATGCCGGCGACTGCATCGTCATCCGCTACGAGGGCCCCAAGGGCGGGCCAGGCATGAAAGAGATGCTGGCGCCCACCTCGGCCATCATGGGGATGGGCCTGGGCAAGAGCGTGGCCCTGGTCACCGATGGGCGTTTCTCCGGAGGCACTCGTGGGGCCTGCATCGGCCACGTCTCGCCAGAGGCTGCGGCCGGCGGGCCTATCGCCGCAGTGGAAGACGGGGATGCCATTCAGATTGACTTGATGAACAACCGCCTGGAGGTAGCCCTCCCGGAGGGCGAACTGGGGTGGCGGCTCAAGGGAGTGCGCCCGCACCGGCAGGAGGTCAGTAGTCCCTGGCTCCAGCGGTATGCCTATTTTGTGACCTCGGCGGACACGGGCGCGGTGCTGCGCAGACCGGAGTTCTAGCTAGCGATCAACGAGAGTGACCCTCGGTGAGGCGCGCCTAGAGTGGTGTAGATGGCCGGGCGTTGGTTGCGGGATAGCGAAGCATGGCGTGCTGGTAAATGCTTGCGAGCGCCCTGGCATCCGTGGCAAGGAGGTCTGGCGTGGAGGTAGACCAACGCAAGCAGCAGGCTTGGCGGGCGTTCCGGCAGGGCTACGAGGCCCAGCGTCAGGGGTGTTTGGAGGAGGCGGTGCGTTTCTACCGACTGTCCATTGCGCTACGCCCCACAGCGGAGGCCCACACCTTCCTGGGCTGGAGCTACAGCAAGCAACAGAGACTCCACGAAGCTATCCGGGAGTGCGTGAAGGCCATCCGTGTTGATCCTGACTATGGCAATCCGTACAACGATATTGGGGCATACCTGATTGAGCTGGGGCGGCTGGACGATGCGGTTCCGTGGCTGGAAAAGGCCACCCGGGCCAAGCGGTACGAAAGCCCCTGCTTCCCCTGGGTGAACCTTGGCCGAGTGTGGGAACGCAAGGCCCGGTGGTACCGTGCCATGGAGTGCTACAAACGGGCACTGGCGTGCAACCCGCGCTCTGCCCCAGCGGCCAGGGCGCTGGCCAGGATACGGGGCCTTCTGAACTGAGCCCCAGCCGCTTTGTCTAGGCAACTGCTCTGTTTCCCCAGTAACCACCCCAGCATCCTCTTTTGTGCACCTCGCCAGCCAGCCGACTTCGGCGCTCGTGAGAGCGGGACGGCCTCGGTCTTCCTCCCCATCAACTGGGTTGGCGGATGTCGGAGTTGTCCCCCCACAGGAAGAAAGAAGGGGGATTGAGTAACCTTGAAGGGCAAAGCCCCTCAAGCTCCCCTGGGGGTACGAGGAACAAGAACCGAAAGACCCTGGTCCCTTAGGCCCTTCGACTAGCGTCAACCTGAAAGGGCGTGGTACCATGCTCGCGACTACGTACCGCTAATAGCGAGGAGGCTTCACCATCATGGCTGGCCCGCTGGAGGGCGTCATTGTCCTGGACCTGACGTGGGTCCTCTCTGGCCCTTTTTGCACCATGCTGTTGGCTGACCTGGGTGCCGATGTCATCAAGGTGGAGCGGCCGGGGTTAGGCGACGCAGCGCGGGGGACGGGGCCCTTTGTGGACGGTGAGAGCGCCTACTTCATGAGCATCAACCGCAACAAGCGGAGCATCACGCTGGACCTGAGCAAGCCCGCGGGCAAAGAGCTCTTTCTGCAACTGGTGCGGAAGGCCGATGTAGCGGTGGAGAACTTCACCCCGGGGGCTATGGAGCGCCTCGGCTTGGGGTACGGCCGGCTCCAGGATGCCAACCCGCGCCTGGTCTACTGCGCCATCTCCGGCTTCGGGCAGACCGGTCCCTATTCTCAGCGCCCAGCCCTGGATATCATTGTCCAGGCTATGGGCGGCATCATGAGCATCACCGGCGAACCGGGGGGCCGACCTCTCCGCCCTGGGGCGTCCCTGGGGGACATTGTAGCCGGCACCTTCGCGGCCAACAGCATCTGCGCCGCCCTCTACGAGCGAAGCCGCAGCGGCCGGGGACAGATGGTGGACATCGGCATGCTGGACTGCCAGGTGGCGGTCGTGGAGAACGCCTTGGCCCGCTACTTCGCCACCGGCCAGGTGCCCAGCCCCCTGGGGACCCGGCACCCCTCGGCAACCCCCTTTCAGGCGTTCCCCACCAAGGACGGCTGGATCGTTGTGGCTATCTTTGGCGGTAACACCTCTATGTGGGACCTGTTCTGCGCTGCTATAGGCCACCCGGAGTGGATGGACGACCCCCGCTTCCAGACGGCCTGGGACCGAACGCAGCACGTAGAGGTGCTGGAGCCGGTCATTGCTGAGGCGATGCGCGCCAAGACCACCCAGGAGTGGCTGGACGAGCTGCTGCCCCTGGGAATCCCGTGCGGGCCGGTCAACAGCATCGACCGGGTGGCCTGCGACCCTCAGGTAAAGGCGAGAGGGATGCTCGTGGAGCTGCCCCATCCGCGGTTGGGGACCTGGAAGTACCCTGGAAGCCCCTTCAAGTTCTCCAGGACCGCGGTGGCCGTGGAGACGCCTCCGCCGGACCTGGGCCAGCACACGGAGGCGGTGCTTCAGGAGCTCCTGGGGATGGGGCAGGAACAGGTGGCTACGCTAAGGCAGCAGGGGACCATCTAGGCTACGATGGACAGCCAGCAGGACGCAGACCAGCTTCAAAAAGCCATCACCGCTGCGTTACGTCTTGTGGCCCAGCGCTCAAGGACGCAGGCGGAGCTGAGGCAGCGGTTGGGCCGCCGTTTCCCGGCGGGGCCGGTGGAGGCCGCCCTGGCCCGCTTGCGCGAGCTAGGCTACGTGGACGATGCCAGCTTTGCATCCCAGTGGGTGCAGGGCCGGGACCAGGGACATCCTCGCGCGGCGGCCCTGGTGCGACGAGAGTTGCTGGCCCGAGGTGTTGGCCCGCAGGAGGCAGAAGCCGCGGTGGCTGCTCTCGATGATGTGGAGAGCGCCTACCAGGTGGCGCGGAAGGCGGCGCCGTCGCTACGAGGGCTGGGGAAGGTGCTGTTCCAGCGCAGGTTGTGGGGACGGCTGCGACGGCGAGGCTTCGGCCCTGAGTTGGCGTGGCAGGTCATCGAGCGGCTCTGGCGCGAAGGCGAAGCAAGCAGTGGCTAGGGAGTTGTCCCCTGGGCTGTCCCGACGGCGTCGGGATTGCTAGACGGTTTTACGCAGTGAAGGCCAGTGGGGCCTGTCCCTTGGCGCCGTGACGCGGGCTGCACGGTGAGAGGTCAAGGTGGGCGAAGCGAAGTACCCTCTGGGCCGAGTGGTATCGCTGGCTGCTGAGGCCGTGGGGGCCCCAGGCCAGCGGCGGTTCTACCTGGTCGTCCAGGCGCAGGGGGGAACGGCGACCCTGTGGATGGAGAAGCAGGAGCTTTTTCAGCTTGCCATAGCTATCCAGCAGCTCTTGACGCGAGTGCCAGAAGCGTCAGAGGAGCGCCCAACGCCAGGCCAGCAGACCGGCCTGCTCAACCTTGACTTCAACGTCGTGCAACTCACCGTAGGACTGGACAGCGCCCGGACCTCCTTTCACTTGGAGGCCTGGGGGGTGACGCAGCCCGTGGATGGTGCGGCAACCATCAGCGCCGCGGGTACACCTGGGCAGTTCAAGGCCCTGGCTGCCAGGGCCTTGGAGGTCTGCGCGGCTGGCCGCCCTGCTTGCCCGCTGTGTGGCGCTCCCATGGGCCAGGAGCCACACGTGTGCCCGCGCGCCAACGGCCACACATCCCCCTGACGCTGGCCGGCTGCTAGCAGGGGGATGCACTAGAGGCTATTCAACAACCGAGCTTTCCACACCGCTCACTCCAGGCGGGGGTGTGGAAGAGAGTTCCGAACAGCTTCTCGTGTCCCGTCTCCGAAATACGTTTACAAAATGTCATTGCGAGGAGTCCCGACACGTCGGGACTCCTCGCAATGACATTGTCGGCGAACTTCGGGGACACCACACTAGCCACTGCGTACCTTATTGCACAGGCCATCAGTCCCACAGTGCCTTTGAGCTTGGACGCTGGCGTGCTCGTGACCACGAGGCGCCGCGCCGACGCTCAAGGGTAGCTCAGGCTGGGACGGCCGGCCGGGGCCCAGGCTTTGATCAGACCTTCTGGCTATACCAGGTCCAGGCCGTCGCGGTTCCTCCGCCAGCGCCACAGGATAATGACGTTCCCGATGATACCACCCAATGCGGCGCCCAGAGGTTGTGCAAACACGAAGGGGTAGGTCGTAAAGCCGAAGTAGAAGGCAGGCGCCGCCGCAGCCGCGGTACCCAGCAGGGCGCCCACAGCACCCCAGTTCACCATCTCCAGGTTCCGGGCTACCCGCAGCCACTCCCTCTCCGAGCGGTAGCCCCAGCCCTCCCAGCTCCAGTCGCGCCGCTGCTCCAGGGCCCTCGGACGGACCTCGGTGCCTACGTCGCCGCGGCGAGCCGTGTGGGAGCGCACCTCAAACCGGCCCTCGAACTGGCGCTCCTCCCGGCCGTTGCGCTTGGTGGTCTGCGTCGCTTCCCGTTGCTCGGGCCTGGAGCGCTGCGGCTCCTCTTCCAACTCGGTGTCAGGAGAAGCAGGGGCACGGGTAGCGGTGGCAGTGGGCGCGGCAGAAGACCCCCAGGAGTTTTGCACGGTGGACGCGCGGCGCTGGTAGGCTGGACCTGCGTAGTGGTACATCATGGGGAACCTCCTATCTACTGGCCCGTTGGCGTGCTGGTGTGACCAGCACGGCATCTCTGTGACAGTGTCATAGTTTAGGAAAGTTTTGAGAAAAATAGCAAGGGCTTTTCAGGCCAAGAATGGCGCGTTTTTTGAACACAAAGGCGCCGAGAAAGTGCCCGCAGGGCATTGGCCAAGTGGTGGAGTGCGATGCTTTCCAGCCCTGAAAAGGCCGGATGTGGGGAGTGCCATGGCTGGCCCTCTGGTGATGACTCGTGTTGTGGCAGCTTTGCATAACTCAGCTTTGCATCGTTTGAAGCCCAAGGGACGCACGAAAGAGAGTGTAGCAAAACATACGATGAACCCAAGGAATCACTACCGCGCTATGTGGAGACGAAAACAGGAATGCGCCGCCTTTGCGCCTCAGCGACAACCCTCTTGACAAGCTATGCCCTTCTGTGTATCGTCAAGCTACGCTAGCTTTGCAAAGGGAGGTGTCATATGGAGGCCTACTGCTTCAAGTGTCGCCAGAAGCGGGAGATCCGGAACGCCGCCCAGGTGAAGCTGAAGAACGGGCGGCCAGCGATGCAGGGAACGTGCCCCGTCTGTGGCACGAAGGTCTTCCGCATCGGCAAGGGGTAAGTCCGGATAGGAAGCCTCTCTAGCGATTGCCGGGGGATCGTTGCTGGAGAGGCTTCCCATCTTTTAACGACCAACTCGCTCCTAGTGCTGCCTGTCGTGGCAGAGGGAGGGTCCACGGCGTGCAGCCTGCCCCTATTCCGGCGGCAGGAGACTCCCGGCCGACGGCGTTGGTTGTTGTCCAGGGCTTGTGCCGTCCGGGCCTCGGCTGCTACAATTGGCGCGGCTTTTGCCAGGGAACGCGGATGCCACGAGCCGTCTGGGCTCTTGGTCAGCAGGAGCATTGCATGGGCAAAATCAATGTTGCGATCATCGGCGTGGGGAACTGCGCCTCTTCCTTGGTTCAGGGGGTCCACAAGTACAGGGATGCGGCCGCGGACGACTTCATCCCCGGCCTCATGCACCCAGTCCTGGGAGGCTACCACATCGGTGACATGGAGTTTGTGGCAGCCTTTGATATTGACGGCAACAAAGTAGGGAAGCCCCTCAACGAGGCGATCTTTGCCCCCCCCAACAACACCATCAAGTTCTCCGATGTGCCGGACAATGGAGTCGTTGTAGAACGGGGCATGACCCACGACGGCGTAGGCAAGTTCGTAAGCCACCTGATCAAGAAGGCGCCCGGCTCCACGGCGGACATTGTGGGCATCCTCAAGGAGCGCGAAGTGCAGGTGGTGGTGAGCTACCTGCCGGTTGGCTCCGAAGAGGCTACCAAGTGGTATGTGGAGCAGGTGTTGGCAGCGGGGTGCGGCTTCGTGAACTGCATTCCGGTGTTCATTGGACGGGAGCGCTACTGGCAGAAGCGCTTCCGGGACCGGGGGCTGCCCATCATCGGAGACGACATCAAGTCCCAGGTGGGCGCAACCATCACCCATCGCGTCTTGACCCACCTGTTCCGAGAGCGGGGCGTCAAGTTGGAGCGCTCCTACCAATTGAACTTCGGTGGCAACACGGACTTCTTGAACATGCTGGAGCGGGAGCGGCTGGTCTCCAAGAAGGTGTCCAAGACCAACGCTGTCATTTCCATGCTGGACTACGATATTGGCGCCGACAACGTCCACATCGGCCCTAGTGACCATGTCCCCTGGCTGCTTGACCGCAAGATCTGCTACATCCGTATGGAGGGCACTGCCTTTGGCGGTGTGCCCTTGAACCTGGAGCTGAAGCTGGAAGTCTGGGATAGCCCCAACTCCGCTGGCGTCGTGATAGACGCTATCCGTTGCTGCAAGCTGGCATTGGACCGTGGCATCAGCGGCACCCTGGTGGGGCCGGCGTCCTACTTCATGAAGTCGCCCCCTATCCAGGTGCCTGATGACGAAGCCAGAGAGTTGGTGGAGGAGTTCATTGAGGGAAAGGAAGACTCCCGGTTCCCTGTGGCGCTCCCCTAGGCGCCGATGGTCCCGACTGCAGTCGGGATGCCGGTGTGTGCTCTCTGTTTCGTCTCGTGGGTTGCACCAGACTGCGCTTCCCTTAGCAGGGAAGGGCGGCTGCCCTGGCGCTGAGGCGGGATGAAGATTGCGCTGGTCTCTCCGTACGATTTCACCTACCCGGGCGGTGTCACCTCGCACATCGTGCCGTTGGCGCAGCAGTTCCAGCGGGCGGGGCACCACGTCAGTATCCTGGCACCGTCGTCCCGACCAGTGGCACTCTCCGCCGGGATGTCCTTTGTCCGCCTGGGGCAGCCGGTCCTGGTGCCCACCGGCGGCTCGGTGGCCCGGATCTCGCTGTCAGTTTGGCTTTTGCCCAAAGTGAAACAGCTCCTGGAGGAGACCCGGTTCGATGTGGTGCACCTCCACGAGCCCTTCACACCGTTCGTTCCCATCTGTGTGCTCCACTACTCCAATGCGCTCAACGTGGCGACGTTCCACGCCTACCACGGGCGCAGCAAGCTGTACCCATTCACCAAGCAAGTGCTGCATCGCTGGGCCAGCCGCCTCCACGGGCGGATTGCCGTGTCGCAGCCGGCTGCGGAGTTCGTTGGTCGCTACTTTCCGGGCGACTACCGGGTCATTCCCAATGGCATTGATGTAGACCGCTTCTCTGACCGCGCCTTGCCACTGCCGCAGTTCATGGACGGGCGGCTGAACCTGCTGTTTGTAGGCCGCATGGAGAAGCGCAAGGGGCTTCGGTACCTCCTGGGCGCGTACAGCCGGCTCAAGTGGGACTTCCCCAATCTGCGCCTCATCGTGGTGGGGCCTGGCACGCCTGACAAAGAGAGCTACCGTATCTTGGGCTCACGGGGCCTCCAGGACGTGGTCTTCCTGGGCGGCGTTCCCAACGAGGAGCTGCCCCGCTATTACCGGAGCGCCCATATCTTCTGTGCCCCCGCCACGGGCAAGGAGAGCTTTGGGATTGTGCTGCTGGAGGCAATGGCCTCTGGATGCCCTATTGTGGCCAGCAACATTGAGGGCTACTCCGCTGTGGTGGACGATGGCGTCCAGGGGTTGCTGGTCCCCCCCAAGAGCGAAGAGGCCCTGGCCGCCGCGCTGCGCCTCCTGATTGAGTCGGCTCCGCTCAGGTACCGGTTCGGCCTGGCAGGGCAGCAGAAGGCCCAGCTCTACCGCTGGGAGCGCGTGGCCTTGCGTGTGCTTGACTACTATGATGAGCTGAGGGCGGAGCGGGGGCAGCGCGAGCTCTCGGTCGCCCTTCGGGCCCGCTGATGACACCCTCGGCTGGGGGGCAGGGCACCTCGCGTTCGCTGCGTTTGCGTCCCCTCATAGGTCGTTACCTCCAGGAGCCGGTGGCACGGGGCCTGGTCCGCCTTGGAGTGACACCCAACCAGGTGACGCTGCTTGGCCTTCTGCTGGCTGCGCCGGCTGCCTACTTTGCCAGCACCGGCCACTTCTTGCTGGCGGGGCTTTTTCTGATGCTGTCCGGCCTGGCTGACGCCCTGGACGGGACGGTGGCCCGCCTACGGGGTCGGGTGACGCGCTTCGGGGCCTTGCTGGACTCCACAATGGACCGAGTGGAAGAGGCTGGCATTCTGCTAGGGCTGCTGGTCTGGTACCTTCGCCAATCAGAGTCCTGGCCCGCAGTCCTGGCCTACGTGGCGTTTGCTGGATCAGTGCTGGTCAGCTACGTGCGGGCCAGGGCCGAGGGTCTCGGAATGCAGGACCGGGCCGGGGGTCTGATGCCGCGGCCTGCCCGCGTGGCCGTGTTGGCCCTGGGGCTGCTTCTCAACCAGGCTGTGGTGGCGCTGGCGGTCATCGTTGCCCTCGCGCTCCTCACCGTTGGGCAGCGCCTCTACCGCGCCTGGCGGGCTTTCCGCCGGGAATAGCGGGAATCCGGCAGGGCTTGTCATGGATACCAACTCCCAAGCTGTGCTATGCTAGAAAGAGCAACATGGTGTACATCGAGGATGGCTGTGGCTATCGCGGGACTGCGGCTCCGACAGGGCTCCGGCATTCCGGCGGACGCATGGTTCTATACCCTGGCCCTGGCGACTCTGGCACTGGACCAGGGGAGCAAGTACCTGGTCAGCGCCAGGCTAGCGCCGGGCGAGTCAATTCCTGCCCAGGGACTTGCCCGGATCACCTATGTATTTAATACGGGGAGCGCCTTCGGCTTTTTCCCGGGGCAGACGCTCTTCTTGACCTTCGCCTCCCTGATAGGAGTGGTGGTCCTGCTACTGTTCTACCGCAGCCATATCCTGCGCGAATGGCCGCTGCGCCTCAGCATCGCCCTGATGCTGGGCGGCGCGCTGGGCAACCTGGTGGACCGCGTCCGGCTGGGGTACGTGGTGGACTTCATTGACGTGGGCTGGTGGCCGGTGTTCAACTTGGCTGACTCATCCATCGTGATCGGCATCATGCTGCTGGCCTTTGTGTTCCTGACGGGGCAGGGGACTGGCCCTCGTGGAAGGCTTTCTCCACCACTGCCGCCCAGGGATGGCCTGCCGCCCTCAGAGGTGGGGTGCTAGCGCGTGTGAAAGAGGAACACCTGGAGTTCGTCGTGGACGGCGGCGGGCAGCGTCTCGACCGCTGGCTGGCGAGCCAGGTGGCGCGACTGTCCCGCTCCAGGCTCCAGCACCTCATTGAAGCTGGCCATGTCCTGGTCAACGACCGGAGCGCCCAGCCGTCCCTTCGGGTCCGCTCTGGAGACCGCGTGGTGTTGACCGTTCCTCCTCCTGTCACGCCGCCCCATTTGGCCCCCGAGGCTATCCCTCTGCCCGTCGTCTATGAGGATAGGGACATTCTGGTGGTGGACAAGCCACCTGGGCTGCCGGTCCATCCCGCTGCGGGTCATCCGTCCCGCACGCTGGTGAACGCGCTGCTGGCCCACTGCCGTGATCTGTCTGGCATCGGCGGTGTCCTGCGCCCCGGCATCGTGCACCGCCTGGACAAGGACACCTCGGGCCTCATGGTGGTGGCCAAGCACGACGCCGCCCACGCCTGCCTGGCGCAGCAAATCAAGGACCGTCAGGTGCGCAAGGGCTACCTGGCCCTGGTATGGGGCGTACCCCATCCGCCAGAGGGGACGGTGGACGCCCCCATTGGAAGGGACCCGCGCAACCGCAAGCGCATGGCGGTGGTGCTAGGCGGACGGCCGGCGCGCACCACCTACCGCGTCCTCAACCGGTACTGGGACGCCTCCCTGGTGGAGGTCCTCCCGGAGACGGGGCGCACCCACCAGGTCCGGGTGCACCTGGCCTCCATTGGCCATCCCCTGGTGGGCGACGCTCTGTACGGCAAGAGGAAGACAACGTTGGTGGCGCGGCAGTTCCTCCACGCTCATCGCCTGGGATTCCGCCTGCCCAGCGACAGCGGCTGGGTGGAGTTCACATCCCCATTGCCCGCAGACCTGGCCCGCGCTGTCGCGCTGCTGGAGAGTGGGCAGCGTGCCGCATCTGGGTGAGGGCGTCCTGCGGAGCATCGTGCTGAGCGTGCGAGGTGCTCAAGCCTGCTTGTTGCTCCCCAGCCCAGACGCCATGCTTCTGCCGGACGGGAAAGCGCTACGACACCACTCGTGGCTCTCAAGCCTCTAGCAGGGTGCTGGAAAGGCCCTGCACAATGCCATTGGCTTCGAGACCCGCTCATGGTTCGACAGGCTCACCACGAGCGGGCAAGAGCCTATCTAGCCGCTCATCCTGAGCTTGTCGAAGGAGGAGCGGCTTGTGCAGGATATTTCAGAGCTAGCGTCACCCAGCAGTCCGCATCGCTGACGAGATGAGTTCGCGGAGGGTGTGGCGTCGGTTGCTGGTGTAGGGCCTCACCTGCGTGGGCCACCTGCCCAGGTCGCGGGCCCTACCCCAGGCCTCGGTTGTGATCACATCTGGGCTCTCAATCTCGTACAGGGCGCTGTACCGGGGCTCGCCCTGGGCCACAAGAATGCGGCGCTCTCCTGCGATGTTCTCCACCAACTCCCGGGTCTTGAAGCGCGCTACTGAGAGGACGCCCGGGACCTTCAGCAACGTCGGGATGTGTTCTTCCTCGTAGACCTGGTTAAAGAGGGCTTCATGGGCCGGGTCAATGTCCATGCTGGCCGTGAACAGGTACCTGGCGTGGAATGGCATAGCTCTCCTTCCTCCTATGGCGAGTTGATGCATGCCCGATATGGCGCTTGCAACCAGCAGCGTGTCAGCTCTCACTAGTACTCCCTTGCGAAAAAGCGCGGTATAAAAAGCCGCTCACCCTGAGCCTGTCGAACCACGAGCGGCGCACCCTTCGACAGGCTCAGGGTGAGCGGGCCTGGGGCGAACTTGATGCACGCGAACCTATGTAACTAAGTACTAGCTCGAATTCGGAGGCCGAGCCAGCTCCCTGTGGCGTACCTGCTTCTCCAGCTTGCTGCGGGGCACCAGAACGCGCCGCCTGCAGGTAAGGCACCGGATGCCGATGTCGGCGCCCAGGCGCACCACCTCCCAGGTGCTGCCACCGCAGGGGTGGGGCTTCCGTAGCACCAGGGTCTCGCCCAGTTGGAACTGCACAGGCAGCGGCATTGCCGGCCTCTACGCAGGCTTGCTGGTGCACGCAGGTGGCAGACGAGGATGGTTCACCCGGAGCATCAAGGCTGTGGGGCAAACCCTTTGCCCAGGCGGGCCAGCTCCTGGCGAATCTGTGTGCCGAGCCGCTGGGCCGCAAGGCGGGCGGCCTCCTGGAACCCCCGCGGGTCCCTGGAGGCGTACAGGATCGCCCGAGAGGTACTGATGATCAGGTTTCGGCCCTGGGGGTCGGCGCCGGCGGCCACCGCCTTCTCTAACGCACCACCCTGAGCGCCCACCCCTGGCACCAAGAAGGGCATCTCGGGACAAAGCCCCCGAAGACGGCGTAGCTCCTCCGGGTAAGTAGCGCCCGCTACCAGCCCCACGTTGCCGTTCCGGTCCCAGACCTGGGCGCGGAGGGCCACCCACTCCCAGAGCGGCCGCGCTTCGCCGCCGGCAGAGGCAGCTACCTGGAGGTCCTGGAACTCCCTGGCACCAGGGTTGGAGCTTCGGCACCACACCAGCACGCCCCGGTCCTGGTAGGCCAGGAAAGGCTCCAGAGTATCGCCGCCGCCGTAGGGGTTCACCGTGAGGGCGTCAAAGCCCCAGACCTCAAAGGCAGCCTTCGCGTAGAAATTGGACGTAGGTGCCACGTCGCCGCGCTTGGCGTCGCCGATGACAGGAATGTGACTGGGGACCGCCGCCAGGGTGAGGCGGAGTGCCTCCAGCCCTTCTTGGCCCCCTGCTTCGTAGAAACCCAGGTTTGGCTTGTACGCACAGACCAGGTCGGAGGTGGCCTCGATGATGGCGCGGTTGAAGGCTGCCACATCGCGCAGAGGCATGTGGGAGGGGTCCGGGTCCAGACCCACGCAGAGCAAGCTGTGGTTGGCCTCCATAGCGGCCAGGAGCTTCTGACGGAAGGTGCTCAAGGATGCCTCCCAGTCGAAAGGGAGTGGAAAGAGCAGACTCCCAGTGTAGAGGCTGCCGCTGGCCCCTGCAAGGCAGAAGCCGAGTACAATGGGGCTGCTATGGAGATGCCATCGAGCCTTCAGGGAGGGGTCTTCCTCCGTCGTCTGAACCGCTTTGCTGCCGAGGTCGAGGTGGACGGCTCCGCGGTGCTGGTCCACGTTGCCAACTCGGGGAGGATGAGGGAGCTTCTGGTGCCGGGGCGTCGCTGCTGGCTGGTGTCGCGGCCCACAGGTCGGCCCAGCACACGCAAGACGGGCTACGACCTGGCGCTGGTGCAGGTGGGGCGTATTCTGGCCTCGGCCGATGCCCGTCTGCCCAATGGCTTGGTGGCCGAAGCGGTGGAGCACGGTCGGCTGAGCGCCTTCGCTGGGTTCCGAGTGGTGCGACGGGAGGTCGTTCTGGGAGACAGCCGCATTGACCTGCTGCTCAGCAACGGGGATGCTGCCTGCTACGTGGAGGCCAAGTCGGTCACGCTGGTAGAAGGGGGCGTCGGCCTCTTCCCCGACGCCCCCACCGAGCGGGGCCGTCGCCACCTGGGCAGCCTGGCTGCGGCGGTAGCCCAGAGGCACCGCGCCGCCGTGGTCTTTGTGGTGCAGCGGGCCGACGCCGCGGCCTTCGCGCCCAACGATGCCGCAGACCCCGCCTTCGGCAAAGCCCTGCGTCAGGCGATCGCGCAAGGCGTCGAGGTCTATGCGTATTGTTGCCGGGTCACCCGGCGCAGGGTGCTCCTGGCGAAGCCGCTGCCGCTGATGCTGGAGCCCCCTAATATATATGGTGTGTCGCCGAGGGAGCGGAGCGAAAGACATGGCAGCAGTGCCAGACAGTCCTCCGACAACTGATGCCGCTGATCAGGCCGGCGCTCTGAAAGCCGGGACGGTTGCCGCCCTTCTCCTGGACGTGTACCGCCGCCTGCTGGCCGAGTACGGCCCCCAGGGTTGGTGGCCCGGCGACTCGCCATTCGAGGTGTGCGTAGGAGCGGTCCTGACACAGGCAGCGGCCTGGGGCAACGTGGAGAAAGCCATCCACGCGCTCAAGGCGGCGGAGGTCTTCTCGCCGCAGGCCCTGGATGCCCTGCCAGAGGGGACGCTGGCCCGGCTCATTCGCCCCTCCGGTTACTTCAACGCCAAAGCCAGGAAGCTCAAGGCATTCGTCGCCCACCTGCGGGAGCGGTATGGCTACCACCTGGACGCGATGCTAGCGCAGGATGCCCAGACCTTGCGGCAGGAGCTGCTTTCTCTCTACGGCATCGGCGAGGAGACGGCGGACGACATTGTGCTGTATGCGGCGGGCAAGTCTGTCTTCGTCATTGACGCCTATACCCGGCGCATCGTGGAGCGGCTGGGCTTGGCCCCCGAGATGCAAAGCTACCAGGGCTATCAGGGGCTCTTCATGCAGCACCTCCCGCCCGATGCAGGCCTGTTCAATGAGTACCATGCCCTGCTCGTGCGGCACGGCAAGGGGGTGTGCCAACCGGCGCCGCGGTGCGAGACCTGCTGCCTGGTGGCCGTCTGTGCCACAGGGAGGCAGCGCCGGGAACCTGGAGCGCCACTCGCTGAAGCAGGGGACCTCAGGGGCGCGCCACTTCTCGAGGCAGCCAGCACAGGAGGAAGGCAACCAACGAAAAGCCGGCGGCCAGGAAAAAGGCCGACTCCAGGGAGCCGGTCAAGTCCAGCAGGCGACCGCTAACGATGGGCGCCACGATGGAGCTGGCGATACCGAAGGCGTTCATCACCGCGATAGCGGTGCCGATGGTGGCCCGGGAAGAATGCAGGGCCAGGTCTCCGGCCCAGGATACCATGAGGGGGTTCAAGGAGAGGGCGCCGGTGAGGCCAAAGAGTCCCAGGGACGCCATCAGCCCCAGGCGGCCATGCACCAGGCCAATCCCCACCAGGGCTAGGGCGCACACCGGAAGCAGCGCCACGAAGACCCGCCTCCTGCCCACCCGGTCGGACAGCCTGCCCCAGGCTAGCGCGCCCACGATGGTTGGCAGGGCCACCACGGCGGTGTACAGACCAGACTGCTTGAGGTCCAGGCCCCGCTCGTTGTACAGGAAGCTGGGCGCCCAGGTCAACACCACCCACTGGCTCCACGTGGCGAAGAAGCCCACCATGCTCAGTGCAATGAGGTCTCGGTTGGCAAGCACGGTAGCCAGCCCGCTTCCCTTTGCCCGTGGCGGGGCCTTGGTGCGCGCGGGGATGACTGCGATGAACAGCAGCGCCATGGCCATGGTGGGCACCGCCATGACGCGGAAGGGCACCCGCCAGGCCTGCCACAGCTCAAACAGGACTCCCCCCAGCACCAGTCCCAGGGCCAACCCGGCGGCCATGCCGCTGGTGACTATCGCTGCGCTGATGCCGCGCCGGGAGGCTGGCACGGTGCTAACGGTGATGCCGTAGGAAGTCGAGTAGTAGGCGCCCGCTCCGAAGGCGTGGAGGGCGATGAACACCAGAAGGACCGGGTAGCTCGCCGAGAGGGACCCCACCGCCAGGACGCCGATGCCGGCGATGAGGTACATAGCCACCAGCACCCGCTTTAGCCCAATCCTGTCGCCTATCACACCGGACGGGACCTGCAACGCGACATAAACGGCGAAGTACGTGCTGGCGATTGCCCCCCGCTGCGCTCCCGAGAGGCCAAACTCCTCGCCGATAACGGGGAGTAGCGGGTACAGGATGGTCCGGTCCAGGTAGATGACTGTCCAGCCCAGTGCCAGGGAAGCAATCACCAAGACCAGACGGGCTGGAGAATACCCAAGCGGCGCAGAGGAGCCCTCTGCTGGTGCTAGCTGTCGCGGTCTTGAGGCCACTGGTGCCGGTACCTTTCCCTTACGGGTGTGCTGGCGTCATTGCCTCTCTTGGCTAGTCCCTACTTGCTGAAAAGGGCGCCATAAACAACCGCTCGTGGTGAGCCTGTCGAACCATGAGCGGGTCACTCTTCGACAAGCTCAGGGTGAGCGGGGTCGGGTAGGGCCATGCGTACGCGGATTTACGGAACTAAGTACTCGTCCCTTTTTACAGCCCACAGGGTAGTTGCCCCACTATATCCGCTGGCAGCGCTGCCGACAAGGGACGTTCCTTGGCGAGGACGTCCCTGAACGTTGGCCCTCCTCCCGCGGCGAGCGGGTCCCTGAGGGCGAAGGGACTGCGCTGAGGGGCTTCGCCCCTCAGCCTCCCCTTGAGGTACGAGGAACGATAACCGAGGAACCTGAGACTGTGATGGTAAGGCTTGCAAGACCTGTATCTGGTGACCAGACTGCGGGCTGTGAGAACAGGGGCCAGAAAATGCGATAAAAAAACTCCATTATCTAACCCTCGTCTAACGTTGGTAGCTGTGAATTTAACAGAATGGCTTGACGGGGGATGTGCCCTGTGCTAGACTGCGGCAGCGTTTTGGGTTCTACTTGCCGGATTCATTAAGGCAAGTAGGCGCTGTTCGGGCCACCAGAAAGAGCGGCCAGGCCCCCGAGGCTGAAAAGAGAAGTGGATAGCGGGCTAAGCCGGTTGAGGGCCTTGGTGCAAGTAGGCCGACTTCTGGGAACAGCGCAAGGCTCAGCGGTCCCGAAACCTTGAGCGGGGGGATGTTCTGCTGGCTGCTGAAAGAAGTCAGAAAGGGCTGCTCGCTGTAGGCAAGGGCCGGTGCCGCTCATGCTGGGTAAGACGGGGACACAGCTATCGTCGAGTCGTGGCGGCCGCTCTGGAGCTATCGTCGTCTCATTTCCCTAGCACCTCTCGTGGAGGAACGCGGAGGCCTGGCCTCTCCTGTACTCCGCCGAGAGCGCCCAGGACCACTGAAGGCGGCCCGGTTGAACACGGCTCACTGTGCTATCCCCTCGCCCAGGGTGTAGGAGCCTGCGTGGTGTGAAAGGCCTAATGGTGATGGACACCCCGCGCGGTACCGGAAGAAGCCCGCTCCCTGGGAGCGTGTGAGTTGTTGTGGAAAGTACTTAGCGCGAAAAGCCAGGTGACGCTGGGCCTCCTGGTGGCACTGAGTGTTGTCGGTGCGTTGCTTCTCCTGTCTCGCTCGGCACAGGCGTTGCGCCTCACCGTAGACAACCTGCCTGGCTCCGTCTCCAGCGGCAACCTTCTGGACTTCGACCTCACGGCCGAGTTCGAGGCTGGCGACCTCGTCCCCTTCCAGGAGTTCCGTCTGGACATCCTGGGTCCTAGCCCCATCATTGCACGCTTCCGCTTCGATGGTACGGTCCTGGTCAAAGACCCTGCTGTCGTCTCGATCACCAGTGTGCCGACGCCCTGTTTTACCTTTGGCTATGGGTACCGTTTCGCTCAGACACCGGACGACAACGGTAACGGGAAGCCGCCCTTTGGGATACCTGGTGCTGGGGAGGACAACCTCCACAGGGAAAGCTTTGGCTACGGCTTTGGGTTTGGCTACGGCTATGGTTACGGGTATTCGCCGGTCCCACCGTGTTCGGTTAAGTTCCACGTGGTCGTAGACACCAGTGTAGGCCCGATGGAGCCGGGTGACTACGAGGTGCGTTTCAGTTGGGCTACAGGCATGCCCAACAAGCCCACGTTTGATGCTGCCCCTGGCCACTTTACTATTGTGGGTGGGGTCCTCACGGCCGATTTTGAAAACGTGCCTGACCGCGGGGTCGCGCCGCTGGACGTGCAGTTCACGGACAGGTCAGTGCCCGTGGGACAGATCACCGATTGGGCCTGGACCTTCTTCGAGGACCTCAATGGCAACAACGTCCCCGATCCTGGCGAGGTCCTGGGCCTGAGCACTCTCCAGGACCCCCTGATGCACTTCGACCAGGGCGGCGACATTTCGGTCCGCCTGCGCGTCAGCAACGGGCCGGTCACTGACACCGTCATCCACATCAACGCTGTGCGTATCCTTGAACTGGCCGACATCCTGGCCAACGGTTCCAGCGCTCCCGTCACCGTGGCCGCTGGCGATACCGTCAACTTCACGGGCATCACCCGGGGCGCCGTCACCGCCTACTCCTGGGACCTAGACGGCGACGGGATTGCGGATAGCACTGATGCCAGCCCGTCCCATGTGTACACCCAGGCCGGCACCTATGACGTCAGCCTGAGAGTCCTTGGCTTCGATGGTGTGCTGACTGACACACTGGTGAAGGCTGGCTTCGTGAACGTCAACCCGGGCCAGCTTACCGAGGTCGTCGTTACGCCGCCGGCCGCGACAACTCAGGTAGCGGGCGCGGGAGTGCAGTTCAGCGCCCAAGCGCGCGACCAGTTTGGCAACGTGTTCCCGCCTGGTGTCCTGCCCCTGGCCTGGAGCCTTGACGAGGCAGACACTGGCGGGGCCGCTGTGGACCAGACAGGGTTCTTTGCCCCGGGCACCGGGGCGCGAGTCCTCACGGTGCGGGCGACGGCAACCCAGAATGGCGTGGAGCGGTCCGGCACGGCCCGGGTCACTGTGGAGCCGGGGCCGCTGGACCGGGTGGATGTGACGCCGAATCCCGCCGTTGTGCCCGTGCAGGGCCAGCAGCAGTTTGCCGCCGCAGGCTTTGACGCCTTCAACAACCCTATCCCTGGCCTGGCCTTCGCCTGGGAACTGGTGAACGGCCCGCCGGATGGGGCCCTGGACCAGAGCGGTCTCTTCACGGCCGGCACTACGTCGGGGACCTTCAACAACACCGTCCAGGCAACGGCCACCTACAAGGGTTCCACAAGGTCCGGTGCCGCCACGGTGATTATCCCGGCGGGGCCGCTGTCCAGAGTGGTAGTGACACCCCCTGCCGCAGTGACTGAGGTAGCCGGAGCGCAGGTGCAGTTCACGGCCAGGGCTGAAGACGAGCTTGGCAACCCGCTGGACCTGCCTTTCTTCTGGGAGATTGTCGAGGCGGACCGGGGTGGTGCCAGCATAGACCAGGCTGGTAGGTTCACGCCGGGCACCGGGGCGCGAGTCCTCACAGTGCGCGCGACGGCGACGCAGGATGGTGTGGTGCGGTCGGGCACGGCCCAGGTCACCGTGGAGCCGGGGCCGCTGGACCAGGTCACCGTAACCCCCGACCCCGTGTCTCTGCGTATCAACGAACAGCGGCAGTTCGCCGCGGCCGGGTCCGATGCCTTTGGCAACCCTATACCTGGCCTGGCCTTCGCCTGGGCGCTAGTGAACGGCCCCCCTGATGGGTCGCTAGACCAGACTGGACTGTTCACGGCTGGCACGACGGTGGGGACCTTCAACAATACGGTCCGGGCTATGGCCACTTACAAGGGGTCAACCAAGTCCGACGCTGCCACGGTGACCGTCCTGCCTGGGCCGCTGGACCACGTGGTGATTGACCCCAAGGTCAAGACACTACGGGTCCGGGAGACCCACCTGTTTACGGCGCAGGCCTTCGACCAGGCCAATAACCCCATCCAGGGGCTGGTGCCGCAGTGGACTGGCCTGGCTGGTGGCACGGTGGACCAGAATGGGCTCTTCACCGCCGGCACAGTGGCGGGGACCTTCGACCCGGCCGTGCAGGTCTGCATGACCCAGAATGGGACCACGAAGTGCGACACCGCCAAGGTTGTCGTGCAGCCGGGCCCACTCGTCCAGGTAGTCGTCACCCCTGACCCTGGTGAGACCGATGTGCTTGGACAGATCCAGTTCTCAGCCCAGGGCAAGGACCAGTTTGGCAACGTCATCCAGGAGGGCCTAGCGCCCTTCCAGTGGTCCGTGGTGGGGAGCCCGGTACCGGGCACCATTGACGGGAACACTGGCCTGTTCACTGCCGGACAGGTGGCAGGCTTCTTCCTAGACGCCATCCGGGCCCAGACCCAGGGGGCGAGCGGGGGACCGGTGGCTGGAACCGCTGACGTGGTCATCAGGGCAGGCCGGCTGACCACCCTGGATGTCATGCCCGATGACGCCATCGTGCCACTGCTTGGCACCAACCAGTTCGTGGCAGTGGCCCGTGACCAGTTCGGCAACCTGTTTGGGCCTGAACTGACCATCGTATGGGAGATCCTGGAGCCTGATAGCGACACTGTGCTACAGCCGGTGGAGCCAGGAAACCCACTGCTCCAGCAGTTCATGGTGGGGACCAAGGCAGGTACTGTCCACGTTCGGGCTACTGCCACCAAGGGTGCTGACGTCCTGTCTGACACCAGCACGGTGACCATACCGCCGGACCCACTGGACGGAGTGGTCTTCGAGCCTGACCCACTAGCGGTGAGTGTGAACCAACAGGCGCAGGTGACCGGCAACCCCGTTGACCAGTACGGCAACGTGATCCCCGGCATCCCGGTCACCCTGTTTGGCGAGAACCTTCCATCTGACGGTATCTTCGACCCCGCGACGGGCATCTTCACCGCCGGTTCGCAGATGGGCCTGTTCCCGAAGGCGTTCAAGGGTGAGGCGACGGAACACGGTTGGCGTGGCGCGCTACAGGGCGCGGCTGGCCTCAATGCCGTGTTCTTCACTGACGCTTCCACAGGCTGGGCTGTGGGCAACGGCGGCCTCATCCTGCACACGGAGGACGGCGGCCGGAGCTGGGGTGTGCAGTCCAGCGGCACCACAGAAGACCTGCATGGCGTCTCGTTTGCCAATGCCTCAGAGGGGCACGCCGTAGGCGCCAACGGCACCATCCTGACGACGGTGGACGGCGGCGAACGCTGGATGCCGCAGGCGCCTCCCGCTGGGATGGTGGACTCCTTCTTTGATGTGTTCTTCACTGACGCCTCCACCGGCGTCGCGGTGGGGACTAACGGCGCCATCATCACTACCCAGGACGGTGGGGCCACCTGGCAGGCCCAGCAGAGCGGCGTGACGACAACGCTGCGGGGCGTCTACCTGACGGACTCCTCGACCGGCTACGCCGTGGGCGACAACGGGACCTTTGTGAAGACAACCCAGGGCGGCGCCGAATGGAAGCCTGAAGACTTGCCTGAGGGCATACCCGCCGACTCCTTCTTCGATGTCTTCTTCACCGATTCTTCGACCGGGTGGGTAGTAGGGGCCAACGGCGCCATCATCCACACCGAGGATGGTGGGGCCACCTGGCAGGCCCAGCAGAGCGGAGTGAACGGGACGCTGCGGGGCGTGCACATGACCGATGCCTCCACCGGCTGGGCGGTGGGCGACAACGGGACGGTTCTGACGACTGTGAACGGTGGTGCCAATTGGACGCCAGAGGCGCCGCCGCCCGGTGTGGCTGCCGAATCGTTCTTCGATGTGTTCTTCACTGATGCCTCAACAGGCTGGGCCGTGGGCAGCCGGATCACCATCATTGCCCGGGCCTCCCCGTGGGCCATCCAGCTCACGGCGATTGACCTGCGTGGTGCAGACTGCGTCAACGGGCTGATCTGCTGGGCCGTCGGCCTCAAGGGCCAGGCCCTCCACACCACGGACGGTGGCGTGAGCTTCTCGGCTCTGAACACGGGGACCGAAGATGACCTGCTGGCAGTGGACTTTGTGGACGCACAGCACGGTTGGGCTGTGGGCGCCAATGGGACAGTCCTTAAGGCCATTGATGGCGGCGCAACCTGGCAGCTTCAGGCCAGCAACACGGCCGTGACGCTGCGCGGGGTGAGCTTCGTGGACGCCCAGCGTGGCTGGGTTGTGGGCGAGGGTGGCACGGTCCTGGCCACGGCCGACGGCGGTGCGACTTGGGCGCCTCAGGGAAGCGGGATTGGCAGCCCGCTGAACGGTGTCTACTTTGTGGACGCTCAAAAGGGCTGGGTGGTTGGGGATGGCGGCGTCATCCTGGCGACGGCGAATGGTGGCAACACCTGGACAACGCAAGTCAGTGGCACGGGCCAGGCGCTGCGGGCGGTCCAGATGGTCTCTGCCACCAAGGGCTGGGCTGTGGGCGCCAGCGGCACGATCTTGGCAACTGCCGATGGCGGCAGCAACTGGGCGGCCCAGGCCAGCGGCACAGTGGCAGGCCTCAACGACCTGTTCTTCCTGGATGACACTACAGGGTGGGCTGTGGGCACTGGTGGCACGGTGCTGCACACGGGCGATGGCCTGGCTTGGGCGGCGCAGGCCAGTGGCACCACAGCAGACCTCTACGCGGTGACCGGTGGCGGGCTGAGCCCGGCTGTGTACCTCTTCGCTTTTGGCGATAGCAGCACTGCGCTGCGGTATGGCCGCTTTGCCTGGGGCTATGGGGACCTGAGGGTTCTGGGCGAGTTGGCGCGGGTGGTGGTGACGCCGGCGGAGGCGACCACGGAGGCGGGTGGCGCGGCGGTCCAGTTCTCGGCGCAAGGCCAGGACGCGGGCGGCAACGTCTTGGACGTGCCCATCGTGTGGAGCATAGACGAGGCAGACGCTGGCGGGTCCCAAGTTGACCAGACTGGTCTGTTCACGCCGGGGACCAAGGCGGGGACGTACACCGTCCGGGCCACTGCTACCCAGGACGACATTGTGAAGTCCGGTACCGCCCGGGCCACGGTGAACCCGGGGCCGCTGGCCGAAGTGGTGGTAACGCCGGCGGAGGCAACCACGGAGGCGGGTGGCGCAGCGGTCCAGTTCTCGGCGCAGGCCAAGGACGCTTTTGGCAACGTTCTGGGTGTGCCTCTCGTCTGGAGCATTGACGAGGCGGACACCGGCGGAGCCAGCGTTGACCAGAACGGGCTGTTCACGCCAGGGGCGGGTGCCCGGGTGCTGACTGTGCGCGCTGAGGCGAGCCAGAACGGCATCGTCAGGTCTGGCACTGCCCAGGTGCGAGTGGAGCCGGGCCCGTTGGCCCGCGTGGACGTGACCCCCAACCCGGTCACGCTGCGGGTCCAGGGACAGCAGCAGTTCGGCGCAGCCGGTTTCGACGCTCTCAACAACCCGATACCGGGCCTGGCGTTTACTTGGCTGCTGGTGAATGGGCCGGCGGATGGGTCCTTGAGCGCGGCGGGGCTGTTGCATGCGGGGACCACCCCAGGGACGTTTACGAACACGGTGCAGGCGACGGCGACCTTCAAGGGTGCCACAGTATCTGGTGCTGCCACGGTCAACGTGCTGGCGGGGCTGTTGAACCAGGTTGTGGTGACACCGGCAGAGGCGACCACGGAAGTCTCTGGCGCAACGGTCCAGTTCTCGGCGCAGGCCAGGGATGCCTTTGGTAATGCCATCAACCTACCCATTGCCTGGAGCATTGACGAAGCAGACGCTGGTGGGGCCAGCATTGGCCAGACTGGTCTATTCACGCCGGGGACGGGTGCTCGGCTGCTGACGGTGCGGGCCACGGCTGCTGAGGAGGGCCTGGTGCGGTCGGGCACGGCCCGAGTCACGGTGGAACCGGGGGCTCTGAGGCAGGTGGTGGTGACGCCCAACCCGGCTAGTGTACCCACCTTGGGGCAGCAGCAGTTTGGGGCAGTGGGCTTCGACCGCTTTGGGAACCCGATTGCGGGGCTGGTCTTCGGCTGGGCGGTGGTGAATGGACCGCCCGATGGGTTTATTGACGGGGCGGGGCTGTTCCGCGGCGGCGTCACCGCAGGCACTTTTGTGAACACGGTGCAGGCAACGGCCACCTTCAAGGGTGCAACGGTGTCCGGCTTTGCAACTGTGACCATCCTGCCTGGGCCGCTGGCGCGGGTGGTGGTAACGCCGGCGCAGGCGACGACGGAGGTGGGTGGCGCAGCGGTCCAGTTTGCTGCACGGGCCGAAGACGAGCACGGGAACGCCATCAACCTACCCATCTCGTGGAGCATTGACGAGGCCGACCGGGGTGGGGCGGCTGTGGACCACGCTGGTCTGTTCACGCCGGGGACCAAGGCGGGGGCCTTCACCGTCCGCGCCGCCGCGTCGCAGGGTGGCGTGGAGCGGTCGGGGACGGCGCAGGTCACGGTGGAGCCGGGGCGGTTGGCGCGGGTGGTGGTGAGTCCGGACCCGGCGGCGGTTGCTCTTCAGGGGCAGCAGCAGTTTGCGGCGGCAGGCTTTGATGCCTTCAACAACGCCATCCCTGGCCTGGTATTTGGCTGGGCGCTGGTAAACGGGCCGGCGGACGGGTCCTTGAGTGGAGCGGGGCTGTTCCAGGCGGGGACGACGGCGGGGACCTTCGCGGGCACAGTGCAGGCGACGGCCACCTACAAGGGGGCCACGATTTCTGGGGTGGCGACGGTGACTGTGCTGCCTGGGCCGCTGGCGCGGGTGGTGGTGACGCCGGCGCAGGCGCCGGCAGAGGCTGGTGGCGCAGCGGTGCAGTTCACGGGGCGGGCTGAAGACGAGTATGGAAACGTTCTGAACCTGCCTATGTCTTGGAGCATTGACGAAGCGGACGCTGGCGGGGCCGGCATTGACCAGACTGGTCTGTTCACGCCGGGGACGGGCGCCCGAGTGCTGACAGTACGGGCTACGGCGACCCAGGGGAACGTGGTCCAGTCTGGGACGGCGCAGGTCACGGTGGAGCCCGGGCCACTGGCGCGGGTGGTGGTGAGTCCGGACCCGGCGGTAGTGGCCCTGGAGGGGCAGCAGCAGTTTGCGGCGGCAGGATTTGATGCCTTCAACAACCCGATTGCGGGGCTGGCCTTTGGCTGGGCCTTGGTGAACGGGCCGGCGGACGGGTCCTTGAGTGGAACGGGGCTGTTCCAGGCGGGGACCACCCCGGGGACGTTCGCGGACACGGTGGAGGCGACGGCGACCTACAAGGGTGCCCCGGTGTCCGGGGCAGCCACAGTGATTGTGCCGGTGGGTGCGCTGGCGCGGGTGATCGTGACGCCGGCAGAGGCCACCACGGAGGTCGGCGGGGCGGCGGTCCAGTTCTCGGCACGAGTAGAAGACGACCTTGGGAACGAGGTCCTGGGTGCCTTGGTAGTCTGGAGCATTGATGAGGCAGACCGTGGTGGGGCCCAGATTGACCAGACTGGTCTGTTCACGCCGGGGACGGGCGCTCGGGCACTGACGGTGCGGGCCACGGCGACCAAGGACAACTTGGCGGGGTCGGGGACGGCGCGGGTGACGGTGGAGCCTGGGCCGCTGGCGCGGGTGGTGGTGAGTCCGGACCCGGCGGTAGTGGCCCTGGAGGGGCAGCAGCAGTTTGCGGCGGCAGGATTTGACGCCTTCAACAACCCGATTGCGGGACTGGTGTTTGGCTGGGCGTTGGTGAACGGGCCGGCGGACGGGTCCTTGAGTGGAGCGGGGCTGTTCCAGGCTGGGACGACGGCGGGGACCTTTGCGGACACAGTGCAGGCGACGGCGACGTACAAGGGTGCCCAGGTGTCCGGGGATGCCACCGTCACCGTCCTGACGAGTGCTCTAGCACGGGTGGTGGTGACGCCGTCGCAGGCGACGACGGAGGTGGGTGGCGCAGCGGTGCAGTTCACGGGGCGGGCTGAAGACGAGCATGGGAACGTTCTGGGTCTGCCTATGTCTTGGAGCATTGACGAGGCCGACCGGGGCGGAGCGAGCATAGACCAGACTGGTCTGTTCACGCCGGGGACGGGTGCCCGAGTGCTGACGGTGCGGGCGACGGCAACCCAGAACGGCGTGGAGCGGTCCGGGACGGCGCAGGTGACGGTGGAGCCTGGGCCGCTGGCACGGGTGGATGTGACGCCGAACCCGGCGGTAGTGGCCCTGGAGGGGCAGCAGCAGTTTGCGGCGGCAGGATTTGACGCCTTCAACAACCCGATTGCGGGGCTGGCCTTTGGCTGGGCCTTGGTGAACGGGCCGGCGGACGGGTCCTTGAGCGCAGCGGGGCTGTTCCAGGCGGGCACCACCCCGGGGACGTTCGCGGACACGGTACAGGCGGAGGCGACCTACAAGGGAGCCACGGTGTCCGGGGCTGCGACGGTGATTGTGCCGGTGGGTGCGCTGGTGCGGGTGATCGTGACGCCGGCGCAGGCGACGACGGCGGTTGGTGGCGCTACCGTCCAGTTCTCGGGGCGGGCCGAGGATGCCTTCGGTAACCTTCTGAACCTGGCCATGACGTGGACAATTGATGAGCCAGACACTGGCGGAGCGAGCATAGACCAGACTGGTCTGTTCACGCCGGGGACGGGCGCCCGAGTGCTGACGGTGCGAGCCTCGGTGACCCAGGGTGACGTAAGTCGGTCGGGGACGGCGCGGGCCACGGTGGAGCCGGGGCCGTTGGCGCAGGTGGTAGTGACGCCGAACCCGGCGACGGTGCCCATCCTTGGACAGCAGCAGTTTGCGGCGGCAGGATTTGATGCCTTCAACAACCCCATCCCTGGCCTGCCCTTTGGCTGGGACTTGGTGGACGGGCCGGCGGACGGGTCCTTGAGCCCAGCGGGCCTGTTCCAGGCTGGGACAACGGCGGGGACCTTTGTGGACACCGTGAGGGCGACGGCGACCTACAAGGGTGCGACGGTCTCAGGTCGTGCGACCGTGAGCATCCCGGTCGGACCGCTGCATCGAGTGGTCGTGACACCGCCCGAAGGCGTCACACAGGTAGCCGGCGCGGCGGTCCAATTCTCGGCGCAGGTGCAGGATGCCTTCGGCAACGTGCTGGACCTGTCCATGGAGTGGAGCATTGATGAGGCAAACACGGGCGGGGCCAGCATTGACCAGACAGGCAGGTTCACGCCAGGGACCAGGGCGGGGACCTTCACCGTGCGGGCCACGGCGGTCCAGGACGGCTTGGCCTCTGGTACCGCGCTGGTGATGGTGCGGCCGGGGCCGCTGGCTGCTGTGACGATGTTCATCAACGAGGACCTCAACGGCAACGGCGCTCTGGACGCTGGCGAAGACTTGAACGGGAACGCTGCTCTGGACACGAGGCTGTCCTTAGACCCGGCTGTTGTGGACATGACTCAACAGGTCCGATTCTTCGCCGAGTCCACCGATGCCTTTGGCAACGTGAAGACCAACGGAGTGGCTTTGGCGTGGAACCTCACTGATGCCCGCGCCGGCACAGTGGACCAGAGTGGGCGTTTCGTGGCAGGCCTGGTGGCGGGGGCCTTCCCAGGCGTCGTCAGGGTGGGCGCTACTGAGGGTGCCCTGGGCGTGTCCGATACAAATGGTGTTACCGTGGTGACGGCGGTGGTGGCCGTGCTACCGCAGAAGGACGGCTTCCAGGACACCGTCATTGAGGTGCCGGTCACGTTCATCAACGTGCCGGCCCCTGGCCTGGGGTCCTACCGTATCCGCGTCCGCATCACGGACCGCAACGTAGCCCGGCTGGCTGGCGTAAGCCAGGCAGATGTGCTGGTGCCCGGCGATGCGCCCTTCACGAGCTTTGGCACGTTCATCGTGCTGGATGACCATACGGTTGACTTCGGTGGCAGCATCCCTGGCCCTGTGGGACCCACCGGGACAGTCCGCGTCGCGTCGGTCCGTATCAGGATGGCCGGTGCCCCTGGGAGCGGGACCGCTGTGGTAGTGTTCGATGTGATGGCCAACGATGCTCAGGGTGGGGCCACCACTGTCTTGCGGGCCGACGGGCACCTCACCGTCGCCACGGCGGACTTCGCTGCGGCCCCGGCTCCGGCCAAGGGCCAGGCACCGCTGGATGTGCAGTTGACCGACCATAGCACCGGAAACCCCTACGCTTGGGGCTGGAGCATTTACCAGGACAACGGCGATGAGTTGTTCAACGCCGCTTCGGACGTGCTGCTGAAGTGGACGAAGGCGGGTGATACTTGGGTCGAGGACGCGGCCGGTGTCACCAGTATTCCGGACCAGAACCCCAAGGTGCGCTTCGGGCGTGGCGGTGACTTCCACGTGGCCCTGACGGTAACGATTGACCCCAGCACCACCACGGTCGTGAAGCCGCTGCTGGTCAGGACGCTGCTGCCGAGCTTCACGCTGGCGCCTAGCCTTGGCACTGCACCGCTGGGAGTCCAGATTACGGATAGCACCCAGGGCACGGTGAGTGGCTGGGACTACGAGATCTACCGCGAGGCCACCGGCAACAACTCCCTGGACATCGGCGGCGACACGCTGGTGGCTTGGGGCAAGGTGGACACCGACAGTAATGGCACGCCTGACACATGGGTCGAAGGCGCTGGCGCTGTGACCAGCATCCCGGAGCGGAATCCGAGGGTGCGGTTCGACAAGGGCGGCATCTACCACGTTCGGTCGGTGGTGACTGGACCGGCAGGTACTTTTGCCACCACCCATCAGGCGGCGGTCACGGTGCTCCGGGCCGACTTCTCGGCGGCGCTAGCCGCTGGGCAGGCTGGCACCGTTGACCCAGCCACGGGTCGCGTCGAGGGGGTCCTGACGCGCGATGACCCAGAGTTCGACGTGCAGTTCACCCAGCGGGCCGAGGGGCCAGCAGTGGCCTATGCCTGGGACTTCAATTTGCAGCCCAGTGAGCTGGACGCCGGTGGCAGCTACATCGGCAGCTTCGATAGCAGTGACCCGAACCCGACCTACCCCTACACCTCGGCGGGCAGCTACACCGTGCTGCTGCGGGTCACGGGTGGTGGGCTTGATGACAGGGAGATCAAGGCGGGCATTGTCCTGGTGCACCAGGCGCCGTTGGCGGACTTCACCAATGACCCGGCAACACCGCCGCGAGGCCAGGCGCCGCTGACGGTGCAACTGCAAGACCTGTCCCAGGGCGACAACCCCAGGGCCTTCGACTACGAGGTCCGTCTGGACGATGGCGATGGGGCCCTCGATGCTGCCCAGGACACGCTGCTCACGTGGAGCAAGGTTGACACCAACAGCGACGGCACTCCTGACACCTGGGTCGAGGACGCCGCGGGCGTTACCAGCATCCCCGACCAGGACCCCAGGGTCCGGTTCGACCGGGGCGGTGACTTCCACGTGACGCAGATGGTGACCAACGCCTTCGGTGTCGACTCGGTGGTGCGGGCCCTGTTCGTCCGGGTGCTCAAGATTAACTTCAGTGGCACGGACTTCGAGGACAAGGTGGCGTACGCCCTGCCGGCGAGCCCGCTCCAGCTCATTATCCCCAGCCAGGATGATCCGAACACACTGGCCGTCGTTGAGAACCGCGTCCAGTTCGCAGGGGTCATCTCAGGCACGGTCACCAGCGTCGCCTGGGACCTGAACGGCGACGGGGTCACTGATAGCGTGGCGCTGAACCCGACGTGGGACTACACGGTTCCGGGTAGGGTCAACGTGTCCCTGACGGTCACTGGGCCCGCCGGCGTCTTCACGGTGGTAGGGCGCGGCGAGGACTTCAATAACAACGGTGTGTTGGACCCGGGCGAGGACCAGAACGGGGACGGCGTCCTGGACCGGGGCTTCGTTGTGGTGGCCGCGCAGCCGGTCGCCGACTTCGATACCAGCGAAGACCTGAACGGGAACGGAGTGCTGGATGCCGGCGAGGACGTCAACGGCAATGGCGAGCTGGACGCCGAGACCGGTCTGGGCAATGTGACCGCGGCACCGCTGGTGGCCCGCCTGCGCGACCTCTCGTCGGGCGACCCCACCCGCTGGGAGTGGCGTATCTACGAGGATGTGAACGGCAACGAGGCCTTCGATGAGGGTGTGGACACCCTCCTGACGTGGACCAAGGTGGGCGATACGTGGCAGGAGGACCCGGCGGGCGCCCAGATTATCACCGACCGGCACCCCAAGGTGCGCGTCAACCGCGGCGGTGACTTCCACGTGAGCCTGCGCGTCTTCCGCGCCTTCAGTCCGTTAGAATTTGGTTCAGAGATATTGACGCGCGAGGTCATCATCCGTACCATCAGGGCAAGCTTCACGGCGGACCCGCTGGATGGGCTGGCGCCGCTGAGCGTAGACTTCGATGACACCTCCTCCGAGGGCAAGATTGACCTGGTCTCCTGGGACTTTGATGTTACAGCAGGGGAGTTGGATGCCCAAGGAAACTACATCGGCGTCTTCGAGACGACGGGCTCCAATCCTACCCGCATCTACCAGCGGGCTGGGACGAAGACCGTGGTGATGAAGGTGGTCGGCCCTGCCGGCGAGGCCTTCCTGATATTGCATGACTTGATCACCGTCAGGGAGCAGGCCGTAGCTGGGTTCACGCTGGCTGACGGCTACACGCCGGACGGCGCGGCGCCCCACATGGTGCAGCTCCAGGATGCCTCTCAGGGCCACCCGTCTCGCTGGGAGTACCGGGTGTACCGCGACAACGGCGACAGCGTGTACCAGAGCGACTTGGACACCGAGCTCAAGTGGACCTATGCCGACACCGATGGTGATGGCATAGCGGAGACGTGGGTGTACGACTCCAGCGGACGGCCGGACATCCCTGACCAGGGCCCCAGAATCCGGTTCGACGAGGGCGGCACGTTCCACATCACGCAGGTGGTGCAGAACAACAACAACACCTCTGACCCCTTCGTGCGGCAGGACTTCATCCATGTGCTGCGGGTCGTCCTGGCCACCAACCCGGGCTATGACGTCAACCGAGAGATTGTCATTGACCCCCATACCCTGGTGGACTTCGACGCCAGGGCGTCGGAGGGCAACATCATCCAGGTGAGCTGGGCCTTCGAGAACCGCGACCGCAACGGCAACGGCGTGCTGGACCCGGACGAGCGGGTGTTCACGGAGACCGCGGCGGTGCCGCCGGACGACAACCTGCGCCGGCAGCACACGTACCACGCCCTGGGCACCTTCTTTGCCACTGTCCGCATCACCGATGGGACCATGGTGGACCGGTTCACGGTGAAGGTGATTGTGGCGGAGCAGCCAGACGCGGCCTTCGCCATCATCAATCCTCCAGGTGGGACCTGGGGGGCGACGCCAGCAGCCAATGGCGACCCGCTGAGGCTGATGCTCCAGGACACGTCCTCAGGCGGCCCGACGCAGCGCCGGTTCACGGTGACCAACCTGGACCTGCCCGAGGGTGATCAGGACAGGGTGCAAGTCCGCGATGCCTCGTTCGACCAGGGGAACGGCAGGTGGATCGCGGTGTTTGACCTGCCGCGGGGTGGTAGGTACAGCGTGCGCCTGGACGTCAGCAACGCCCGCGGTGTGGACAATGCTGCGCTGGCGGACCCGCTGGAGGTCATACGTGCTGCCTTCGAGGCCCTGAACGGTCGTACAGGCGTGACCTCCGATGTAGGCAAGCCGGGGGCGAGCGGCAATCCGCACGTCCTGGTGGTGAGGGCTGGCGACCGGGTGGACTTCACCTCCAGCACCGTGGCGGAGATGGGGAGCACCATCAACCGGGTGTACTGGTACTTTGTGTGGCCGGAGCGGAGCTCCGCCAGGCGCTCCAGCAACGATGACCCGTCATACACCTACGCGGCTGGCGACCTGACGGGCGGCCCGAAGAAGGTCCGGCTTATTGCAGTGGGCGATGGCGGCTCGACGGATGTGTACATGGTGATCGAGGTGGAGCAGCCATAACCCGCGCCAGAATAATATGGAGTAATCTATCGTATTATGCGCTTTTCGTCGAAGGGAGCAGCCCCTGACTGGCATCTGAAACTCGTGCTGGCGGCCCTCCTGGTAGTGGGAGGGCTGCTGGCCGTTTCAGGGGCAGTCCTCGCCATCGCTCCGGTGGCTGATTTCATCAACGACCCGGCCACGCCGCGCCTTGGGGCCTTCCCGGCGCAGGGTACGTTCGATGTTAGCCTGCTGGACACCTCGGACAATGCCCCTACCTCCTGGGACTGGCGTGTCTATCTGGACAATGGCGATGGGGTCCTGAACGACGCCGATGGGGATGGCACGCCGGACCCTGGCACTGACACAGCGGTAACGTGGCGCCTGGATGGCGCCAGCTTCGTACAGGACGCAGCGGGGGCCATTACCGTCATCCAGGGCAACACCGATACTGAGCGGGACCCGTTCCTGAGCTTCAGCCGCGGTGGCGACTACCACGTGCGGCTGGTGGCCACCGGGGATGGCTCCTCGCCTCCGAAGGTCCAGAACAACTTCATCCGCATCCTCCGGACAGCTTTTGCGGCGAACAGCAACGACGCTGGCGCCACGTGCAGCAACGTCTCCACCACCTCGGGCGCCACCTGCGACGGCACCTCGGTGCCCTTCACGGTGTCCTTTGTCGGTACGTCAGAGGGGACAATCACCGCCAGGGCCTGGGACTTCAACGGCGACGGTGTCGTGGACTCCAACGTCCAGGCCCCGGCCCCGTTCGTCTACGCGGAGCCGGGCACCTTCACCGTCACCGAGACAACCAGCGGACCCGCGGGCACCCACACAGCCCGGCTGACCGTCCGGGTGTTCCAGATCCCCAGCGCCTCCTTTAGCGGGACGCCCAGGTCCGGCGTGGTGAACGCCCAGGGACAGTTCACCGTCAACTTCGTGGACGAGTCCACGGGTAACCCTTCCCGCTGGGTCTGGGACTTCGGCGACGGCTCCAGTCTAAATACCCAGGACCCCGCACAGCGAAACCCGTCCCACGTCTACCAGCGCGGTGGCGTGTTCACGGCCACCCTGACGGTTAGCAACCCCACCCTGCCCAACGGTGACACGGAGGCGAAGGCGGACTATGTCCGCGCCCTCCAGGCGGACTTTGGCACCCGGCCAGGCGCCGGACAACCTGTGACGTTTGCCGCTATCACCAGGACCATCCCACCGGGCCAAGTCTGCTCTACCGGGCAGGCGGGCGCCGATGTGATTTTCGTTGACCAGAGCCTGGGGAGGCCGGCTGCGGGGGTCCAGTGGGACTGGGATTTTGGGGATGGCAGTGGACTTATCACCAACGTGGAGGCCCAGGGGCTGGAGCCGACCCACTGCTACACCAGCAGCGGGACCTTCAATGCCACGCTGAGGCTTTCCACGGGCATTGGCACCCATGCAAAGGCCCGCGCTGGGCTGGTGACGGTGGCCAAGACCCCGCTGGCGGAGTTCCTGGCAGCGCCCACCAGCGGGGGAGTGCTCACCCGAGTGCTGGCCAACGGCGCCACCGAGGTCACCCCGGTCCAGATCGCCCTGGTAGACCAGTCCGCCAACGTGCCAACGGGCTGGTCGTGGCGCATCTACGTAGACGGCAACGCTGACCAGGTGCTGAACGACGCCGACGGGGATGGGGTGCCAGATGCGGGTACAGACACGCTGGTGACCTGGCGGCAGGACGGCAACACCTTTGTCCAAGACGTGGCTGGGGCCATCAGCGCGGTTGCGGGCACCACCGACACCGAGCGCAACCCGGTGCTGAAGTTCAACCGGGGCGGCGGCTATCACGTACGTCTGGTGGCTTCCAACCTGGCAGGCGCTTCAGCGCCCAGGGTGCGGAACCGGTACATCCGCGTCCTGAGGTCGGACTTTGAGGCCCGCTCTGCGGGAGGGGCCTTTGGAACGGCCCCGCTGACGGTCAACGTTGGGGCTACGGTTGACTTCCGGATCACCACCGAGGGGACCGTGACCTCCCGGGAGTGGGATGTCAACAACGATGGGATCACGGATGGCACCGGCACGGCCCTAAGCTTCCAGTACGGGACCGGCGGGACCTTCACGGTGGTGTTTCGCTCCATCGGCCCGGCTGGCACCAGCCAGATGGTGCGGGAAGGATTTGTCATTGCTCGTCCCCCGCCAACGGCTGACTTCATGGCCAACCCTCTGACACCGGCGCGGCGCCCCTTTGAAACGGGCTTAATGATTGAGGGCAAGCCTGCCGTGGGCCTGGTGGATCTCTCCACCGAGGCCCCTGACCGCTGGCAGTGGACGGTCTATGAGGACACCAATAGCAACGGTGTGTTGGACGAGGGCGCGGATACTGTCGTGCGGTGGACGCAGGCGGGGGCCAACTTCACGCAGGACCCTCAGGGCGCCCTTGGCGCCATCGAGGGGACCGACGCCAACGTCTACCAGAACCCCATCCTGCTGTTCGGCCGCGGCGGCGACTACCACGTGAAGCTGGTGGCCAGTAACGTGGTAGGTGCGTCTCAGCCCAGGCCGCGCCCTCTCTTCGTGCGCATCATCAAGGCCCAGTTTGCTGCCTTGAGCAACACCGCAGGGGCCCAGTGTCCCGCTGTGGACGGCTCTTGCCGTGGAGGCGTCCCCCTCGTCGTCCGCTTCATTGCCAACGAGGATGCCAACGGGAACAAACTCCTTGACGCTGGCGAGGACCTGAACGCCAACGGGGCGCTGGATGTGCTGGCGGAGGGCACAGTCACCAGCTATGCGTGGGACCTGAACGGTGATGGTCTAACCGACAGCACCGCTGCGAACCCGACCTTCAACTACACGACGCCCAGTAACTTCAATGTTACGTTGCGAGTGACTGGCCCCGCCGGCAGCAGCACCGTGCTCAAGCAGGCGCTGGTCAGGACCTTCCAGCCGGTCGCGGCGGACCTCTCGGGCACGCCCAGGGCGGTGGCTTCAGGGAACACCGTGCAGTTCACTGACCTCAGCGTGGGCAACCCCGACACCTGGCAGTGGGCCTTCTTCCAGGACGAGGACGGGGATGGCGTGCGGGACGTTGGCGGCGTCGAGATAACCTCTGACCTTCGCAACCCATTGGTGACGTTTACCGCCGGCGGGACCTACAGCGTCGTCCTCTTTGCAGACAACCCGGTGGACCCCGACGGCAACACTGTCACCCGGCTCGGCTACGTGAATGTGCTCGAGCCCAGCATCGCGGCCTCCCGAGTGAGCGGCGCTCCGCCTCTCCAGGTGACCTTCACGGACGAATCGAAGCCCGCGGGGGCCATCACGGGGCGGGAGTGGGACTTCGAGTCTGACGGTGTGGTGGACAGCACCGATGCTAGCCCCAGCTTCACCTTTGCCCAGCAGGGCGATTTCACCGTGAGCTTGCGGGTCGCAGGCTTCGGCGTCTTCGCCACGGCCACCCAGGTCATCCAGGTCAGGACGGCGGCGCAACCGCCTACTCCGGTGGTGGGTGGGCCGCCTGGCGCGGCACCCGTGTTCCCGGCGTTCACCGGAGGGCCGGCCGTGGATGGGCCTGCGCCACTGACCGTCACCTTCGAGGACCAGACTGCTGCGCCCTTCCCCATCGTGGGACGTGAGTGGGACCTGGACGGCGACGGCGTGGTGGACGCCACCTCCAAGACGGCCACGTTCACTTACACCAAGGTAGGCACGTACACCGTGCGCCTGAAGGTATCCCGGGCCGATGCGCAGTCGGGGACAACCACCAAGGAGGCATTTGTCGTCGTGAGGCCCGGCCCCCTGGACCGGATTGAGCTTACCCCTGCCAGCACGGCGGTTGCCGTTGGGGGGCGAGCCCAGTTCCAGATAATCGCCCTGGACTTCTTCGGTAACGTCATTCAGGATGCCACGGTGGCCTGGAGTGCGGGGGCCGGTGGCACCATTGACTCGACGGGCACCTTCACCGCGGGTCAGGAGGCAGGGACCTTCACCAGCGCCGTGGTGGCCAGAGTCACCAAGGGTGGCATCGTTAAGGAGGCCTCTGCCACGGTGACGGTCACTGCTGCGCCCAGGGTGACGGTGCAGGACCGGTTGCCGGTGGGCGCCCAGGCGACCGCCCTGGATGCGGCCGGGCAACCGGTGAGCTTGAGCGGCCAGCCCATGATCGCTACCACTACGCCGCAGGGGGTCACGGTCATAACCCTGCCGGTGGTCCTGGCGAGCGGGGCGTCCCTGGCTAGCTTTGAGGACCCGGAAAGCGGCATCACCTACAGGGATGGGAAGCTGACCATCCCTGTTCGCGACGAGACAGGCCAGATTGGGCTGTTCATCGAGGCGCAGGTAGAGGCACCTGTGGGCACGGGCACGGCAGCCGAGGCCCGCGTCACGCGGCTAGTGTTGCGGACCACGGAACGGACGCTGGACCTGTCGGCGGCGGACCCCGTCCTTGGAGCGGTAGGCGTCGTCATAGGGGCGGAGCTGCTGCGCTACCCCTCCCAGGGCGAGTTGCGCGTTGGCCTTTCGAAGCAGCCCAGCCCGGAGGGCCGCGTGGCCATGGACCAGGCGGCCCGGGCCGTCGGCCGACGAATCGTGGACGTCGCCGTGGCGCTGTCGGTGCGGCAGCAGGACATGGCGAACCAGCAGGTGGTGGGCCAGGTGGAGATAACCATCGCTGTGGGCCAGCGCTGGTTGGACCAGGTAGGCTCCGGCAATGCGCGCATTCTGCACATCCCTGATGTGGGGCCCGGAGAGGTCCTGGACACGACCCCTGTGGGGACCGATGCCCAGGGCCGGGCCTTGCTCCGCGGCACCTCGCCGAAAGGACTCTCCGAGTTCGCCCTGGTGGTGTTGCAGCAGGAGGTCGCCACTCCAACGCCAACCCCGACGGCGACCCCCGTCCGCACGCCTACTCCTACCCCTACGCCCACCCCAACGGGTGTTGCCCCTACGCCCACGCCCACTCCCACGCCTGGGGTTGGCACTCCCACTGCTACTCCTACACCCACGCCCACTGGTGTTGGAACTCCCACCGCCACACCCACGGCGACGGTCCCGGCCACGGCGCTCCCGACGGTCAGGCCAACCGTGACGGCGACGCCAGTGACACCAGGGGCAGGCGGTTTCCCTGTGGTCATCGTGGTTGTGGTGGTCATCGTCGTGGTGATCGCCGCAGTAGGTGCCTTCCTGTTCCTGCGGCGGCGGGGTGCGTAGCCCTCGCGCCTGTCTCCACGCCCGGACGCCACCCGTATTCACCTTGTGCCTCCCCTGCTGAATTGGCGAGCAATGGGGCCACATTAGTCGCTAGAATAATCCTCTATGCCGCTTGATAGTACGTGTCAGTTCCGGCTATTGGCGAGTAATGTGGCCTAATTGGTCGCTAGAAGATTCCTCTAGTGGGCTTGACAATTCCCGAAATTGTGGACAATAATAGCGCCGCTTACTTCTGCATGTCTTGTGTTGCGTTCCGATAGGGCTGTAGCCGGCTTCCGCCGCCACCTGCAAGGTCCCGGGCCAGGACCAGGCAGTGAGGCGCCGGATAGAGGAACTCGGCAAGGATAGGGCGGGGACCTAGGCGGGAGTGACTATTTAGAGGAGTGCTGCTATGAGATCCAGCCTTAATCGCACCTCGTTGGTATTGTTTGTTATTGCTGCAATGGTTACCTCGCTACTCCTGATTCCTACCACCCTGGCCAGCGGCAACATTCTTGTAGATGCCGGGGCCGACCAGACAGCCGACGAAGGGGCCACTGTGTCTGTGGCTGCCTCCTTTACCGATACCCAGCCCGGCACCCACACGGCCACCATTAACTGGAACGATGGCTCAGCACCGGAAGCTGGGACGGTCACGGATCCTGCCGACCCGAACCCAGGTGCCGTGGCCGGCTCTCATGTCTACACCGATAACGGCACCTACGATGTTAGGGTCATGGTGAGAAACCAGAACACTGCGGAGGAGACTACCGACACCCTCCGGGTGACGGTCAACAACGTAGCACCCGCAGTAGACGCCGGGGTCGACCAGACGGCCTCAGAAGGCGGTACGGTCAACCTCAGCGCGACCTTCACCGACGCCGGCAGCGCCGACACCCACACGGCCACCATTGACTGGGGCGATGGCTCGGCACCGGAAGCTGGGACCCTCACGGAGCCTGCCGGCCCCAACCCAGGCACCGTGACGGGTTCGCATGTCTACGCTGACAACGGCACCTACACCGTGACCGTCACGGTCACCGACAACGATGGTGACTCCGGTTCTGACACCCTGCTGGTCACGGTCAACAACGCAGCCCCAGTGGTAAACGCGGGGCCAGACCAGACTGGCGACACCGATGGCACAGTCAGCCTGGCGCCGGCCACCTTCACCGATGCTGGGGCGGCTGATACCCACACCGCAACGATAGACTGGGGCGATGGCCCACCCGTGGCGGGCATCGTAGACCAGGCCCTCCATACGGTCTCTGGCTCGCATTCCTACGCCGCCAGCGGCACCTACACCGTCACAGTGGCGGTGACCGACGATGATAGCGGCTCCGGCTCCGATACCCTCGAGGTGGAGGTCACCAACGTCCCGCCAGTGGTGAACGCCGGCGCCGACCAGGCAGCCGACGAAGGCAGCCCGGTCAACCTGAGCGCGACCTACACGGATGCTGATGCTGGGGACACGCATACCGCTCTGATTGACTGGGGCGATGGCTCGGCACCGGAAGCTGGGACCGTCACGGAGCCCGCCGGCGCCAACCCCGGCACGGTGAGCGGCTCCCACGTCTATGCGGACAACGGCAACTACCCGGTCACGGTCACGGTGAATGATGGCGCCGCCGACGGCTCGGACAGCGCCAGGGTCACGGTATCCAACGTGCCGCCTGTGAACACCTTCCGTCCGCCCTGGGAGGGTGGCGACCTGCGCACCTGCGTGAGCGACCCCAACCCACTGCTCGTGGGGCCTGTGTACGACTTCGTCAAGGAGGGTCTGGAGCTCCTGGACCAGCACAACGACCCGGCCTGGGGCGACAACTGGTGCGGGCCGACCTCTGCTGGCATCAGCCTGGGCTGGTTCGCCGAGCGGGGGTACTCCGAGCTGGTGCCCGACACCAACGGCAACCGCGTGGTAGACGAAGCTGAGAAGTACGCTGTCATTGACGCCCTGGGCGGCCTCATGGGTACCGACCCGGACGCCGGCACGGCGGACGATGACCTGGTGAACGGCATCCGGGCCTACCTGGACTCCGTGGGCCTGGGCAACAGCCTCACCGTCAAGGTGTACGATACCGAGTTGGGCACAACCGACCCCACCGCCGCCGACTACCGGTCGGAACTGGAGGCGGGTGAGGATGTCCTGGTCGGGCTGGGGTACGCCGCGGGTGGCGGCCACTGGCTGGTGGGCCGCTCGGTCAGCAATACCGCCAACGACGATGGCAGCACCAATGTGAGCTTTGTGGACCCCGGCACCGGGCAGGTGTACCACACCACCATGAACGCCGACGGGTCCTTTGAGTACAACGGCGAGACCGTCAGCTTCGACATCATGGTGGCGGTCTCCCCCATCAAGACGGGCGTGCCCTTCACTTTGGAGGGGCTGGGCCCTGACCTGTTCACTGATGCCGGCAGCGCCGATACCCACACCGCCGTCATCAACTGGGGCGACGGCGACACCACACCTGGGACAGTGGTTGAGCCCAGGGCCGGGCAGCCCGGCAGCGTGGACGGCTCCCACGCGTACGCGAACCCGGGCGTCTACGACGGCCAGGTCTGCAAGATTGACGACGATGGCGGCCGGGGCTGCTCCCCCTTCACCGTGGTGATTCAGCCGCGCCTGTGGACAGACCCCCAGCGCGGGCCAGTCGGGACGATGCTCGACGTCCACGGCTTCAACTTCCCCGTGGGCGAGGTGGGCATCAGCGCTTCCTTCGACGGCGTGTACTTCGACACCGGCGCTATTGGTGCCCTGACTGCCGACGAGCAGGGCTCGTGGAACAGCAGGATGGTTGTACCCCTGGTGCCCGGTGGCCCTCACGAGATAGACGTCCGCGGCAGCAGGACGCCGTGGTTTGTAGGTGACTACTTCCTGGTGGATGCGAGCTTGCAGATTGCTCCTGCCGAAGGCCCCACAGGACAGCGGGTCTACGTCCGCGGCAAAGGCTTCGGTGCCGGCGAGACCGGCATCCGGACGACCTACGACGGCGCGGCTGTGGCTGGCCCTGCACAGGCCGACTACCGCGGCTCCTTCTTTGATGTTTTCGTGGTGCCACCCAGCGCCAACGGGACGCACGAGGTGGACGCCCGCGGCGACCTGACGCCGCTGGAAGACGGCGCGGCGCCGGTCCTCTTCAGCGTGACCCCGGCCTGGATCGTGCTGGGCCAGAACACGGCCCGCTTCGGCGATACCGTGGTGATGCGTGGCCAGGGCTTTGGGCCGAATGACACCCGGATTGAGATTGAGCTGGTGTCGCTGTCCCTGGCGAGTGTTTCGCCCATCATTGTCATCCCCATCAACCGCAGCGATGGCCAGCCCTGCTCGGCGGACGCCGCGGGGAATGCTGACTGTCAGTTCCGACTCCCCTCCATGCCTGGAGGGCCGTACGCGGTGGACGGCCGCAGCGCCAGCAAGACCCTCGAGCACGTGGCGGGCACCCGGCTCCAGGTGGACCCGCTGCTGGTGATTGACCCGACCTCCGGGCGCGTTGGCGCCCCGGCTGAGGCCCAGGGCTTCGGGTTCCAACCCAACGAGACGGACATCCGGGTGCGGTTCCGCCTGGACGGCGGGCTGCCGGCTGCCGCCGATGTGCCCCCCATCCGTGTGACGGGCTTCAACGAGAACCGTGACGTCTACCCGCTGCGGGACTCGGCGGGGAATTTCATAGCGGACCCAACCTATGGGACCACAACGCTGGGCAACGCGCTACTGGACCCGGCCAACTTCGGGCCAGGCGGCGTGGTGCCGCGGCCCATCCAGTTCCTGCCCTTCGTAGACGTTATCGCGCCGGGGTCGCTGGTGAACCCCGACGGGACGCGCAACGCCGACGTGTTCTTTGGTTCCTTTGTGTGGAACGACCTTGGCCCTGGCGAGGCCGCAGAGCTGGCCTCCTTCCTGCTGCACGGCGGTGTGGTGTACCTGGGCAGCGACCCGCAGGTCAATGCGCTGTTCCCGGCTATTGGGTCCGGCGCCCAGTACACGGACAACGGGCTGGGCAATGGGTGTCCCGTGCTGTCAGGCGTGCCGGGCGCCAGCCCGGTGACCAGCGGCCCCTTCGGCAACGTGGGGCAGTTGGGCCAGTGTGAGTACAATGAGTTTGTCGCTGACCCGATGGTTGCGCCAGTGGTGCCTGGGCCTGACGGTGGCACTCTGGTCGCCGAGGGGCCGGTAGGTGCTGGCTATCTGGCCACCAGCGGCGGTTACGGCCTGCATCTTGAGTTGTTCACGAATGGCGGGTTCCCGGAGAACGTGCGCTACTTCATGAACCTCTTTGCGCTGCCGGCGGGCATGGGCGGCGGGCAGTGGGTGGACGTGGCCGGCGGCATCACTGCGGACGAGAACGGCGAGTGGCAGGCCCCGTGGAACGTGCCACCCAGCTCCACCGGCGACCATGCGGTGGGCGCTGAGGGCAGCGGGACTCCGGCCAGCGCGGTGCTGGATGTGCCCTTCGAGGTCACCGGCGCCATCTGGCTGGAGCGGGACCCCAACACCTTCTATCCCACCATCCAGGATGCGGTGAATGCCGCCCTGCCTGGCGAGGACACCAACGGCAACGAGGCCCTGGACCCGGGCGAGGACACCAACGGCAACGGTCAACTGGACCGCGGCGACACGGTGATGGTGCAGGAGGGTGAGTACACCGAGAACGTCACCGTAGACAAGCGGGAGCTGCGGGTCCGTGCCACGGGCGCAGCCGACGACACCAGGTGGCAGAGCGCCGGCGGTGGTCCCGCGCTGACCTTGCTGGGCAACGGCGATGGCTTCTGGCTGGGCGGCTCCGGCCTCACGCTCATCGGTGGGCCTGGGGCGGCCGACTACCCGGTGCAGATTGACGGGGCGTCTGGCGTGCTCATCCAGGGCAACACCATCCTGCTGGGCGGCGCCACGTCGGCCATCTATGTCACCGGTGCGGGTGCGCCCGGCCTGGCGGTCTTCAGCAACACCCTGGAGCAGGCGGACCGCCCGGGTGGTGCCACCATAATCAGGGTACTCAACACGGCGATGCTGTCCATCGCGGGCAACCGCTTCGTGCCCTTCGACGGCGTAGGCGGCGGCACCTCTATGCGGCTCCAAGCGGTGAGCAACGCCATTATCAAGGACAATATCACCGACAGGGCTGGCATTGCGCTGGCCATCTCCGGGTGCGGCGTGTGCGCTGGTGGCGCCGGTATCAGCACCAACGGTATCAATGTGGTCCACAACCAGTTCCTGAACGGCCGGGGGCCGGCGCAGGTCCGGCTGGCCGACAAGCTCGCTGCTGATGGCGCCGTGGTCAACGTCAGCAACGTGTCTCTTCGTGGCAACACCATCAGCGGCGGCGCCGGCGACGGCGTGAAGCTGGAGGCCCTGTTTGGCGGGGCCATCAGCAACGTGGTAGCTAACTGGAACAACCTGGTGAGCAACGCTGGCCTAGGCATCAACAACACCGTGGCCGGCCTCACGGTGGATGGGCGCTGGAACTGGTGGGGCGACCCGGCTGGGCCGGCGGGCCCCGCCGGTGACGGCGTCAGTGCTAACGTGAACGTTGAGCCGTACGTGGATGCCAGGATCAACTTTGCTCACATGGACCCCAACGGCCACAGCATCCAGTCGGCCATAGACAGCGCCGACCCCGGCAACTACGTGGTGGTCTGGGGCGGCAACCCGGCCGCCGGCCCCGTCATCTACGACGAGGCGGTCGTCATCAACAAGCCGGGCCTGAGGGTCATCTCGCCCCAGGGCCGCGACCTGACCTGGATTGCGCCCTCGGCCGCCGTAGACTCGGTGGTACAGGTGCTCCGCGCCGCAGATGGGCTGCGGCTTGGCGGCGCAGTGCTGGGTGGCCAGGAATGGGAGTTCGGCTTCACGGTTGCAGGGGCGGACTTCGTGAACGGCATTCGGCTGGTGGCGGAGGACGTGGGTGGTGTGTTCACGGATGCCAGCAACGTGCGCATTCAGCATAGCCGCGTCCTGCTGGGCGGCCTGCCAGGCGTGAACGGTCGCAATGGTATCTCGACTACCAAGGCCGAAAAAGACGACCTGAGGGTGGAGAATAACGACCTTCAGGTGGGTGCTGACAAGCTGGCCGTGGCGATAGCTGGTTCGCCGGCCACCAACGTGCGGGTGTGGCGCAACACCTTCAGCCTCGTGACCACGGTGCCCGGCGGCGGCGCCCTGCCCCCGGGCGGCACCGCCATCCAACTGATAGGTGTCCAGGGTGGGCTGGTGCAGGAGAACCAGATAGACGGTGCCGGTGTGGGCATCCAATTGGCAGGCAACGGTGCCAGCCTCGTTGACCTGGACGGTGTGCAGGTCCGGTGGAACCGGGTTCTCCGCTCGATGTCTGCGGACGTGGTGGTCGTCAACCAGATGCTTGGCGCCGGCCCTGCCACGGCCCGCAACATGCTCATCGAGGGCAACGTCCTGGCGGACGGCGCCGGCGATGGCGTGCGGGTGGTCAGCAACACGGCGGATGGGGTGCAGGACCTCCACATCAACTACAACAACATTCTTAACCATGCGGGCGTTGGCGTCAGGAACGAGATGGCCGGCAACCCGCAGCCGCCGGTTGACGCCCACTGGAACTGGTGGGGCGACCCGACCGGGCCGCTGGGACCAACGGGCGACGGGATCGCGGGCAACGTGCAGTGGAGCTCTGACTCCTTCTTGCGCGGCTACGCCCTGTTCGTGGACGACGAGTTTGACGTGGACATGCCGGGCTTCGGCGTCCAGTCCTTCTTCGACATCTTCATGGCGGTAGAGGCTGCCGACCTGGAGCAGAACCCGCAGGACAACCCCTGCGCGCCCTCTGGCGGCTGCGCCATCGTGGTGTGGCCGGGCCGGTACTACGGGCCTATCGAGATCAGGCAGACCACGGACCTGGTGTCGGTGGCGGGCGCCAGGGAGACGTTCATCGAAGCCGACGACCCGGAGCCTGTGGTGGAAGCCGAGGGGCCAAACGTGACTGGCTTCCGCCTGCATGGCTTCAACCTGGTGAACAACGATGCGGCTGGCGCTGGGCTGCGGATGCATGGCGAGTCGGGTGGGCGGCAGGCGTCGTCCTTCTTCGACGTGTTCTTCGCCGTGGACAATATCATCAACCTGGAGCCGCAGGGCGGCATCGGTATCCAGGCGCAGGACATCCCTGGCGTCCTGAAGATCACAGGCAACACCATCAACTGCGGCGGCACCTGCATCGAGGTGAGCGATACCGAGTCGGACGTGTTCGTGATGCGGAACACCCTGAACACCGACCAGGGGGCCGGTATTCGCATGTGGAACACGGTTGGCCGGCCCGGCCGGGAGCCGCAGGGGGCGAATGGCCCCAGCCTCCGCAACCACATCATGGACAACGTAGTCCAGGGCAACGCTGGCCAAGGTGGGCATGGCATCTCGCTGGGCGGCGACGACGCCGAGGTGCTGCCGAGGGAGATTAGCCGGCTCTTCACCGACGAGTCGGACTGGGCCCAGGGCGAGGGGGTGGGGGTCACCCACACCGCCGTGCCGGGCCAGATCCAGTTGAGCGAGACCGGCCAGTTGACCTTCCCCTTCATCTGGATTGCCCTTTCGGGCCGCGGCACCATCGCCAAGGTGGACACGGCCACCGGCGTGGTGCTGGGCGAGTACGCCTCGGCGCCCGCCGGCATGGGCAAGAACCCGTCCCGCACCACGGTGGACATCAACGGCAACGTGTGGGCGGGCAACCGCGACGAGTCGGGCGGCAACGCCGGCTCGGTGGTCCAGGTGGGCCTGAGGGAGAACGGCCAGTGCGTGGACCGCAACGCCAACGGCACCATTGAGACTTCGACCGGCCTGGGCGACGTGAAGCCCTGGGCCGGCCCTGACGTCGCCTCAGCCCAGGACGAGTGCATCATCAAGTTCGTGCGGACGCCGAATGCTCCCAACGTGCGGCACGTCTCCGTGGACGGCAACAACGACGTGTGGGTGGGCGGCTACCCGTACTTCCCCACCAGCTTCGTCAAGGTGAGTGGGGGCACTGGGGCCATCCTGGACAGCTTCGCTTCGCAGTGCGGTGGGTACGGCGGCCTGGTGGATGGCAACGGCATCCTCTGGTCCGCAGCCATCAGCCAGAGCGTCCTGTTGCGGTATGACCCCGTTACCCGGGTGCAGACGTGCATCGGTGTGCCGCTGTCCTACGGCCTGGGTATTGACAGCAATGGGTTCATCTGGAATGCCACCTGGGACGACAACAGGATCGCGAAGATCGACCCAGCGGGTGTGGTCCAGTTCCTCAAGCCCAGCGGTGGATCGGGCAGCCGTGGCGTGGCGGTCACGCCGGACGACAACATCTGGGTCGCCAACAGCCACTCCAATACTGTGACCCGGCTGAACAACAACGGCGACCTGGTGGCCATAATCCCCGTTGGTGCTCAGCCCACCGGCGTGGCGGTGGACGCGGCTGGTAAGGTGTGGGTCACCAACTACGATTCCTGGAACGCCATGCGCATCGACCCGGCCACCAACGCGGTGGACCTGACGGTACCCCTGGGGCAGAGCGCTTACCCCTACAACTACTCCGACATGACCGGGGCGGTGGTGCTGGGCGCCCAGCACATCGGTAGCTGGCGGACGGTGGTGGACGGCGGCGCCCCGGGTATTGACTGGGACAACACGGTGGCCTGGACCAGCCAGGAGCCGGACGGGACCTCGGTGGTGGTAGAGGTCCGCACCAGCGAGACCGACGTGTTCTCCGGCGACCGCATGGAAGTGCAGAACGGCGTGCCCTTCGACGCGCCGCCGGGCCGCTACCTGGAGGTGAAGGTCACCCTGCGCAGCGACGCTGCGGGGGCCACGCCCATAGTCGAGGACCTGACGGTGCATGGCGTGGGCCACAACGGCACCTCCAGTGTCCACGTCAGCGGGAACCAGGTGCAGGGCGCCGGCGGCAACGGTGTGCTGCTCCAGGCCCGCAACGGCCACCAGATGTCCGACGTGGCGGTGGTGGGCAACGACCTGCGCGACAACGCCGGCCATGGGCTGTACGTTGACGGCGACGGGGGTTTGAACAAGGCAACCGTTCAAGCCCACTACAACAACCTGGTGGACAACGCCGGCAAGGCCATAGACACGACCTTCCCGGAGCCATTCCAGGCGCAGCTCAACTACTACGGCGCGCCTGGCGGCCCAACGCATCCCAGCAACAACCGGCCGCTCCAGGGCGCCGAGGTGGCAGACGGCGTGGTGTACGTGCCGTGGCTGGCCACGCCGGTCCACGTGGGCGGCTCCTGGTCCTTTGACCCGAATGTGGAGCTGTACAACGACGCCGGTATGCTGATGGCCCTGTCAGAGCTTATCCAGCCGGTGCTGGACATCAACCTGCCCGGCGACACGGTGCTGGTGCGTCCGGGCGAGTACGGTGAGGCCCTGACGGTGCGTGTGCCCAACGTGACGCTGGCCTCCTCCAATGGCCAGAACATGACCTCCATCAATCCGGGCGCGCCGGTCGAGGCGGTCGTGGATGTTCTGGGCACGGCCTCAGGCCTGAGCTTTGGCGAGGGGTTGGTGCCAGGGCCTGATGGCGGCATCCCTGGCTTCGGTTTCACCATCGTCGTGGGGCAGGCGGCCAACGGCATCCGCGTGGTTGGCGCTTCTGATGTGCTCCTGGCCAATAGCCGCTTCCTGATGGGCGATGCCGCGCCAGGCAGCGTTGCCATCAACGAGGAAGGGGTCCAACGCCTCGCGGTGGTCAACAGCTTCTTCGACGTGTTCGTCGAGCAGATCGGCATTGGCGGCAGCAGGGGCGGGGACCTGTGGGTCAGCGGGAACGGCTTTAGGGTGCACGGCGGCACGGGCATCCTGCTGGAGGGTGTCTCCGACGTGCTCATTGGCACCGAAGACCTCAACGGCAACGGTGTCCTGGACGACGGCGAGGACACCAACGGCAACGGTGCTCTGGACCAGCGCAACACGTTTGTGCTGCCGCACGTCCTTGAAAGAATGGGCGTGGCGATTGACCTGAGCGGCTGTGGGGCCTGCGCGCCGCCTGTGGGCGCCATGGACCTGACGGTGCGGGGCAACTCCATCGTGGCTGAGGCCGCGGCGGCGGGTGAGGAAGAGGATGGGCAGGCCGGTGCGCAGTTCAACCCGCAGCCGGAGCCGCCGGGCATCGTGTTCGTCCACGATGGTGGCGCACAGGTTGACGGTGTGTGGATTGTGGGCAACGAGGTCTCGGGCAGCCCCAGGGACGGCATTGCCGTCATGGTCAACGGGGGCGGCCAGGTCCAGAATGTCCGCGTCATCGGCAACTCGGTGCACGGGAGCGAGGACACCGGCATCCTGCTGAAGGGCCTGGGTGGCGTCAACGAGGCTGCCAGCAACCAGGTGGGCAGCAACGGTGGCGATGGCCTGCTGATGCAGGACTTCGGTGGCAGGGCCCATGTGGCGGGCAACGTGCTGGAGGGCAACGCAGACCTGGGCCTGTCGGTGCGCAACGTGAACGATAGCGTCTTCGAGGGCAACGGCATCAGCGCCAACGGCCACGGCGGCGCTTACTTCGAGTCCGCGGACGGCAACGAGTTCCGCGACAACAGCGTGATCGGCAACGGTGCCTTTGGCGTGCAGCTCTCTCAATCGCACCAGAACGTGCTGGCCCACAACATCGTGGAGCACAACGTTACCGATGGCATGGCGCTGCTCGACAGCACGGGCAACCAGGTGGTGGACAACACCATCCGGGGCAACGGCCGCAACGGCGTCAGCCTGGTGAACTCCAATGGCGACATGATTGGCGGCGTGGCGGGCATGTCCCTGGACGAGCTGCTGGCCGCGCCCGAGGGCGGCAACCTGATTGACGGCAACGGCGGCAGCGGCGTTGGCCTGGTGAACTCCAATGACAACCTGGTGCAGGTCAACCGCATCCGGGGCAACGGCGACCGCGGCGTGGTGCTGGTGGAGTCGACCGGCAACCTGGTGGGCGGCAACGAGGTCATCGCCAACCGCGACGTGGGCATAGACCTCATCCGGTCGCCTGAGAACAGCGTCCTCAGGAACCTGATTGCCAACAAGCAGGTGGAGCAGGCGCCAGCGGCAGGTGCGGGCGCTGCGGCGGACGTCAAGCAGCCCAAGGGCCAGCCACGGGTCGGCGAACATGGCGGGCCGGTGCTGCTGGGCGCTGGCGGCCCTGACGGCTTTGGCTACACCTGGATGGACAGCGACCAGCCGGGCGGCCCGCAGTTCAACTGGGTGGAGATCTCCAACAGCGGGCAGTGGCTGGGCGACGTCTCCCAGTGCGACGACTGCGCGCAGCAGGTGCCCATCGGCTTTGGTTTCCAGTTCTACGGCAACACCTATGACAATCTCTGGGTGGGCAGCAATGGGATCCTGGGCTTCGGGCCGGATGAGGACGATTTCGATTGGTTCGAGAGCTGGATCCCCGACTCCTCTACGCCCAACAACGTCATCTCGGCCTTCGGGGATGACCTGCTACCGGGGTCAATGGGCGACGTCTACGTGCAGACGGTCGGCAGCGCGCCCAACCGCAAGCTCGTGGTGCAGTGGGATGGCGTCACCGACTACAGCTACGAGGAGGCGGACTACACCTTCCAGGTCATCCTGGAAGAGGGGACCAACCGCATCCGCTTCCAGTACCTCTCCATGGTGCCGCCATACGACGAGTACCTCGGTGAGTGGGCCATCATCGGCATCGAGAACAGCAGTGGGAGCGACGGCTTGCCCATCGCCAATGAAGTGGCTGACTACGTACACGACGGGCTGGCCGTGCTCATCAGCCCGCCGCAGGGCGAGGAGCCGCCACCTGCTGCGCTGGTGCAACTGGTGGGCATCGGCCTGCTGCACTCGGACGGCAACACCATTGCCGGCAACGAGGTCAACGGCAACACCACCGATAGCGAAATCCTGGCGCAGTCGGCTGCGGTGACGGAGCAGGAGCTTGGCACGCTGCTGAGCAACGTGGGCAGCGCGGCGCCAGGCGAGGGCCCGCACGTGGCGGTGCCAGGCACCCTACTGGGCACCATGCGGGTGCCCGTGCCGAGCAGCATCGGTGTGTCAGTGGCCTTTGATGGGCAATATATCTACTACACCAACTACGGCGACCGCAACATCTACGTGGTGCGCCCGCCGGCGGCTGCCGACATGCTGGCCAGCCCGAACACGCCCATCGTGGGCACCCTGGTCCGCAGCTTCGACCCCGGCGCGTATGTCCAGGCCATGGGCTGGGACAGCAAGCGGCGGGTGCTGTGGGGCGGCTGGCAGGGCATCAACCAGCCATGTGGCCAGGTGTACCGGATAGACCCGGTCGCTGGCGTGGCAGTGCCGGTCTTCGTGGCCATCTCGGATAGCTACTGCTTCGACGATGGGATGGCCTACGACGAGGGCGACCCCAACACGGACGCCGACGACAGCCTGTGGATCAGCGATGACGTGTCCCGCAACATCCATCACTACAGTGTCACGGGGGCCCACCTGGGCCAGATCAGCGTGGACTTCCCCAGCAGCGGCATCGCGGTGGGCGGCGACATCCTGTACCTGGGGTCCAACGGGTGGCGCATCATCTACCGCTACCAGAAGGACGGCACCTTCATTGACCAGTTCGCCTCGCCTCCAGGGCCGCGAGACGAGGACCTGGAGTGCGACCCGGTGACCTTCGCCTCCATTGGCGTGGACGCCATGTGGTCCAAGGACGCCTACGACAACAACATCTACGCCATGGAGATCCCGCGCGGCACCTGCGGCATGGGCGGGCAGCCGCCCGGGCCGCCGCCACCGCACTTCGAGATGGGGCCGGGCCAGGTGGGCATCCTGGCGGTGAACTCCGATGCCAACCTCATGGAGGGCAACGAGGTCAAGTGGTGGCTGCGCGTCGGCATCGGCATGACCGACCACTCGGATACGAACCGGGCGCTGGACAACCACGTGCACGACAACGGCAACGGCGTGATGCTGTTCAACAGCATGCGCAACGAGATCAGCCGCAACCTGATTGAGCACCACCGCGGGTCGGGCAACCCTGACGAGGGCATGAGCATCCCGGGCATCGGCGTGTTCCTGAACAGCACGTCCGACTACAACGTGGTGCAGGGCAACACGGTGGACGACAGCGCGGCGGTCGGTATCTTCCTGCGCCTCTCGTCGCACAACCTCATCGGCGGCGACACGCCCGAGCTGGGCAACGTCGTGACCAACAGCGGGTACGTGGGAATCTACCTGCTGGAGGCGGGCGGCAACACGCTGCTGAACAACACGGTGGACACGGTTGAGAGCCAGGACGAGGGGCCGGGTATGGGCATCGTCCTGCTGCTCCGGAGCAACCAGAACGTGGTGGGCTCCAACCACGTGTCGAATGTCAACTACGGCATCGTGCTCTACGACGCCCATACCAACCGGGTGCTGGGCAACACAGTGCAAGACCTGGTGGGCGGCACCTGGCAGGAGCCGGTGTCTGGCATCGGGGTGTTGTTAAGCAAGGACAACGCCTTGCAAAACAACCAGGTGCTCGGCGCTGGCCAGTTCGGGCCTCCTGAGCAGGGCGCACAGGCCCTGAACGGCAGCAGTGCCAGCTTTGGTATCACCCTGGTAGGGGCCGGGACCACCCTGGTCAGCGGCAATATCCTGGACGGGCACATCGTGGGCCTGTTCCTGAATCGGTCGAATGGCAACCGGCTGCTGACCAACCGGGTGGGGGCCGGCGTGGACGCCCCGCTGGGCAACATCTGGGGCATCGTCTTGGACTTCGCGGACGCCAACAAGGTTGGCGACCTCCAGGACCAGGGCAACGAGGTGGCCAACAGCCTGGTGGCTGGCATTGACCTCTTCTTCTCCTGGAAGAACGAGGTCCGGGGCAACAATGTGCACGACAACGGCAGCAGCAGTCCTCTGCCAGAGGTGGCCTCCCTTGGGCTGCCCAGGCTGCCGGCCTGGACCGGCGCACCGTCCCTGGAGAAGGTGCAGGTCCAGGTGCCCGAGGACTTCCGCCAGCAGGTGAACAGTGGCCAGGCCCAGAGGGCCGAGCTGCTGGGTGAGCGGGGCAGTGGCGCCTTCAGCATGGACTTTGACTGGCCCGCGGGCATCCTGCTGGACGTCGTCAGCGACTACAACACGGTGGACCAGAACCAGGTGCACCACAACGTCGGCGACGGCATCCGGCTGGGCGATGCCTGGTCGGACCAGGTCACGGGCAACACGGTGCGGGACAACGAGGCCAATGGCATCCTGCTCAAGGGAGCGCAGTACATCCAGGTCGCCGGCAACACCGTGCATGGGCACCGGACCGCCGAAGAGGGCAAGGGGATGGGCATCGGCGTCTTGTGGTCGCCCGGCAGCAGGGTGGCCGGCAACGTGGTAGGGCCTGAGGTTGACGGAGTTGCCCAGGGCAACCTGGTGGGCATCTTCGTCCAGAGCTATGGCAACATCGCGGTTGCGGACAACACGGTGCAGGGCAACGCGATCGGCATACTCCAGCGGCAGTTCTCCCAGAACATGATGGTGGGCAACCAGGTGCGAGGCAACAAGCTGGGGGTCTGGCTGGAGCCTGACTCGGGCTACCACGCGCTGGTGAACAACCTTATCGAGCGCAACGAACACGGCGTGGTGGTGGAGAGCTGGAACAACTACATCGCCTCCAACACCATCCAGGACAACACCGGTGCCTCGGAGCCTGATGGGATCCGAACGTCCGGCGTGCACTTTAGCGACAAGGCTGGCTGGGGCAACCGGCTGTGGTATAACAACATCCTGCGCAACTGGGAGACGGGCTCCTGGGGCGTGTACGCGGTGCCGTCCAGTGCATGGGTGGATGCCCGCAACAACTACTGGGGCGGCAACCCGGCCGCGCAGGACCCCCAGAACGATGGGCCTTACGCGCCGGGCCCCAACCCCAATGGGACGGGTGACACCCTGGCCGGGCCGGTAAGCTTCCAGCCGTGGCTGTCGGCCGCTGTAGCGGTGCCGGATGCGCTGCCGCCGCAGGTGGTGGCGGGCGTGGCGCTGCCCAACATGCTGTCGCGTCTCAGCCTGTGGCAGGACGCCAACACTGACCCGAACAACCCCGACGGCGTGCAGCAGGCTATCAGCAGCGGCCCAACTCAGACCACACTGGTGGTGGAGACCAGGGACATCTCCAGCGGCGTCGCAGGCGCCAGGGTGAACCTGCGGGAGCTGGTGGAGGCCATGGTGCCGGCGGATGCCCAGGTCTACCCGGAGCGTGCGGACCAGTACCAGAGCTGGCTAAAGAGCCTGGAAAACCAGCAGATGTGGTGCGACTCGTACTATGGCCTGTGCCAGCGGGGCTTCAACCTGGGTGAGGTGGTCTGGCCGCTGGAGGGCTTCCTGCACGAGAACCTGTTCGAGGTGCTGCGGCTGGGCGAGTTCACCGTGACGGCCACGGTGAAGGACTGGGCAGGCAACACCAGCACGGCCCAGATCCCGCTGACGGTGGTGGACCAGCAGACGCCGGTCAAGAAGCACACCTGGACGGCAGTGTCCACGCCGCTGAAGCTGGAGCGGAACACGCTGGGCAGCATTCTCTCCACGGGCGGCAGCCTGGAAGTGGGTGCGGCCCTGCGGTGGAATGCTCAGACACAGAGGTGGGAGCAGGTGCTGGCTGGCGACCAGGTGAAGCCGGGCCAGGGCCTGATGTTGTACCCATCCGAGGACGGCGTGGTGCCCTTGATCTATGACCGCGCAGGGCCGCCGGCGCCGGGCCAGACGCCCGTGTACAACGGCTGGAACTACGTGGCGGTCTCGGTAGGACCGCCGCAGGAGCCGACTATCTCGCTGAGCAAGGCGTTCAAGGGAGTGGAGGAGAAGGCTGGCGTGCGCGGGTACACGGCGGTGCTGTCGCCGAACCAGAACTTCTACCGGAACGACCAGTACTGCTACCAGGTGGCATCCCCTGACTCCTCGGGCAGGCCGGCGCAGTGGTGCTTCGGTGGCTACGGGTGGAAGAACTACGTAACGCCATTTATCTGGACCACTGGGGACGCCGACCGGGACCTGGTGGCTCGGGCCGCCTACTGGTTCAACGCCGAGCATAGCGACACCCTGCCGCTCTATGGCACCACGCCCATCTTGTTGGGGCGGATGCCTAAGCCGCCGGAGCCTGGCTACGACCTGGAGCTGGTGGCCAGGCCGGGCGGACTCCGCTCGGCGGACGGGAGCCAGTACGGGGTTGATTCGTACCGCTACCTGTTCGAGGCCTACCCCATCTCGCTGAATCCGGATGAGATGGGCGACGCGCCGCCGGCGGCCCACCAGACGTACTACGTGAAGTACGAGGCCGACGTCATCCCGGCAGATACGGCAGCGTTCTACCTGAGGCAGATGCGCGCCCTGGGCTGGGAGGTGGTGGACTGGTTTGCTGGGCAAGAGGATGCCTGGCTGGAGTTCTTCCGGCAGCAGGGCGACGCCCAGATGCTGGCCCGGATCGAGGTCATTGGCGGCACCGGCGTGCATGTCCGCATGCAGGTGTGGGAGCCGGGAGTGGACGCCAGGGATGTACCGCGCTACCGCGACCAGGAGTGGAATCGGACGGACGTGGCGGTCCGGGTGGTGATGACGGGCTACCACCAGGGGTCGGACGAGGGCGGGAACCTGCTGACCTCGCTGCGGTACGAGCCCTTTGGGCCGGTGACGACGCTGAGAGACCCGAAGTGTGGGCAGCCGTGCGGGAGTATGGTCATCCGGCTGCAAAGCTGGCGAGTGGAGAACTTCTACAACCAGCGCATGTGGCAACTGGGCTGGAGGCAGGTGGGCAGGCAGTACCTGAGCCAAGGGGTGGTTGAGCTGCGGTGGGAGCGGAATGTCCCTGCGGGCCTGGAGAGGGTCACCATCCTGGTCTCTGAGCCGCAGAACAACATCCTGGTGTGGCACACCGCGCCAAGCAGCCCGTAGGTCTGTCGGTCAGCCGAAGCGAAGGCCGGAGCTGGGTTGGGCCTACCCAGCTCCGGCCTTGTGGTCTATAATCTGGTCTGCTCCACACTGCAACTATGGTGAGTGCTTTGTTCAAGACTGCTTTAGCGTTGGCATTCGTCCTGTTAGCTTTGCTGTTCCCCTTCGCCGTGAGCGCCCAGGGGCCTGAGCTTCCTGCGCTGTTCTACGGCGCCGCCACCTTCTACAACCCGGCCACGGGTGGCAGGGGTCCGGCCCCCGCAGGCCGAGCGCTGATTGCCAAGGTGGCTGGGCAGGAGCGGGGCCGGGTGCTCCTGCCGAAGGCCGGCGCCTACGGGCCATGCTCCGCGTCTCCCTGCTTGCTGGTCCAGGGAGAGATCTCGGCAGGCGCGACCATTGAGTTCTACCTGGAGGGTGTGAAGGCAGACCAGCAGGCGCAGTTCAAGTCGGGCGAACTCCGGCAGCTTGACCTCACCTTCCCCGACACTGCTCCGCCCTCGGCGCCTACCGGCGTTACCAGGGCAGGCGGGCCGCGCAGCAGGGAGGGGAGCTTCTCATGGGGCGCGTCGCAGGACGCCGAGTCCGGGGTGCGGACATACCTGGTGGACCTGGACAGCAGCGGGTGGGCTGAGGTGGGGGCCGTCGCAGGCTGGGCTACCCCCGACCAGCTACAAGATGGCTTCCACTCCTTCGCAGTCAAGGCGGTGGACTGGACCGGCAACGAAAGTGGGGCGGCTACTACCTCCTTCCTGGTGGACCTGACGCCGCCCTCAGCGCCCGGCAACCTGGTCAAGGCCTCCAGGGACAACGACAGGACGGTGCGCCTGACGTGGTCGGCAGCAGCCGATACCGTGAGCGGCATCGCAGTGTACCTGGTGTCAGTGGATGGCGGCCCGCCAGAGTCGGTCGCCGAGGCGGCATGGACCTCCTCGGGCCAAGTGGAGCAGGGCCCCCACAGCGTCATGGTGCGGGCGCGAGATGGCGCGGGCAACGAGGGTGCGGGCATTACCACCTCCTTTGTGCTGGACTTCACCCCGCCAACGGCGCCGTCCGGCCTCCGGCAAACGAAGGAGGCGGCGGGCATCCGGTTCTCCTGGGGCGACTCTGCTGACGTGCCGTCGGGCCTGCTGCGGTATGACGTGCGCCTGGACGGCAGTGACTGGCAGGATGTGGGGCTGAGCACGGACTGGCTTTCGGCGACCTCGTTGGGGGAGGGGACGCACACCTTTGAGGTCCGTGCTGCGGACAGGGCCGGCAACTTGAGCCTTTCGGGTAGTCTCTCCTTCAGCATTGACCTTACGCCGCCCAGGGCGCCCGGCAGCCTCAGCCGCATCTCTCCCGCCAGCAATCCGCGACCGGACTTCTCCTGGGGTGAGGCCACTGACCTGGGGTCGGGAGTGAAAGAGTACCAGGTGCAGCTCAACGGGGGCGACTGGCAGTCGGTAGGGGCAAACCTCTCCTGGGGGGTGCCGATTTCCCTGGCAGAGGGGCAACACGTGCTGGCGGTGCGCGCCGTTGACATCGCGGGCAACCTGGGGCAGGCGGCCGTCCTATCTTTCGTGGTGGATGCTACCCCACCGCAGGTCCTTGAAGTCCGGGTGGCAGACACGGCCTCCGGTATTGTGGTCACCTGGCGGACTAGCGAGCCTGCCACCGGGCAGGTCGAGTACGGCGACACGGCAAGCTATGGCCGGACCACACCGCTGGAAACGGCACTGGCCACCGAGCGCTCAGTGGCGCTGAGCGGGCTGGCGCCCCAGGGCACCTACCACCTCCGGGTCCGTGTCAAAGACGCCGTAGGCAATGAAGGGCTTTCGGGGGACCAGGTCTTGACCCGGGGCGCCGAGGCGCGCCTGAAGCTTGCCAGCTTCGGCCTCGCTCCTCAGATTGTCACCCGCGGAGATGCGGTGACTCTCACCCTGGAGGTAAGCAACATTGGGGAGCAGGAGGCCCCGTACCTCCTGCCGCTGTCGATTAACGGGGCGTTGGTGCGGGACTTCTCGGGCACCCTGGCCCCACAGCAGAAGATAACGCTCCAGTTTTCCGTCACGGCCGGGGAGCCTGGTGACTACCAGGTGGCATGGGGCGGCCTGGAAGGCAGCTTCCTTGTTCTGCCAACGCTGGTAGCAGCGAATCTGAACGTGGAGCAGCCATTGACCCTGGGCTCCGTCGCGGCCCGTGGTGAGGGCGGGCGTCCCGTGCAGGCCGTCGAAGGCACCGTGCGCCTGTCGGAGCAGGAAGGCGCGTTGTCGCTGTCCCTCCCGGTGACGGGCGCCGAGGGAGTTAAACTGGAATCGCTGCTGGATGCCGGCAGCGGCCTCACGGTCGCGGGCAATCGGGTGACCATTCCGGTGCGGGACCAGGGTGGTCAAGTGGCCTTCAACATCATCGCCGAGACAACCGGCCTGGTGGTCACGGGCAATGAGGCCAGGGGAACGGTGACGGCCATGACCCTGGAGGTGCCGCGCCGCACGGTGGACCTGAGCCGCCAGGACCCGGACCTGGGAGCAGTGTCGGTCTCCCTGGAGGCCCAGTTGAAGCGGCTGCCCTCCGGGGCACAGATGCAGGTGGTGGTAAAGAAGCCCTCGGCAGAGGCCCTGGCCCAGGTCAGCAGCTTGCTGGAAAAAGACGGCCAGCGCATCGCTGGGGTGGCCGTCAGCATCCAGGTGAGCAAACAGAACCTTGTGGATGATCAGGACGTAGGCCAGGCTAGCGTGACCCTCTCTGTGGGGCGACGTTGGGCCGAGCGCGAGGGCCCGGAGCGCGTCCGCATCTTCCGTCTCTCCGATAGCGGTGTCCTGGAGGCCCTGGAGACGAGGTTCCAGGGGTTCGACGGTGACAGGGCGGTCTTCACCGCGGTCTCACCGCATGGCCTCTCCCTGTTCACCCTTGTTTCGGTCCTGGCCCTGCCGCCTGCGTTCCGTGTGGTGGGCCTGAGCGTGTCGTCGTCCACCGTAGCGAGTGGCGAGGCGCTCACCGTTGAGGCCCGGTTGACCAACACGGGGGGTGGCCAGGGGACTCTCCCTGTAGCCCTGATGCTGGACGACGTGGTGAAAGAGACACGCAACGTCACCCTGGGTGTTGGCGAGTCAACGACGTTATCGTTCACGGTGCAATCGGAGGCGAGCGGACCCCACACTGTCAGTGTGCTCCAGGTGCAGACCACCTTCCGTGTTGCCCGGCCAGCCCACATCCTGGCCACGGGGCTGTCCGTGACGCCAGACCTGGCCCGACTGGGGCAGCCGGTCACCGCCGTGCTGGAGCTGACCAACGATGGGGAACTGACCGGGACGCACCAGGCCACGCTGCTGGTCAACGGAAAGGTCCAGGAACAACAGCAAGTGACCCTGCCCGCTGGGCAAAAGGGGCAGGTACGCTTCGTTGTCCAGCCGTCGGCACCGGGCGTCTACCAGCTCCAGGCCGAGGGCCAGGAGGCATCGCTGCGGGTGCTGGCGCCGGCGCAAGTGGTCGTCACGGGCCTGCGGGTCGAGCCCAGCACCGCCAAGGCGGGTGACCCGGTCTCGGTGGTCGTGCAGGTGGCAAACCGTGGCGAAGAAGCAGCTAGCGAGGTCGTCACGCTGATGCTGGATGGTGCCGAGCAGGCCAGCAAGCGCGCCACGGTTGACCCTGGGGCTACGGCTGAGGTCCAGTTTGCGCTCACCGCTAAGGGCGCGGGCCTCCACAGCCTGAAGGCAGGCGAGGCCAGTGCGTCGCTGGAGGTGCTCCCCGGCAAGTCATATGTCGTGCAGATAGCAGCCGGCGTGGGAGGTGTCCTGGTCCTGGCCGCGGCAGGGCTCCTCCTGTGGCGCTGGCGGCGCCGCGTGGCAGCCTAGCTGGTCCCTCGGCCCCACCGGGCACCCTCTGTTGACATCGTCCGCTCGCCCTTCGGCTTCGCTCAGGGCTGGCGCCGGGGGTGTCCCCCTCTGGACTCCCCCGGTACCGTTCTGAGATGGTCTCCAAAGAGTGAACGCGGCGACTACGAGGCGATTCTCAGCTTGTGACAGGAGGCCACGGTGCCCGCGACCGCCGAGGTTGAGATCATGGTGCGTTCCACGGATATGGACGGGGACATGGTGGTGAACAACGCCGTGTTCTTCACGTACTTCGAGCAGGCCCGGCTGACGCTGCTGCGTCGCCTGGGGGTCATCCCGGAGGAGTACCTGCGTCAGCCGGGGATGGTGCCCTCCTTCACCATCGCCGAGACGACGGGCCGCTTTCGCGCCCCCGCCCGCTTCCGGGACGTGCTCGTGATGCGGGCGAGGGTCGCCGAGGTACGCAACCGCAGCTTCTCTATGGCCTATGAGGCGACCAACCAGGCCAGCGGCACCCTGGTGGCCGAGGGCTCGTCGGTGCAGGTGTGGGTCAACGGGGAGGGCCAGCCCGTGCCCCTGCCGGAGCATGTCAGAGCCGCGCTGGCGGCGGTGTAGTAGTCAGTCAGCCTGGTTATGGCAAAAAGCCTCGCCCCCATCCCTTCGGCTTCGAGTTTGCCTCACAAGTCATTCTGAACGCAGTGAAGAATCTGGGGTAGGGTCCAGTTTATGCTTGGCTGCCCCCCCGACCCCAGACCCTTCGGCTTCGCTCAGGGGGAGCGTACCCGGTACTCCCCCGCTCATGGTGAGTCCCGACTTGTCAGGATCGAATCCATGAACGGGGAGCAAAGGGGGGATGCGGGACGAGAGCGGACCGAGGTGGCTGACGTTTGCAAGACCCTGAGGCGCCGGGGTTGGCAGCACAACAACCTGAGTGGGCACACGACTTGCTCGTGTGCCCACTCAGTGTCAGAGGGCCTTGGACAGGCAGGGCCTTGCCTAGTCCCCCTTGTTGAGCTTGCTGATGCCTACGGTGACCACCTGGGCCGCAGTGGCTGCGCCCCCCTGGCCGTCGGCCACGGTCACCTTGACGGTGTACGTGCCGCCACGGCGGTAGGTGTGGCTGGCGTAGGCAATGCCGGTGGCCCCCGAGGCTGGCCGCAGCACCGCCACCTGGGCATTGGACCTGGTGCCATCGCCCCAGTCAACGGTCACCGTGAAGGTGTCCTCCCGCCCGGGGTCCTGGAAGCTGACGCGGAGGCTGACGCCGCTGGCCGCAACGCCTGCCCCTGCCTGGGCTAGCCCTGCGCTGAGGGTGACCTGCGACACCGTCGGGGCGGCGTTGGCAATCACCGCCTTGGCCGTGTCGCAGACCTCTGCCACGCACACCGTCACCGTGTAGCTGCCGTCGCCGGCGTAGGCGTGGCTGGCCGCAATGGACCCGTCTGAGCCGTCCGCCTGGACGGCCACCTCGCTGCTGGTGCTGTCGCCCCAGTCTATCGAGGCGGTGCCCGAGTACCCGGCGGGCAGCCCGCTGGCCGCGCCAGCCAGGGCCACGGCGCTGCCTTCCGCGCCGGCTAAGTCGGGGCCGGCGTCAACAGAATTGGGGCCTGGCGGCTGGGGCTCGCCCTGGACCGTCACCTGGAAAGAGCCGCAGCCGGTGCCGCCGTCGTCGTCGGTGACGCAGACGTTGACCGTGTAGGTGCTGGCGCTGTTGTAGGTGTGGTCCCCGGAGACCGTGCCGGTGGTGGGCGTCCCGGGGCCACCGGGCGTCTTGGTGACTGTGCCGGGCCCGCTGGCATCGCCCCAGCCAATGAGGGCGGTGAAGCTCTCCTGGGTGCCGGCCGGCGGGAAGTCGAAGCCGGGGTCAGAGAACTGTGCAGAGAGCATCAGTGGCTGCCCAACCTGGGCGCTCAGCGGCGGGAGGGGGTCCACGGCGGGGACTACGTTGTTCACGGTAACAACAAAGGTGTCACACGTGGTGGCCGCATCGTCGTCGGTCACGCACACCTGGACCGTGTAGGTGCCGTTGTCGGCGTAGGTGTGGCTCCCAGAGACGGTGCCGGTGGTCGGCGTTCCTGGGCCACCGGGTGTCTCATTGACGGTGCCCGCCGCGAACCCAGTGCCGTCGCCCCAGTCAATGGCAGCGGTGAAGTCCTCCAGGGTGCCAGCCAGTGCGCTGTCGAAGCCGGGGTCGGCGAAGGCAGAGCCCGGCAGTGAGACCGTCTCTCCTTCGTTGGCGCCCATGTCGGCGCCGGCGTCCACGATGGGTGCCACGTTGCTCACCGTCACGACCAGCGTGTCGCAGCCCTGGCGCGCGTCGCTGGAGTCCACGCAGACCTGGGCCGTGTAGACGCCGTCGTCGGCGTAGGTGTGGGAGCCGGTGACGGTGCCGGGGGAGTTCGGCTCGGTGACCACGCCCGGCTCCACCGTGCCGTCGCCCCAGTCAATGGTGGCGGTGTGGGTCACGCCGGGCACGTCGTCGGTGAAGGTGGCAGCGAGGGCAACCTGGGCTCCCTCGTCCGCTACCTGGTCTGGGCCGGCGTCCACGACGATATCGGCGGGGTTAGCTGTGACCTGGAAGGAGTCGCAGCCCTGGCCACCATCGTCGTCGGTGACGCAGACGGTGACGATGTAGGGGCTGACGCTGCCCAGGAGCACCGAGACGTCGTGGGAGAGCAAGTTGGCCACGGCCAGGTCGGGGACGCCGTCGCCGTTCAGGTCGGCCACGGCGACGGAGGAGGGGCCGCCCCCGGCGGCGAAGCGGATGTCGGGGGCGAAGGTGCCGTCGCCCTGGCCCAGGAGCACCGAGACGTCGTTGGACCAATTGTTGGCCACGGCCAGGTCGGGGACGCCGTCGCCGTCCAGGTCTCCCACCGCAATTGAGTAGGGCGCTTGCCAGGCGGCAAACATGGTGGCGGGGGCGAAGGTGCCGTCGCCCTGGCCCAGGAGCACCGAGACGCTGTTGATGCCGTAGTTGGCTGTGGCCAGGTCGGGGCGGCCGTCGCCGTTGAGGTCGGCCGCGGCAACGGAGTAAGGCCATGTCCCCACTGGGAAGCTAGTGGCGGGGCCGAAAGAGCCGTCACCGTTGCCCAGGAGCACCGAGACGTCGTTGGAATTGACGTTGGCCACGGCCAAGTCGGGGACGCCGTCGCCGTCCAGGTCGGCCACGGCAATCGAGTAGGGCGCTTGCCCGGCGGCGAAGGTGGCAGCGGGTTCGAAGGTGCCGTCGCCACGTCCCAGAAGCACGGAGACGTCGTTGGAGCCGGCGTTGGCCACGGCCAGGTCGGGCCTGCCGTCGCCGTTGAAATCAGCCACGGCAACGGAGTTGGGCGCTTGCCCGGCGGCGAAGGTGGCAGCGGGGGCGAAGGTGCCGTCGCCACGTCCCAGAAGCACCGAGACGTCGTTGGAGCCGTAGTTGGCCACAGCCAGGTCAAGGTCCCCGTCGCCGTCCAGGTCGCCCACCGCGACGGAGCGAGGCCATGTCCCCACTGGGAAGCTAGTGGCGGGGCCGAAAGAGCCGTCACCGTTGCCCAGGAGCACCGAGACGTTGTCAGAGCCCTGGTTGGCCACGGCCAGGTCGGGGACGCCGTCGCCGTCCAGGTCGGCCACGGCAATCGAGACAGGGTTGACCCCGGCGGCGAAGCTGGTGGCGGCGGAGAAGCCGAGCCAAGCGCCGCTAGGTGCGGTGTAGACGTGGCTACCGGCCACGGTGCCGGCCGTAGGTACGCCGGGGCTGCCGGGGGTCTCGGTGAGGGAGATGGAGGCTGCCTCCACTGTGCCATCGCCCCAGTCCACCGTGGCGGTGAAGTCCTCGGCGGTGGGCGGCACACAGGCCGGGCAATCGAAGCCGGGGTCAGAGAAGGTGGCAGGTGGCAACGAGATCGCCTGGCCCTGGACGACCGCTTGGTCCGCGCCGGCGTCCACCGTGGGCGCCACGTTGCTCACTGTGACCGTCAGGGTGTCGCAGCCCTGGCGCGCGTCGCTGGCAGTGACGCAGACCTGGGCCGTGTAGACGCCGTCGTCGGCGTAGGTGTGGGAGCCGGTGACGGTGCCGGGGTTGCCCCCGGAGGGTTCGGTGACCACGCCCGGCTCCACGGTGCCGTCGCCCCAGTTGATGGCCGCGGTGTGGGTGGCGCCCGGGACGGGGTCGGTGAAGGTGGCAGCGAGGGCAACTTGGGCTCCCTCGTCCGCTACCTGGTCTGGGCCGGCGTCCACCTCCATCGGTTCGTGCGGGTACGGGGTATGGCAGGCTTGGCCGATGCTGAAGCCGGTGGGCTGGCCGTTGGTGTCGTACAAGGCCACGACGTCAGCGCCGCAGTAGGACTCCCCCTGCGCCGGTGGCTTGTGGGTGATGACCTCCGCCATGCGCTTGGGGGCGACGTTGTGCAGCACCGTGCCGTTGACGTCGATCTCGAAGAAGACGTCGAAGAAGGAGTCGGCAACGCCTGAGGCGGCGAAGGGCGGGACGTCCAGAGTGCCGGGGTTGTTGTTGGTCCGCTCCTCGATGATGCCGAGCGAGCGCGGGTTGGGGCTGAGGGTGACCGTAACGGCCCCCATGCTGCTGGAGCCGGTGAGGGTCATCTGGACGATCTCGGTGTCAACGTCGTCCCGGCCGTCGCCGTTGGAGTCATCGGCCTCGCCGGCCGCGCCGATAATGACGTGGACGGTGGTGGGACCGGAGAGGGAGACCTGCTCCTGGGAGCCGTTGGGGAGGAGCAGGGTAATCTGGGCCTGGGAGTTGGGGAACTCGTCCACCTCTAGGCCCTGTATGCTCACCGTGAAGGAGTCGCAGCCCTGGCCGCCGTCGTCGTCGGTCACGCAGACGGTGACGGTGTAGGTGCCCGGCTCAGCATACAAGTGGCTGCCGTCCACGGTGCCGGCTGTGGGCACACCCGCGCTGCCGGGCGTCTCGGTAACCACGCCCGGCTCCACCGTGCCGTCGCCCCAGTCCACGGTGGCGGTGAAGTCTTCCAGGGTGCCCGCGACGGCGGAGTCGAAGCCGGGGTCGCTGAAGGCCGATGGTGGCAGCGCGACCGTCTCGCCCTGGAGGACCGTCTGGTCCTCGCCGGCGGCGACGGTTGGCGCCACGTTGCTGATCTCCGCCGTGAGCGTGTCGCAGGCGGCGGCGCCATCCGAGGCGATGACGCAGACCTCCGGGGTGTAGTTCCCGTTGTCGGCATAGACATGGGAGCCGCTGACCGTCCCGGCCGCCTCGTCCACGGTGCCGGCCGAGGCTGTGCCGTCGCCCCAGGCGATGGTGGCGGTGTGGGTGGGGCCCGCCCACCCGTCGGTGAAGGAGCCCACGACAGTCACCTGGTCTCCCTCATTCGCCTGCACGTCGTCGCCAGCGTCGCCCGAGAGGGGCGGTCGGTGGATGGTGAAGGTGACCGGCACCACGATGGGGTTCTCTTCCTCATCGGGGTCGTTGCTGGGTATGGTCAGGGTGCCGTGGTAGATGCCGGGCACCAGGGTGGTGGCATCCAGCGTTACCTTGACGTCGGTGAACTCGCCGTGCTCCTCGCTGCCTTCCGTCGGCTCGGCGAAGAGCCAGGGGCCGATGGGCACGGGCTCGGGCCCTGGTGGCAGCCCGCCGCCGCCGCAGGTGCCGAAGGGGATCTCGAAGGCCTTTGCCTGGGCAACGTAGGCGTCCTTGGTCCACATAACGTGCTGGCCCTGGGCGGCGAAGGTCGTGGTGTCGCACTCCATGTCCTCGGGGTGCTGCTGGCCCACGCCGAAGGTGAACTCCAGCGCCTTGGTGGTCTTGTCCACCACGTAGACCCTGGACTCGAAGACGGCCATCTCGTACAGGAGTTGGCCACCCACCGCCAGGCCGCTGTTGTGGGACGACTGGCCGGCCCAGGGGAAGGACTCCACCAGGTTGCCGGATAGGTCGAAGACGTGGACCACCGTCCTCCAGCAGTCGTCGCTGTAGTAGAACACGTCATCGCTGGGGTCGGAGATGTTCCTGGCGTCGAAGGCCAGCCCGTCAATCAGGCTACAGTTGTCGCTGACGGTGAACACCTGCTGGGAGGCGACCACGTTCTTGTCGGCGTCCAGGTCAATCCGCCACACCTTGTTGTTGGCAACCGCGCCCCAGATGGCGTTGCGGGTGGCGTCGTAGGAAAGGGCCCCGAGGCTATATCCCCCGGTCGGGATGCTGTAGGATGCGCTGACCTGGCCGGTCATGGGGTCGGCCCGGAACAGGTTCGTGCTGCTGTTGCAGGAGTACCACAGGTTGGTCCCGTCAAAGGCCAGGCCGACGCCGAGGCCACAACCAACGCTGAAGTTGACCTGGTGGACCAGGTCGCCGTCCGCCGCACTCCTGGGGGGTGAGTCCGCGGCGCCCAGCGCGGGGGCAGGCCCCGTGGCCCGTCCCTCGCCATCACCGTTGGCGGAGCCCTGGGGTCGGACTGGCTTGGAGCGGCCCTGGGCGGCCCCGGCCGCCGGCAGCGGCTCGGAGCCCGTCTCCTCCACCTCCAGGGTCCAGGTGAGGGTGTCGAAGCCGACGTTCTGGATGCGCAGGATGGGGTCAATGACGGTGCCCGGTATGCCCTCGTATTCAAACGAGGATGGCACCACCTCGATGTCGGGCGGCAAGAGCTGGTAGCGCAGCCGCATCAGGTCGCCCCTGGTGAGGCCACGCTCGGGCCCGTCGCTGCGGACGCGGGACCATAGCTCGCCACTGTCGGAGATGTAGGGGGCCACGTTGGCGGTGCCCCAGTGCAGGGTCAGGTCTTCCTGCACGCGCTCAACGGCGGCGCCGTCGGCCAAGTCCTGGCGGTCCAGCACGACCCACTGCAAGGTGTCGAAGTTCCAGACATAAAGGTCCTGGTTGGTGGGGAAGTCCGAGCCGCCGTCATAGGTCAGAGTAAGCTGGGCCAGGTAGCCCTCGGGCTTGGGGATGGTAAAGACCCCGTACCAGTCGGTCCGCCACCGCTCCTCGCGGCGCACGGTGTCCAGGGACAGGTAGGCGGCATCGTCGCTCTGAAGGTTGCCCACCCCACCACCAGCGATGGCCCCTTGCGAGACCACGATGGAGGCCGGGTAGGTGTCCTGGGGGCCGCGCCCTCCTGCCACGATGGCGAAGAAGGTGAAGTCAGGGCTGGCCTGGAAGGGCAGTCCGCTGCGGTACGCCTTGACCTTCAGGCGTACCTCGTTCTGCTGCGAAAGGTAAAAGCCAAAGTCCAGGGTGGACCACCGCACCAGCGTATCCCTGCCAGGACTCAGGAGCAGACGGCTGTCTATCCTGTCCCAGCCTTCGCTGGAGAAGTTGTAGGCGTAGAGCTCCTGGGTCACGGGCCGGTTGTACTGGCCATCAGAGGCAAGCTGAAGCTGGAGGAGCTCCCAGGGCGGCCGGTCAACGTGGGTGCTGGCGTACCACTCGAGGACCCACTGGTCCTCGCGGCGCACCGAGTCCAGCACCATGGAGTCCCCATCATCGTAGTAAAGGTCAGAGAGGCCACCGCTCATCAGGTTGCCGCGCTCGATGGTGAAGCCATCAGGCACATAGATGATTGTCTCTTCGTCACCGACCGGCGGAGGGGGTGGTGGGGGTGGAGGTGGCGGTGGTGGA
>JACQUK010000107.1 GCA_016210325.1 Chloroflexota bacterium
GCGGCGATGACTGGGACCAGCGGGTCATGGACTGGCTGGTGGAGGAGTTCCGCAAGGACACCGGCATTGACCTGCGCCCGGACCGCATGGCCCTCCAGCGCCTCAAGGAGGCGGCGGAGAAGGCCAAGGTGGAGCTCTCCACCGTGACCCAGACGGAGATCAACCTGCCCTTCCTGTCGGCGGACCAGGCCGGCCCCAAGCACCTGGTCCGCACCATGACCCGCGCCCAGTTGGAGCGGCTGACAGCCGACCTCATTGACCGTCTGGACGCCCCCTGCCAGCAGGCGCTCACCGATGCCAAGCTGCGCGCCGACCAGGGGGATGAGGTGATCCTGGTGGGCGGCATGACCCGTATGCCAGTGGTCCAGGAGCGGTGCCGCCGCATCTTCGGCCGCGAGCCCAACCGCTCGGTGAACCCCGACGAGGCGGTGGCCATCGGTGCCGCCATTCAGGGTGCCGTCTTGAAGGGCGAGGTGCGGGACATCCTGCTGCTGGACGTGACGCCCCTGACCCTGGGTGTGGAGACCCTGGGCGGGGTGACGACGCCCCTCATTCCCCGCAACACCACTATTCCCACCTCCAAGTCGGAGGTGTTCACCACCGCCGAGGACAACCAGCGGAGCGTGGAAATTCACGTGTTGCAGGGGGAGCGGCCCATGTCCAAGGACAACAAGTCCATTGGCCGCTTCATCCTGGACGGCATCCTGCCGGCGCCCCGGAGCGTCCCCAAGGTCGAGGTCACCTTCGACATCGACGCCAACGGCATCCTGACCGTCTCAGCCAAGGACCTGGGCACCGGCCGGGAGCAGAAGATGATCATCCAGCCCTCCTCGGGCCTCAACAAGGAAGAGATTGACAAGATGGTCCAGGAGGCGCAGCGCTCCGCTGAGGAGGACCGCCGCCGCCGCGAGGAGGTTGACCTGCGCAACCACGCTGACCAACTGGTCTACAGTGTGGAGAAGACCCTGGGCGACCTGGGGGACAAGGTGCCTGACAATCTAAAGCAAGAGGTCCAGGAGAAGGCCAAGGCTTTGCGCGAGGCGGTCCAGAAGGGTGACATCGCCGCCATCCGGAGCCACAAGAGCGAGCTGGAGGCTGCCTTCCAGAAGATCGGCCTGCACGTCTATCAGCAGGCGGGTACCCCAGGGCCAGGGCGGCAGCCCGGCCCCGACCAGCCGCCGAGCGGCGGGCCGGACTCCGGCGGCGGAACGGTGGAAGGCAAGTGGCGCGAGGTCTAGGCCGAGGACGTCCTGGGCCTACGCTGGATTCGTCTGAGAAGACAGCCAGGGCTGCAACCGTTCAGGAACCACGCAACAACTAACGAGGAGGACTATGTACGATTCCTGGTGACATATTGATGCGCAAACAAGGGGTCTCAGGATACTACTACGCGAGGGCTACCGCGACCTCTCCACTGCCTGCCGTGTGAACTGCGGCGCGATGTAGTCCGAAAGGTTGACTTTGGTGAGGTCCTGGGGAGGTTGACGCACTGGAAAGATGTTCTCGTTCGACTTCTTTATCGCTTCAACGGACACCTCCGGTGTCCAGGGTATCGCAGGTTGGTAGATAGGAAGAAGAGCTTCAACAAGATGGGGTTGAAGTCCGGGCACTCCGGAGCGGAACAAAGCATCCTCAGCAGCCTTCAGGTCGGTGTGGATAAGTTGTTGTGCCCGGTACACGCCACGCGTCAGAGCCAGCACCACCTCGGGTTTACTCGCGGCGAACTGCCGGGTGGTGACCAGCGCATGTATTGCCAGACCAGCGAGCTCGGGTATGTCGCCACGAGACTGATTGACCAACAACACTGCTCCTTGCTCTGCCAGGGCTTTCTCCAGAAACGGCGTGTGAGCGTATAGGGCATCTATGGGATTTCCTTCAAAGGCCTGGTATATCTCTTCTCCGAGAATAACCACCTGAATGTCTTTGTCAATGTCCATGCCCACAGATGCGAAGAGGATACGCAAACGAGTAGGCGGGTTGGGTGCTACTCCGACCTTCAGGCCTTGCAAGCCCTTCAAACGCTCTGCCAGAGGAGCATCAGGAGAGAGTTTGCGGGCTTCCGCTACCTCTTTTCGCACTACCAGGTTGATCGGATCGTTTTGGAGAAGGTTGGCAAAGACAAGTACAGGCTGCTTCTGGGCAATCTGTTCGATGTACATGGAAGGTTGCAACAGGGCTACGTCTCCTTGCCCCTGAAGGAGGAATTGGGCTCCGAGCCGTGGGCTAGGTGGCACCACCACCTGAACATCTAGCCCTTCTTCTTTGAAGAAACCAGCTCCAACGGCTACCCAGAAGTTCAGATACTGGAGATTGTCAGCGCGGGGTACGATAAGCCGGACCGTGGTCGCAGATCCTGCCGTGGGCACAGGAGTGGCTGCAGCTCCGCCGCATGCCGTAAGAACATAAACCGCTGCGATACTGAGAACGAACAGAGCAAAAACTTTCATGGTCCCCTTTTGTTGCTGCAAGCACCAACCAACACTGGCAATAATATATCGGCGCTACGAAGGACGTCAAGAGACTGCGGTCCCTTTTCGCTGAGAGGTTGTCTTGAAAATAGGCACCCTGATCGCCATTTTCATTGGTTCCAGTGCCTTAGAAAGGCATGAAGGGTTGTGAAGAAATGCCACGTCCAGGGCCTTCTTTGACCCCGGGGAGACCCCGGTGAACGACGGCATCTTTAGCCTCCAGCGCATCTTCACCGGCCGTATGGTGGAAGGCGAGGTCACCATCGTCGCTCCGGCCCAGTAATCACTGGACCTAGGGAACAGACCGGCCCGCAGGCCTGCTTTCTTGCATCCCTCGGATGCCCCCTTCAAGCTATTGACGGCACTCAGTACGAAACGCGATGATAAAGGTATGGTCAGGTGCGCCCGCGGCGGGTCTGGCGAAGCGGTGGCTGGAGGACGCCTGACGGCGACGTTGCGAATTGACGTTCCGGCCCGTTAAGCCGAAGGCAACGCTGCTGGCCTCAGAGAGGAGGGGTGCGGGGTGACCACCTTAGATCGAGAGTCCATTGAGCGACCGTGGCTGCGGCACTACCCCACAAGGATCGGGCTCCCCATCAAGTACCCTGCGGCGCCTTTGTACCAACTGCTCGCCGATACTGCCAACACCCATCCTGACCGTGTAGCGCTGGTCTTCTTTGGCCGCAAGACCACCTACAGCGCCCTGTTGGATGAGGTCAAGCGGGTGGCTGCCGGGCTCGTGCGGCTGGGGCTGAAGAAGGGGGACCGGGTGGGCATCATGCTGCCCAACTGCCCGCAACTGGTCGCCAGCTACTTTGGTGCCCTGTGGGCCGGCGGGGTCGTCGTCATGGTCAACCCGCTATACACACCCCGGGAGCTTCAGCTCCAGCTCTCGGACTCAGGGGCGCGCTTCCTCATCGCTCTGGACCTGACCTATCCCAGGGTTGTCCAGGCCCTCGACGGCACCCCGCTAGAGAAGGTCATTGTCACCGGGCTCCAGGAGCGCCTGCCTTTCCCTCTGAACCTCCTGTACCCCCTGAAGCTCCGTCGGGAGGGCCATGCGGTCCGGGTGCCGGAAGGCCCCAAGACGATGCGCTACAGCCACCTTGTTGCCGAATCTGGACTGGAGGAAGCGGTCCACGTAGACCCCAAAGAAACACCGGCGCTCCTCCAGTACACCGGCGGGACCACCGGCGTGCCCAAGGGGGTGGTCCTCACCCACTCCAACCTCATTGCCAACTGCGTGCAGCTCCAGCACTGGCTGCCTCCATTTAGTCGCGGCCAGGTGACTGTCCTGGGGGCACTTCCCTTCTTCCACGCCTATGGCATGACCACGGTGATGAACTTCGGCATCCTGATTGGCGCACGCATCATCCTGCTGCCGCGCTTCCGTGTGGCCGATCTCCTGAAGGCTATCCAAAAGTACCGCCCACAACTGTTCCCGGGCGTCCCCACCATGTACGTGGCCATCAACAACTACCCAGGTGTTGAGCGCTTCGACTTGAAGTCCATCGAGTGGTGCATCAGCGGAGCAGCCTCGCTGCCCCTGGAGGTCAAAGAGACCTTTGAGCGCCTCACCGGTGGGCGTCTGGTGGAGGGCTTTGGCCTGACAGAGGCCGCCCCGGTCACCCATGCCAACCCGCTGGACGGCCTCCAGAAGCAGGGGAGTATCGGCGTGCCGATGCCAGATACCGAGGCCTGCGTTGTTGACCTGACCACGGGGGAGCGCGTGCCCCCTGGCGCCGAGGGGGAGATGCTGGTGCGGGGGCCCCAGGTGATGCAAGGGTACTGGGGCCGCCCGGATGAGACGGCTGATGTCCTCAAGGATGGGTGGCTGCACACCGGGGACGTGGCCCGCATGGACAAAGACGGTTACTTCTACATCGTGGGCCGCAAGAAGGAGATGGTCCTGGTATCGGGGTTCAACGTGTACCCCCGTGAGGTTGAGGAGGTGCTCCACGCGCACCCCGCCGTCATGGAGGCAGCGGTCATCGGCGTGCCCGACCGCTACCAGGGCGAGGCAGTCAAGGCCTTCGTGGTCCTGAAGCCTGGTGCCCAGTGCTCGCCTGAAGAGCTACTGGTCTGGGCACGGGAGCGCCTGGCCCCCTACAAGGTCCCAAAGCAGGTCGAGTTCGCCTCGGAGCTACCCAAGACCCTCATCGGCAAGGTCCTGCATCGTGCCCTGAAGGAGCAGGAGGCAGCGAAAGTGAGTAGCGCCGCCAGCACGGCGCCGCAAGGCGCCCAGGCGGACAACAAGACTGGAGCATGACATGATGGGCCCTGGACAAGGCGCGGAAGGGGGAGGTGGTCCAGCACTCGCGTTTGGGACTCGGGGCATTGTGTTGACCAAAGGGGCTGAGTCACCCTCCCGCCTGCGGGCGCGCGTGCGCCGCGTGGCCGTCCTGGGGGCAGGCACCATGGGCGCTCAGATCGCCGGCCTGCTGGCCAGCCTGGGCATCTCCTGTGACCTCCTGGACCTCCCCTCAGAGGGGCGGCCCAGCCGCTTGGCCGAGGAGGCGAAGAAGCGCCTGCTGACGCTCCGGCCTCCTCCCCTGTATGGCCCCGACGCCCTGGAGTTGGTCCGTCCAGGCAACTTCAAGGACGACCTGCCCCGCCTGGCCGAAGCCGACTGGGTCATCGAGGCGGTGGCGGAGAAGTTAGAGGTAAAGCGCCAGCTCTGGGCCGGGGCTGCTGCCCACCTCCGTCCCGAAGCTCTTGCCAGCACCAACACCTCCGGCATCCTCATCGCGGCCATCGCGGAGGCGCTGCCGCCGTCTCTGCGCCGGCGGTTCCTCGGTACCCACTTCTTCAACCCTCCTCGCTACCTGCACCTGCTGGAGGTCATCCCAGGCCCGGAGACCGACCCGGAGGTCCTAACCACTGTGTGCCGCTTCGCCGAGGTGGTATTGGGCAAGGGCGTGGTGATCGCCCGCGACGTCCCCAACTTCATTGGCAACCGTCTGGGCACCTATGGGCTGCTGGTCACCTTGCGGGCCATGGAAGAGCTCGGCCTTCAGCCGGACGAGGTGGACGGCGTCACTGGCCCGGCCATGGGGCGGCCTGGCAGCGCCACTTTTCGCACCCTGGACCTGGTGGGGCTGGATGTCTTTGTGGCCGTGTGCGACAACGTGCGCAACGGCGCAGCCGAGGAGTGGGAGCGCACGGCCTTCGACGTGCCCCCCTACATCCGGGAGATGCTCCGACGTGGGTGGCTGGGTGAGAAGGCCGGGCAGGGCTTCTACCAGCGGGTGCAGGCCAATGGAGAGACGCAGGTCATGGCCCTCCAGCTTGACACCTTTGAGTACCGGCCACGGCGCGGCCTCCAAGCCGCTTCCCTGGCGGCCGTCCGTGACGTGGAGGACCCGGCGCAGCGCCTGCGGCTCCTGGTCGGCTCCAACGACGCTGCCGGCCGCTTTGCCTGGCGGGTGCTCTCTTCCCTGCTGGCCTATGCCGCCCGCAAGGTGGGCGAGGTCGCCGACGACATCGTCAGCATTGACCGGGCCATGCGCTGGGGCTTCGGCTGGGAGCTGGGCCCATTCGAGACCTGGGACGCCCTGGGGGTGGCCACGACCGTCGAGCGGATGCGTGCAGACGGGCTTGCCGTTCCCCAGTGGGTGGCCGACCTGGCGGAGCGCGGTGAGACCTTCTACCGCCACGAGGCACAAAGCTCCTTCCAGGCAACTCCGGCGGCCCGCCACGTCCCTGTCCCTGAGCGGGAGCGGCAGGTCTCCCTGGACCGGCTGCGCGCCGGGGGCCGCCAGGTGCTTCAGAAGCCTGGAGCAACCCTGTACGACCTTGGTGACGGCGTGGCGTTCCTGGACTTCCACTCCCCGAAGCAGGCCATTGGCCCGGACATGGTAGCCATGCTGGAGGAGGCGGCCCACCGAGTGCCCCAGGACTTCCGGGGGCTGGTCGTCGGCAGCCACGTGCTGCCCAGCTTCTGTATCGGGGCCAACCTCTGGCTGGTCCTGCTGGCCGCCCAGGAGGGCGAGTGGGATGAGGTCGGTGCCATCGTGGGCCGCTTTCAGCAGGCGCTGCTGCGCCTCAAGCGGCTGCCGGTCCCTGTTGTCGCCGCGCCCTACGGCATGGCCCTGGGAGGGGGGGCCGAGCTGGCCCTTTCGGCCCACCGGGTGGCGGCCGCCCACGAGTGCTACATGGGCCTGGTAGAGGTCGGGGCGGGGGTGATGCCCTCCGGCGGCGGGTGCAAAGAGATGCTGCTCAGGGCCCTGGAGGGGCTGCCGGGTGGCCTGGCAGGGCTGGCAGCGCGCAAGGAGGGCCCGCCCCAGATGGCGCCCGAGGTGGACCCCTCCGCTGCGGTATCCCGCGTTTTCGAGACCATCGGCACAGCCAAGGTTTCGGGCAGCGCCCAAGAGGCCCGCGCCCTGGGCTTCCTGCGCGCCGACGACGTCACCGTGCCGAACGTGGACCATCTGCTGTATGTGGCCAAGGAGACCGTCATGGCCCTGGACGCGCAGGGCTTCGTCCCGCCTCCGCCGGCGCGTATCCCGGTGCTGGGCAAGAACGTCCGCGCCCTGCTGGAGCTTGGTGCCCAGTACCTGGCCTGGGGTGGCTATGCCACGGAGCACGACCTCAAGATAGCCAGGAAGCTGGCCTACGTGCTGACCGGCGGCGAGCGGCCGGAGGGGAGCCTGGCCCCAGAGGAGTATTTCCTGGACCTGGAGCGGGAGGCCTTTCTGAGCCTCTGCGGCGAGCCCAAGACCCAGGCCAGAATGAAACACCTCCTGGAGCGCGGCAGGCCCCTGCGCAACTAGGGTAGTGTTTCCGAAGTTCGTGGATAATGTTATTGCGAGGCCCGACGAAGGAGGGCCGCGGCAATCTGGCGGCGGGGTCACTCCCTCGTCCAGATTGCTTCGTCGTCCTTCCCCCGAAGGACTCCTCGCA
>JACQUK010000108.1 GCA_016210325.1 Chloroflexota bacterium
CTTCGACCATCCCCCTAGACCCCCTTCCTGGCCAGGAAGGGGGAAATGAAGGGGAAACGGGGGACACCCCCGTTGTCCCCCGCCAGTCCCGACTTGTCCCGTGAGCGGGACTTGTCGGGACTGGACTCCCTCAAGGAATCTTGTTGACTGTTTACGGGACTTTTGGGGCAAGGCCTGTCCCACTGACTGCCGAGGCCGCGCCCCTCCGGGCCTACCTGGCGACCTGCATTTCCCGCCTCGAACCAGGTCCACCTTCGGCGTTGGTGCGTCGTCATCACCCCTGGCCCAATGTGGCTACCAGCCCAGGGACCCGCAAAGGCACAAGCCAACTCGATGTGCTTAGTCGCTGCGGCGCCGCGCCTCTGCCCGGATCACCAGCGCCGCCAGAACACCATCCTCCTGGAAGAATGGCCCGCTGACAAACTCGTCCGGCTGGACCGCCGGACCGCGCTTCAGCGCGCGGGTGTCGGTGAAGATCACGAACACCCTGTCGTCCAGCACCGCCAGCCCGTTGTAGTCGCCGAAGAACCTGGTGCCGAAGATTATGTCATGGGTCAGATCGGTGGCTGCTATGCGCCCTGGGCGGAACTCGGCACTCCCAAAGGGTGGGTCCAGGGCGTTCGGCGCTGCGATGCCCGGGTTCTCCAGAGGGGCTGTCGCCACCCTCTCCTCAAACCGCCTCCCGCCATCCCTGGACGTGGCAACCACCTGCTGCACAAGACGGTTGTAGGGGTCCAAGCGGGCGTCGTAGAAGGCGACGTGCAGGCTTCCGTCGGACGGGTCCACCGCCAACGCGGGCATGAATTGGTCATTGCCCCCGGACCCATCCCGGTTGACCCGGACCGTGGGGCTCCACGTAGCCCCCTGGTCGTCGGAGGACCGCAGGAAGATGTCGGACCCCCTGGCCCACAGCGCCCCATCCACGAAGCCGAGCTGCTGCGAGGCCTCGCTCCACCCGTCCCAGACTACGTAGAACTTTCCAGCCAAGGGGCTCTCGCTGGTGTCAATGGCAAACTTGGGGTACGTGGCAAGTCTGGGTATGCCGCTCTGCGAGCCAGCAACGGGCATGGTCTGGTCTATCGGCAACGGTGCACCAAACCCTATGAAGTGTTCGAACGGGACCACCACGACCGTGTGCACAGGTCCAAGGTCAACCACGCCCTGGCTGGCAGCTTTTCTCACCTTGACGATGGCACCGCCGGTCTCTTCAACGAAGTCGGCCCACTCCACAAACAGGTTGCCGTCACGGTCAATGATCGGCGTCGAGAACTGGTTGGCAATGCTGTCGCTCACCTCGACCAGGCTGCTCCAGGTGGCCCCCTGGTCAGTGGAGATGGCCAGCAAGATCTTGGCCGAGGCGAACTCGAAGTCCGGGAAGGTGAACTCGAACCGCGTCCAGGTCACGGCGATGTACCCGGGGTTGACCCCGGAGGTACGCTTGTCAACCGCAATGAACTCCTTGTCTTCAAACACCGTCAGGGCATCCGGCGGGGTGTTCTCGCTGACGGCCATCTGCTGGCTCCAGGTTGCCCCTCCGTCGCTGGACTTGAACATGAAAATACCGTTGTCGAAGACAAACGGGTCCAGGGGCGGCGGCTCGAAATGGAACCCCAGCATCGTGTAGTAGGCGTTTCCAAAGCCATCGAAGTCTATCGCGGGATCGCCGGAACCCTGGTATGCCCTGGGGCCTCCCTGGTCCTCAGGGATGTTGAAGTCTATGGGGAACAGGATGCCTGTGACGGGGCCGGTGACGCCGGGCACCGCTGGGCGTACCCCCTCCTGCACCGTCCTTCCCCCGTCCATTGAGAAGTAGGCGCCTGACCCGATGACGAACGGCGCTCCCGCTGTTGGAGTGAACCGGCGTCTATAGTCGTTGGCGCCAGCGATGATGTTGTCGGGGTTGGCCGGGTTAATAGCAACCCAAGGCTCGTTCTGCGGCAGGAAGGTCGTGTCAAGGTTGAACACGATGTTCTCTGCGTAGCCATCGCTAAGGCTGTCCCCTAATCTGCCCCTGCCCCGGTCGGCTTCTCCGAACTGTAGCCGCCTGGGAGGCGCCGCGCCAAGCATCCCTTCTAGCGCCTCTTTGCCCGGGATCACACTGGAAACAATCCCGGATGGCCCGGGCCTGGCATTGTTCAACTTGAGGCGGGGTCCAACAGGCCCTTCTCCATGCACCGGGGCGGTGCCTAGCCGGAGGGATGCGAATGGACCAAGCGCAATGAGTCCCAGAAGCAGTGCCAGAAAGACCACCTTCTTTTTCATGCCCTCCTCCCCTCTCTTGCGTCCCGTCCCACCGACGAATCGCCGCGCTTGACGCCTGGTCTTCCGCCGCGTCACGGCCATGTACTATGGGCCCTTGTTGCGCAGCGCCTCAACACGTTGCCCCAAAGTACACCGATGCCGTCTCTATTATGGTACCATGCCTACGCTCGTTGAAGTAGTGTCTATGGTCCAGACTTGCGCATTGGAGCGGCCACATCTCGAACTATTTTCTAGAACATCCCTATGGCGGCTGGCCGGAAGGATGCGTCGAGGGGCTAGTCACAGCTTGAGGTGCATAAGCAGGGCCTCGCGAAAACCTCTGCGCCAGTTGCCAGCGATGGGCTACCTTTCAGAGAACCTCTCAAGGGCAACCATGCCTAGGGCACCACACGTGGTAAAGGTCGCCCCCTTGCCTGGGGTACCGCCAGGGCCTGACCTCCACATGTCACCCTACCAAATCTGGTAGGGAGAAGACTATAGAGGAGCACAGGTGCTCTCATCTGCGCTCCTGGTACAATTGCCGCGGGTCTGGTAGGGCGGGAGGTGCGCTCCATGGACGTTCAAAACGGGGAGTTCAAGGGTACGTGGCGTCTCAACATGCGTCTGCTGCGGTGGGCCGCGATACTGCTGCCCATCGGGTTCCTGGCGGCTATAGACGTACTCCGACACACGGTATTCGCGCGGCAGCTTCACACTATCTCCGGTTTCCTAGCCGTTGATGCACTGATGGCCATTGGCGTGGTCATCTTCTCCTACACCATATTCAACCTCATTGCGAGGCTCCAGCGGAGGATTGTGGAGCAGAACCGCCAGCTTTCGTCCCTGAACGACATGGCCAGAGCGGCAGCCGCCAAGCTGCGGCTCGAGGAGTTGATGGACGTAAGCCTGGGCCGCATCCTGTCGAGTATGAAAGCGGATGCAGGGGTGGTGTGCCTGGTTGACATGGAAAAAGAGGAGCACTCGGCGGTCTGCCACCGGGGCTTCTCTCCAGAGATGGTGCGCAAGATCCAGCGGGCTAAACTCCGGGACGACCCCATTGCCCAGAGGGTGGTCCGCACCGGCCGGCCGGTGGTCTTTGAGCAGGTCTTTGATGACCCCCGGGTTGCTGAGGGGGCCAGGCGAGAGGGGATCGTGGCTGGCATCAGCGTGCCACTGAAAGCGGAGGGTGAGGTCAACGGCATCATCGCCATTGCCACGCGGCAGGAGCGCCACTTCTCTGAAATCGACCGGCAGTTCCTGGAGGGCATTGGAGGGCAGCTAGGCATGGTCATCAGGAACGCCCTCTTGTATGAGCAGTCTCAGCTCCAGAACAGGGAGCTTAGCGCCCTCCTGGCGCTGGGCAAGGTTGTTACCTCCCCCTCCGACTTTGACCGGTTGCTCAGCACCTCCCTGGACACCATCGTTGAGGTAGTCTCGGCCGATGCTGCCGAGGTCTGGCTGGCAGATGGCGATGGCGGGCTGGTCATGCGGTGCCACCGGGGTACGCACCACGAGGCCTTCATGGAGCGGACCCACTTCCGCATCGGCGAGGGCCTGCCGGGACTGGTGGCCCAAGGGCAGGAGCCCCTGGTCTGCCATGACTTGCCATCGGACACCCGTTTCCTGCGGCAGGGCGTGGTTGACGCTGGTTTTCATGCGTTTTGTGCCCTGCCCTTGCGCTACCAAAACAAGCTGATGGGCGTGCTGGCCGTCGCAGCCTTCTCGGAGAACGTGATGAGGAGGGCGAGGGAGGTCCGTCTCCTGGAAGGCATGGGCGAGTGGCTCGCCCTGGCCATCGAGAACGCGCGCCTATACCAGCAGGTCCAGGACCTGGCGGTGGTACAGGAGCGGGAACGGCTGGCCCGTGAGATGCACGACGGGATAGCGCAGTTGCTGGGCTACATCAACACCGAGACCCTGGCCGTCAGAAAACTCCTCTCGGATGGCCAGCTCGACGCGGCACGCACCGAGCTCACCAAGATGGAGGACATCGCTCGCGACCTCTACGCGGATGTGAGGGAAGGGATCCTGGGCCTCAGGACGGCCGCCAGCCGAAATGGGGGCCTCATCCCCGCTTTGCGGGAATACACCGAACGGTACATGGAGATGTCCGGGGTCCAGGTGGACATCCAGGTCTCCCCAGAGGCTGAACGGTGCCGGCTGGCCCCATCGGTGGAGGTCCAGTTGATGCGCATCGTGCAGGAGACCTTGACCAATGTGAGGAAACACGCCAAGGCCACTGCCGCTACCCTCTCGTTCGAGCGCGACGGCGGTGACATCTGTGTCACGGTGGCCGATAACGGCCAGGGGTTTGACCTGGCCGGCCTCCCGTCCACGGGATGGCCCCGCTTCGGGCTGCAGACCATGCGCGAGCGGGCCTCCGCGGTGGGCGGAAGCCTGAACATCCATTCGGCGCCCGGGCAAGGGACCACGGTGCGTGTGCGGATACCCATCGCGGTCCCTCAAAACAACTAGGCTGGTCCTATGCGCGTTCTCCTGGCTGATGACCACGCACTGTTTCGGGCCGGGCTGGCTACCCTCCTCAAGGCCTGGGGCCTTGACGTGGTTAGCCAGGCGGGCACCGGTGAGGAAGCCATTGCCAGGGCCCGGGAGCTCCATCCTGACCTCATCTTCATGGACATCAACATGCCCAACCTCAACGGACTGGAGGCCACTCGCGCCATCAAGGCCGAATCCCCCGACGTCAAGGTCGTCATCCTCACTGTTTCTGATGACGAGCAGGACCTCTTTGAGGCCATCAAGAGCGGTGCAGAAGGGTACCTCCTGAAGAACCTGCGCGAGGAGGAGTTCGCAGCCCTGGTGAGCCGCATCCAGCATGGCGAGCCGGTTATGTCTCCTGGCTTGGCGAAGAGGCTCTTGCACGAGTTCGCGCGGCTCAGGGCAGAGCCCCATCGCCTAGAGGAGGAGGTGGGACTGACAGACAGAGAGCACCAGGTGCTGGACCAGGTGGCCCGCGGGGCCACCAACAAGGAGATCGCCGCCGCCCTGTACATTTCCCAGAACACCGTCAACTACCACATGAAGAACATCCTCAGCAAGCTGCACCTACGGAACCGGGCCCAAGTGGTGGCCTGGGCCTTGGAGCACGGCTTCGCCCGCAAGCAGGGCGGCTAACGCCCTCCACCAGGCCTCAGCGCCCGTGACCCCACCCGCACTACCCCACTACCAAACAGAGTAGGCCCCCAGGCTGGGGGCCTACTCTGTTTGGCGGGGCCAAGACTGCCACCTCCGGTGTTCAAAGAACGCCGCTTATCGTCCATAGTAACTGCGGGGACGACAGGGATATGTCGAGTCATAGTGAGGACTCCAGGATGCCGCCCAAACGCATCCTCCTGCTCAGCAACCGCTCGCTTCTGGCTTCCGGCGTCCAGCGGCTTCTGGAGAAGGAAGAGGGGATCGAGCTGTTCACCGCAGCAACGGGGGATGGCAATGCCCCGGCCAAGGTCAGGCAGTGGTCGCCGGAGGTCATTGTGCTGGACTCCGGCGACCCCTCCATGGGCGAGGGGATGGTCACCCGCCTGCTGGAGCAGTTCCCGGGGGCGAGAGTGGTTGCTGTGGGGCTGGAACAGGAGGGCATTAACGTCTACCGGATGCAGCGCCTGGTGCAGACAACCCCCAGTGAGCTCCTGGCAGCCATCTATGGCAAAGGGGCACCCTCAGCGCGGAGGCGCCCTCGGAAAGGTGGAGACGTAAGGACTGGGGACACAGGGGGTGCCACGATGGGCCAATGAGCGTGGACCCAACTGACGCAGCGCAAAGGTGATTCTCCAGAGGAAGGAAAGGACGACATGCGGTCATTCATGGAACACAAGTCCCTGCTGCTGGCAGGCGTGGTGGCGCTCCTGGCGCTGCTGGCGGTGGCGTGTGGTGGGGGCGTTTCCCAACAGGAGCTAGACAACGTCAAGGCGCAGCTCCAGACCAAAGAGCAAGAGCTAACAAAGCTCCAGGCAGATGTCAAGGCCCTGGCACCCACCAACGTGGTGCAGGCAGGGCAGCTTCAGCCGGCCCCGGCAGGGGCCCAGCCCACTGGATGGGATACGACTGAGTCCATCAGAGGAGGTTTGGGCCTACTCGCTACCTACGACTCCAGCGGCCCCGATGCCTGGGATGTGAAGGCGCACCCCATGGTGTATATGACCAGCGAGGGCATGGGCTATAATCATCGCCCATCCATGGCCAACAAGCTTCCGGGCATGCAGGTCATAGACGCCACCACCAAGCAGGTTGTCACGTCGGCGCTGTTCGACCTGGGGGGGGAGATTACGATGGAGCCTCATGGCCTGGGCGTCTCGCCGGACGGGAAGTGGGTCTACATCGGCTTTACGCAAAAGGTGGCCTCCGGGGAAAACCCGACTCGGACCCTCATCATCAATGCCAGAACCCTAAAGATTGACAAGATAGTCCAGCACACAGGCGGACAAAGGCTTCACCACATCATGTCGTTCAAGGACTGGCAGGGTCGGGACAGGGTTGCGTTGGAGTACGGCTTCGGTTCCAACGGTGGACCCCACTTCATCCTGGACCCCAAGGACAACAACAGGGTCGTTAGGGCCATAACCTACGAAGATACCAGATACCAGATGGGCCACCCGTTCTTGACCGTAGATCCCACCGGCAAGTTCCTGTATGTACAGCTTGAGATAACTGGATGGAAGGACGTTGCCGAAGACACTGGTGGGATGGCGAAAATCAACCTGGAGACGGGCGCCGTCAAGGTCATCGCAGGCACGGGGGCCCATCCTATCGGCGTCGCCCATACATCGGACGGCAAGTTCACCTACGTGGTTGACGGCCACGGCAGCCGCGTCTACAAGATCGACGACGAGAAGAACGAGGTCGTTGGTAACATTAGCGCCGGTGTGGCAGGCCCCTACGGCATCGCCCTGAACTGGGACGAGACTGAGATCTGGACCGTGGGCAAGGGCGAGGGGACCCATAACACTGGCGGCGTACTGGGGGTCCTAGACGCGAAGACCTTCAGTCCGTTGCGCACAATCAATCAGCCGGTCAACATCGGCGGGTCCATCATCGACCATGCGTTCCTCCATCCAGACCCGGCAGTGAACGAGCTCTGGGTGAGCAGCTCCGGGACCTGGGAGACCATTGTCCTGGACCTTAACACCAAGACGGTGAAGGCCCGCATCCCCTCTCCCCATGGTGGGGGCACCCACTCAGGCGCGTTCGTCAAGTACAGCTCGAGCTGGGCTGGTGAGGTGCTGGCCGACCATGGTGGTCCCCAGAAGGCCATGCGCGAGATCATGAAAGCTAACGCCGCGAAGGCGGCGGCAGCCAAGTAAACCAAAACGATACGGGCGTGCCCTCAGCCCTGGAGGGCTGAGGGCACGCCCAACGGCGCATGCATTCCATAAGAGAAAGCGAGACTGACTACGGTGAAGAGGGACCTGGTCAAGTTAGTGGGCGGCGGCATTCTGTTGGCAGGGATACTTGCCGTTCTGAGTGCCTGCGGGAGCTCCACGGGTGGGGCGACGCCAGTCCCGACGCCTCGGACCACCGCCACCGCCACCGCCACCGCCACGGCTACGCCCACGGGCGCCGCGGCCCCCACCACCCCAGCAGGCTCTTCAGGCAACGATCTGCTGGTGCAGGGGAAACTCATCTTTGAAAAGACGGCTGGCGGCGTGGGATGCGCCTCCTGCCACGGGCTGGATGGAAAAGGAAGCAAAACCGTCGGTGCACCCGACAACCGGGGCGCGTCGGAGGCCCAGGTCCGGGCGGCCATTGATGGCGGTGTGGCGATGATGAGCTTCATCAAGCTTAGCGATCAGGAGATCACGGCGGTGGTCGCGTACCTGCAATATCTCAACGAGCAGCCGTAGGGGAGGCTTGAGGTGGACGGAGCACTGGTCTCTCGCAAAGGCACCTTTCGGGCCCCCCTGGCCCTCCTGGCTGGGGTACTGGCCCTCGGCTCCGCTGCCGTCCACTTGGCAGTCGCCCCTGGGCACTTCAGTGAGTGGTGGGGCTACGGGTGGTTCTTCCTGGCGGTTGCCAGTTTCCAGGGCCTCTACGCAGTTGGCCTTATGGCGCCGAAAGGACGCCTTTTCGCGGCGCCCTGGTACCTCCTGGCGGGCATATCTCTCAATCTGTGGCTGGTCGGATTCTACTCGATAACCCGCACTGCCGGCATACCGCTGTTTGGGCCCCACGCCACTCACGTGGAAGGTGTGGGCACGATAGACATGCTCTCCTCGGTGCTGGAGATGGGGACCGTGGTGTCCCTGGCCGCGTTGCTGTTCTGGCGCACCGAGTCTAAGGAGGCCTTCTTCAATCGCCTGCGGTGGACTGGCAAGGCATTGGTGAGCGTGACCGTTGCCCTGGCGCTGCTTGCGGTACTGACCCAAGTCCGGAGCAACCAGCCCGAAGCCCCCTTTGGTAGTGGCTCCCCTGAGGCTAGCCAGGTACCGGCTCCCAACGCTGCAAACCCAGCCTTGCCCAGCGTCAGGGAGATTCAGCTTTCGTTGACTCGCTACGGCAGTGGGCCCCGGAGAACCTCCGCAGACGTGCTCTACGCGCCTCCGGTCCTCTTCCAGGCGTGGGGCGAGGAGGCGCCCGAGGCCAGCCTTGAGCGGCCTACCCTGGTGTTTTTCCTGGAAGAGGCGGACCACGAGCACGAGGTCGGCTTGACGCCCGAGCCTCCGCCGGCCTTCCTGCGGCTGGACGGCGGTGAGCTTATCAAGCCCTACCAGGTTGATGTGCTGTTGGACGGGACCGAGCACCGTTCCTCGCAGCTCCTCTTCCCCATGCCCGAGGGAATGAGCCAGGAGTTGCTGGACCAAGGGGAGCACAACCTCATCCTCACCCTCTCCTTGGGGTCGGAGGGCGAGAGTACCTTCACCTGGCAGCTCCCCCTGGAAGGAACTGTCCAGCCCGCCTTGACCACCACGTCCACCTCACCAGAGGCCTCAGCGTTATCCCTTGGCCTGACTCGGACCTCCACGGGGGTGGAGTACCAGGGTGTACAGGGCATCAGAGTAGAAGCGGTCTTCGCCACGCCCGATTACTTTACAGCCTCACTACCGGGGGATGCAGCGTCGCGGTACCAGCCTGAGCGTTTTACGGTTTTCATGGTGACTGAGAGACTCCACACGGCGGACCTTCCCGCCGATCCTGTACCAGTGTCACTGCGGCTGAACGGACGGGAGTACCAGCCGGCCCTGAGCGAGCAGATTGTCAGCTCGCCCCACCACCGGGTCACCCTGGTCCGCTTCCCAGTCAAGCCGCCACTCGAGCTGCGCCACCAGGTAATGGAGCTATCCTTGGCCAAAGGGAAGGACCTGGTGTGGCATCTCCCCGTCGCCGCGGCCACCGCCCCGGCCCAAGCGGGCTTCCGGTTCGTCTGGACGTCGGTGCTGGCCGTCCTTGGCGGCATGATCGCGGCCATGTGGCCATGCCTGTTCCAGCTTACCGTCTTCTTCATCCCTGCCCTCGGTGGCCTCAGCATGCAGGAGGCGAGCGGTACCGTGACGGCCCGACGCCGTATGCCAGTGGTGAAGGCCGCCTTCTTCTTCGTGCTGGGGTTCACCCTGTTGTACACCGCAGCGGGTGCGCTGATTGGCTTTGCGGCGGGTCGCCTCGGAAGCGCGCCTAACTTCGAGGTATGGCAGCGGTACCTGGGCATCGGCGCGGGGGTCATCATCCTCCTCCTGGCGCTGCGAGTCGCCGCCAAGGTCCGCGCCCCGCTGGTGTGCAAGATGCCGGTGGTGTCCAAGATGGCCCACAGCGGCCGGCCCGCCCGACCCTGGGAGATGATGTTCGCTGGCCTGGCCTTTGCCACCGGATGCATGACCTGCTTCGGGGCAGCGGTGGTCGTAGCGATGGTGGTCTACGTTGGCTTGTCAGGCTCGGCCGCCCTGGGGGCCTTGACGCTGTTCCTGTTCTCCTTGGGCATGGGCATCCCCCTGATCATCGCAGCCACCGCCATGGCCAGAGTGTTGCCCCTGTTGTTCCGCCTGGAGAAGGTCATACCCTGGATGGGGCTTGCCAGCAGCCTGGTCATGGCTGGGTTCGCCATCCTGCTCATCACGGGTAACTACATGGCCCTGACCCAGTGGCTCTATCGGGCCCTCCCACTGGCTGCCCTGCCCTAGCGCCAGCGCTCCGTGCCCAAAGCCAGCCACACAGCGCGTCGGGCGGACGCCCAGCCTCCACGTGTGCCGCCGTTTACGAAACTCACACTATTACCCAGGAGTGAAACTACTAACTCGTAGAAATCGCCTAGGTTCCAAGAGAATGGTTGACAAGAGAAGAGGCACCGGGTAAAGTCGCCGCACAGCCTACCCATACCAATGTCTGCTTCAGGAGATGCGGCGATGCTCAGCACGATGATGGATGTGTCGCTGACCATCCAACATATCCTCTGGCGCATCGAAAACCTCTACCCAGGCAAACCCATTGTTACCCAGCGCGCTGAGGGAGCGCCCGCTCGCTCCACCTATGGCGAGCTAAGCTCCCGGGCCCGCCGGCTTGCCGACGCGCTGGCCAGGTTTGGCATCAAGCCTGGCGACCGGGTAGCGACCTTTGCCTGGAACACTCAGCGCCACCTGGAGTGCTACTTCGCCGTCCCTTGCATGGGCGCCGTCCTGCACACCGTCAACGTGCGCCTGTTCCCTGAGCAATCGGAGTACATCATCAACCACGCCGAGGACCGGGTCATCTTCTGTGACCGCTCGGTGCTGCCCGCCCTGGAAAAGCTAGCCCACAAGCTCCCTTTGGTCGAGCTGGTGGTCCTGATGAACGAGGGACCGGAGGCCACAGGGGCTTTCCCCAATACCGTAGACTACGAAGATTTCCTGTCCAGCGGCGACCCCTCCTTCCGATGGCCGCAGGTGGACGAGCGCTGGGCCGCCGCCATGTGCTACACCTCCGGCACCACCGGCAGGCCCAAGGGCATAGTGTACAGCCACCGTTCGATGGTGCTGCACACCCTGGCCGCCGGGCTGCCCAACGCCGTTGGCCTCCTGGAGGGCGACGTGGTGATGTACGCGGTGCCCATGTTCCATGCCAACGCGTGGGGGTTCCCGTACCTGGCTGCCACGGTGGGAGCGGCCCAGGTCTTCAGCGACCGTTTCCTGGACGCCGAACGGCTCATTGAGCTATTAGACCGTGAAGGTGTCACCGTCTCCGCCGGCGTGCCGACGCTGTGGGTGCCAGTGCTGAACGTCTTGAACACCACCGCACGGAAGCTGCCGAAACTCCACCGCATCCTCTGCGGCGGCTCGTCGGTGCCCCCGTCCTTGATCTCGGGGTTCCAGAGGCATGGCATCCAGATGGTGCAGGGCTGGGGCATGACCGAGACCTCGCCCTTGGGCTCCGTCAGCCGGCTGAAGGCCGCTATGGAGGCGTGGCCAGACGACAAGAAACTGGCGGTCCTGTCCAAGCAGGGAGTCATTGTCCCCACCGTAGAGTGCCGAATCGTGGACCTGGAGAGCGGGAAGGAGTTGCCCTGGGATAGCGCCTCCTTCGGGGAGCTCCAGGTCCGGGGCCCGTACATCACCGGCAGCTACTACCGTGACCCCGAGGGCCAGGAGAAGTTCATGGACGGCTGGCTCAGGACGGGTGATGTGGCCACGATTGACCCTGAGGGCTATATCCACCTGGTGGACCGCACCAAAGACCTGGTGAAGTCAGGGGGCGAGTGGATCTCCTCGATAGACCTGGAGAACGCCATCATGGCGCACCCCAAAGTGCTGGAGGCCGCGGTGGTCGGGCTGCCCCATCCACACTGGCAGGAGCGGCCGGTAGCTGTGGTGGTCCCCAAGCCAGAGTACCGTGGGCAACTCGACGCGGAGGAGGTCCGAGACTTCCTGGCGCAGCGAGTCGCCAGGTGGTGGCTGCCGGACGAGATCGTCATCATGGACCAGATACCCAAGACCAGTGTCGGCAAGTTCGCCAAGACCGTGCTGCGGGAGCAGTTGGCCTGGGTTGCGCAGCGCTGGGCAAACGTCCAGCCTGAAGCCCCCCGCTAGCGCGGTGCACAGGCCCTGATGATGTGCATCGCCTCCTGCTTGGCAGAAGGGCCAGCAACCCGAGGCAGGATGACGGGGAGCCTGACGCCAGCTTCACGGTAGGTGCTGATCCGTTCCTGGCAGGCTTCGGCTGCCCCGACCAGCGAAACGCTGTCAATGAGGCCAGCGGGGACAAGGTGCAAGGCCCCGTCGCGGTCCCCACTCAGCCAGGCCACCCGGACCCTCTCCAACTCCTCCGAAAAGCCGGCCTGTGCCATCAGCCGGCGATAGCGGGGAAATCGTGCGACGTAGAAGGCGATGGGCTGGCGCATGCGGTCCCGCGCCTCCTCCTTGTCCTGCGACACAAAGCAGCTCAGCAGCACCGCGATGTCCACCTGCTCAGGACTCCGCCCAGTCCGCGACGCACCAAGGGCCACCTCTGCGGCAGCGTGCCTGGCGTGCTCCACGGTACACCAGGTAAGCAGCACTCCCTGGGCCATCTCGCCAGCGATCTGGAGCATCTTGGGGAACACCGCCGCAACGTAGATGGGGACCTCTCTCCGCAGCGGTTGGAACCACAGGTCGAAGTGCTGGATGCTATAAACACTCCCCTGGTAGGAAACTGCACCCTCGCGCAGCAGCTCTCGGATGATCTCCACGCACTCCCGCAAGCGCTGGACCGGCTGCACAAAGCCCAGGCCATGCTCCCCCTCCACCTGGACCCTGTGACTTGAGCCTAAGCCAAGGAGGAAGCGCCCGCCGGAGAAGTAGTCCACGCACGCGGCCGCCATGGCGATGGTGGGCGCGCTGCGAACAAAGACACTGCTAATGCCAGTGCCGAGGTGTATGCGTTTCGTGGCCAGAGCACAGGCGGTGAGGATGGAGAACCCGTCGCCAGCGTGCCCCTCGGTCATCCAGGCCGACTCATAGCCCAGCTCTTCCGCAAGCTGGACGCACTCCACTACCTCTGTTGGCGTCAGGCCACTGGCGAAGGCTACACCCATGCGTTGCATAGCAAGGCCTCAACCGCACTTTGCCACACGACAAGGCGCAGGGGACCGTCCTCTCTACAGCTTGCCGCGACGCAGAGCTCGGCCAGGCAGGAGGCCAGTGTGCTTCCCTTCCTCGACGACAACCTGACCGTTGACGATGACGTATTCGATGCCAATGGGGAACTGCTTGGGCTGCTGCCGTGTCGCCGGCGCCTTGACGCGCTCGGCGTCGAAGACCACGATGTCCGCAAACATGTCATCGCGGAGGATGCCCCGGCCGGTCAACCCCAGCCGCTGCGCAGGATAAGAGGTCATCTTACGGATGGCATCTGGCAGGGAGAGGAAGCGGTTCTCACGCACGAACTCCGCCAGGATCACCGGGAAGCAGCCGTAGCTGCGGGGGCTGGGGAAGTCGCCAAGCAGGAGGGCGTCGCTGCCTACCATTGAAAGGGGGTGTCGCACGAACTCTGGCAGCGTCTGGGCATTGGCGCCTGCCATCACGAAGGAGACCTGGAGGTCTTCGTCCAGCAGCAGGTCGCAGATGGCGTCCACCACCTCCTTCCCCATAGCCTCCGCTACCTGGGCCACCGAGCGTCCCTCGAAGCGGTGGTTGTGGTGGCGCTTGAAGTAGGTCAGCCACATATCGTCCCAGGTCGCCGCCCGCGGTCGCACCTCCTGGCGCAGGCGGGCACGGCCCTCGGGGGAGCGAAGCACCTCCTTGAGCCGTTCGGGGCCGCCGTTCTGTGCCCACTCAGGGAAGACGATCAGGAGGCGTGTGCTCCCATAGGGGTACGGGTAGCTGTCGAAGGTTACATCCAGCCCCTCAGCGCGGCCCTGCTCCACCAGGTCCAACAGGCGCCCGGCGCCCCCGGCGCTGGTGACACGCTGGTACAGGTGGGTAATATGGACGGAGACGCCGCTGCGTCGGCCAATCTCAATGGCTTCGCGGAAGGGGTCCAGGTAGCGGTCGCCCAGGCCGTAGCGCACATGGGTGTGATAGATGCCGCCCAGGCGCGCCGCCTCCTTGCTCAGCTCCGATAGCTCGGCCGTATCGGCGTAGGAGCCGGGCGGGTAGTCCAGCCCGGTCGAGAGCCCGAAGGCCCCATCCTCCATCGCCTCGCGCAGAAGTCCCTTCATCTCCTCCATTTCGTGGCCCGTAGCGGCGCGTTGCTCCCAGCCTACTGCGCCGATACGCAGCGGTGAGTTCCCCACCATATAGGCGATGTTGATAGCAACCTTGTGATCGAACATGGACAGGTACTCGGAGACTCTCGACCAGCCGCCCGGCAGTGGCGGGTTGCCATCCAACCCGGAGTTCAGCTCCACAAACCTCAGGAAGTCTTCGTGGCTGTGGAAGGGGGCGTAGGAGTTACCATCAATACCGATAAGCTCTGTGGTGACGCCCTGGCGCACCTTGGGCTCGTGCCTCGGCTCAGACAAGATGACCAGCCCCGAGTGGGCGTGGACATCAATGAAGCCGGGGCACACTACCTTGCCAGCAGCGTCTACCGTGCGGCGCGCCTCGACCGCCGACACGTCCCCGCGCAGGATGCGGACACGGTCGCCCTCGACTCCCACGGCAGCGTAGAACCCCGGGTTGCCCGTGCCGTCAATGACCATGCCACCCTTGATGAGCAAGTCCAGCACAGTTCCCTCCTCGCTTCGCCCGTGTGTCTACCCCTTCGACCTGCAACCTGGTATGCCCAAGGTCCTGGCAGGCCAGATTGCCCAAGCGCCATTTCCTCGTGAGCTGGCGGCGCTAGTGCGCGCCGCGCTGCGGTCCTCGCCACGCGGTCTGCGCGTAAGTATAGACCTGGGGGCAGGCATTACAAACTATCCCGAAACTGCGCTGCACCATCAGAATGCCTCCATGAGACGCCAGTCAGATCCCGCCGTGCGAGGGTTGCGCAATAGGAAGCGTTTTGGGCCTGGTCCAGTCTGTCTTGCGACCGGCTGTCACGTTGCACCGCGGGCCGCCCGCTTGCCGCGGAGGGCCAGGGCGCCCAGCAAGAGAAAGAGCACTCCCTCCACAAGGAAGGGGGCGCGTAGTCCCAAGAGGTTCGCGATGACGCCCCCAAAAAGCGGCCCCAGCCCAAAGCCCAGGGAGTTGGCGCTTTGCATGAGGCCAAAGCTAGCCCCCTGCCGGTTGGGCGGGGCCACCAGCCCCATCAGTGCAGCCGCCGACGCCGTGAGCACTCCCACGCTCAGCCCCAACACCACTCCAAGCCCCAGCGCCACGACCAAGGAGTCCACCGCCATCATGCCAAAGGCCCCCAGCGCTGCGCCAAGGCACCCCAGCAGGAAGACCCTCCCCAGCCCCAGCCTCGCTCCCAGGGCCCCGGTGCTGTAGGCAGAGGCGGCGGTACCCAGTCCCAGCAGGGTGAAGAATACCCCGACCCCCGTGGCGCCCCCGCCAGGGTCTATGGTCGTCAGGAATAGCGGCAGTACTGTGTACACAAGGTTGGGTGCCAGTGTTGCAAGGAAAAGAGTCAAGAGCGCCCCTCGTACGCCGGGCATGGCAGCCAGCTCGCGGACCCCCCTCCACAGTCCAAGCAGGTCATGCCGCGTTCCGCTTTCCGGGTGGAAGGTCTCTTTTACCTTCAGCAAGACCAGCAGGCCACCCAGGCCGATCAGACCACCGGAGAAGAAGAACGCAGCCCGAAACCCCAGCCAGTCCACAAAGACGCCACCGACCAGTGGCGCGATGGCGCTGCCCAGGTAGGCGGCGCCATACAACCCGCCCACTGTGAAGGCGAGCCTGGACCGAGGCGCCAGACTGGCCACCAGGCCCATGAGGGCTGGCGATACCCCGCTGACGGCGCCCATCAGGAACCGTAGCACGAAAAGCTGAGGTAGGTTCTGGACGACCCCAGTTAGGGCGATAACCGCGAAGGTGCCAAAGGAGGCGCGCAGGGCGTTGCGTTTGTAGCCAAACCAGTCGGAGAGGGCCCCCCAGATGGGGCCAGCGAAGACCATGATGATGCCGCTCAAACCCGTCAGGACCCCAGCCCAGAGGGCCGCCTCGCGCGGTGAAAACCCTCCCAGGTCCTGGATGAACAGGGGCATGAGGGGAGAGACGAACCCAAAGCCCACGGCGGTGAGGAGTTGGGCGACTATCGTATACCGAAGGTACGCACGCCACGCTGTCCCAGGCTCTGTCCTGGTAGACGAAGCTTGTCTGGTATCCACGCATCTACGGCCTGAAAGGGAGGGCACGCCCTCCGCCCGACTCCCCGAGGACGATGGTCTCCCCCCGGAGCACAAGTGAGTATTATAGGCGAGAACTCCTGCCCCTCCAAGTCACTGGCTCCTTCAGTCAGGGCTTCCCGTCGGCGCTCGTTCGCATGAAAGACCCGGCGGAAACCACCTTCGCTGCGGCAGCGGGCCCCCAACGGACAGGCCGCCAGCACTGTTCGCCCGCTCGCACCACGCCTGCCGCCTCACCACCTGGGCTGTGGTCTTCGGCGACGGCGGTGTGCCTGTGCTACCGCAGCCCTGGTGGTGGCCCAGCCACGCGAGGGTTGGAACACGAGGAGACACCGAGGATAATTTGATACTCAACCTATCCCTATCCTATTCCAGCGCAACCCTGTGGTATCCCGCCAGTAACTGGCACCATCGGTGCAATGTGAGACCTCGGCGCTGCCGATGTCATAACCCGGTGTCTATTTGCTGGATGCTATTCGGAAACCTTTTCCACCCCCCTGCCCCGACGCGTCGTGGCAGGAGCAAAATGCCTTCCACTTCAGACGGCGGAAAACGAGTTTCCGGACGGGCTCTAGTAACAACTTGGGAACAACCTGTCTCTGTGCTTGCATCTTTGGTTGTACCCCTTTATCTTGTGGACAAGAAGGCATAAAATGGGACTTATTCCGGAGCGAAATCGCCCGCAAGCTCGTGTGCTTTTGGTGATGGACACCGGGCTCGTGGGCACACAGCGGTCGTCAGCCTACCGGACTGGCTGGGCCAGGGCCAGTGCGAGTATGGAGAGCACGGCCCCCCACACAGAGCCACGGGGAGGGCAGCACGATGCTATGGTCTATCCAGAGTACCGTTGCTAGCGACACATCGGCTGGACTGTACAAGGCCTTGGCAGAACAAGCCCGGGATGGGCTTTGCGCTGTGGAAGCTGATTCCGGCAGGATAGGCTTCGCCAACCCCGCGTTCGCCCGGATGCTGGGGTACGATGCCGAGGCCCTGGTAGGACTACCCTTCCGCGACCTCTTCATGCCGGAGCAGCGGGACCGGGTGAGGGAAGTGCTGGGCCGCACCGCGCACACCGATGGTGCTACCCAGGAGTTCCAGTTCAGGAGACAAGACGGCGCAACATCCTCTGCCACGGTGGACCTCCTTGATGTAAAGGCCGAGGGCCAGCGGTTCGTCGTCATCGTCGTCCGCAGCGGCAACAGGCTGCCGCAGCCAGCGCAGGCGCACCCTCCAGAAGAGGCTGGCGTTTACCGGCTCCCCAAGGAGTACGGACACCGGAACGAGGCCGCGCTCCTTCTGGACCCGGCGCAGGACCGTGTCCTGGACGCCAACGGCACTGCGTGTGCCTTGTTGGGCTTCTCCAGTGAGGAGTTGGCTTCCACGCCCATCTCCTGCATCTTCCCTGAGGCGTTCAGGCTTCGCACGTTCACATCGTCCATCCTGGAGCAAGGCCGCAGCCGCACCGAGACGTTGAAGTGCACCACCAGAGCGACCAGGGCCATTGACGTAGAGCTTACCGCCGCTGCTATTGAAACCCCCGGGGGACGTCGTGTCGTCGCGACCATCCGGGACGTGACGGAACACAAGCAGGCGCTGAACCTGCTGAACGAGATGGCCATGCTAGCGGAGTTCACCCCCAACCCGCTGCTCCGTTTCGATGCTCGTGGGGAGATCGTCTTTGCCAATCGGGTCGCCGCAACCCTCCTTGGGGAAGAAGCAAAGCAAGGTGCTAACCTGGCCACGCTGCTGCCGGGCCTGGCGGATGTGGACCTGGGGCGATGCATACGGGACGGCCTGGCGCTGACGCGCGAGACTGAGGTCGGGCAGCGGACTCTTCAGCTTGTCCTCCGCGGCATCCCAGCCCAGGGAGTCGGCTACCTCTACAGCAGCGATATCACCCAGGTCAAGGAGATGGAGCAGGCGCTGTGGGAGGCTAGCCAGCAGTTCAACGCGTTGGTCCAGGCATCGCCCCTGCCCATTGTTGCCTTCGACGCTGAAGCGAAGGTATGGATATGGAACCCAGCCGCGGAGCAGACCTTCGGCTGGCGCTCCGACGAAGTCCTGGGACACCTCTACCCGCTGGTCCCCAAAGGGGATGAGGCGGCGTTCAACTCCAGACTGGAACACTCCATGAATGGGGAGATGCTCAGCGGTTGGGAGACGAAGCGCAGGAGGAAGGATGGCGCTTCTATTGACGTTGCCGTCTGGACTGCGCCGCTGCGCGACGCTCAGGGAGACGTCAGCGGTGTATTGGCTGTCGTAGCTGACATCAGCGAACGCAAGCGAGAACATGAAGAGCTTGTTCGCCAGATGCGCGAAGTCGCTGTGCTGGAGGAGCGTAACCGCATGGCCCGGGAGCTGCACGACACGCTGGCCCAGGGCCTTGCAGGCATCGTCCTTCATATCGAGGCAACGGAGGCAGACCTGAACGGCATCGCTGGGGCGGCCCGCCACCGACTGGCCCGGGCCAAGGCGCTGGCCAAGGAGAGCCTACAGGAGGCCAGGCGGTCGCTTTGGAACCTGCTGCCACGCGCCCTGGAGCACGGCACTATCGTGGATGCACTGGCAGAAGAGGTCCGGCAGTTCGCTGAGCCGCGCGCAGAGAAAGCATCCTTCAGCGTATCCGGCGTGGCGCGGCCATTGCCTCAAAGTGTGATGTCAGCCCTGCTCCGCATCTGCCAGGAGGCGCTGATCAACGCCAGGCGGTACGCCCGGGCCACCGAGGTCAAGGTAACCCTGGCCTTTTCCACCGATGCCGTCTCCTTGCAGGTGCGCGATAATGGCGTTGGTTTCGATGCAGCGGCAGTGGAAGCGCCTTCGGTGGGAAAGGGCCTGGGCTTGCTGGGGATGCGCGAGCGGGCACGCCTCCTCGGCGGGACCCTGACCGTGAGCAGTACGAAGGAGGAAGGGACAACCATCGAGGTAGTGCTACCTACTCCATAGCTGGGGCACGGGGCCCAGGAATGAGGATGGCTAATGATGGATGGGTCCCAATGGCTCCTATAAGAGTCCTCATCGTTGACGACCACCCCATGGTCCGGGAAGGGTTGGCTGCCATCCTGGCATCCCAAAACGACGTCGCGGTGGCCGAGGCGAAGAATGGTCTGGAGGCCATCGAGAAGGCCCAGGAGCTGCGGCCTGACGTCATCCTCATGGACCTACGCATGCCTGGCCTCAATGGGGTTGACGCCATACGCCGCATCAAGAGCACCGACCAGCGGGCAAAGTTCATCGTCCTTACCGCCTACGAGAATGACCAGGACATCTTCCAGGCCATTGAGGCCGGGGCTGAGGGCTACCTTCTGAAGACGGTCTCTCAGGAGGAGTTGCTCCGTGCCGTGCACGCCGTCGCCGCTGGGGGGTCCCTCATTGACCCGGCTGTGACCCAGAAGGTCCTGGAACGCCTTGTCCAGCTTGCTCGCAGCACCGGGGGCCAGTCACCACTGTCGGAGAGAGAGCTGGAGGTGCTGCGCCTGATAGCCACCGGTGCAACAAACAAGGAGATCGCTGTCGCCCTTTCCATCACCGAAGGGACGGTGCGGACCCACGTGGGGAACATCTTCCAGAAGCTGGACGTCAAGGACCGTACCGAAGCGGTAACCAAGGCGCTCCAGGCGGGGATAATCAAGCTCTAGTGTCCTGTCTCCGAAGTACGTTTACGAATTGTCATTGTCACGGCCCTCGTTCGTCGGGCTCGGCGAACTTCCTAGGTCCTGTTGACATTGTCCGCTCGCCCTTCGACCAGCTCAGGGTGAGCGGGTTTGAATGCCGTTCATGCTGAGCTTGTCGAAGCATCATGGTTCGATCCCGACAAGTCCCGATGAATCTCGACAAGTCGGGCTCACCACGAGCGGAGGAAACGGCAGAATGTCAACACAGCCTCGTACAGAGTGACGGGAAAGCGCAGTACCAGGAGCTGCTCATGGTCAAGTAACCAGCCCTAGCCCACGTGCCCACGACGTGGCGTACCCTTCCACCTCCACCGCCAGCGCCGCCGGCTCCACCCTCAGCGGCCGCTCCGCCTCTACCATCACCGCGTACTCGTCAGTAGACTCCTTGGTCTTGGAGGCCTGGATGCTCTGCGGCTGGGGACCGTGGTGAAGGCCCTGCGGGTGGTGGGTGATGAACCCTTCTCCAATACCGGCCCGGGAGAAGAACTGGCCTCGGTGGTAGAAGAGCACCTCATCGTTGTCAATGTTGGCGTGGAAAAAGGGCACCCTGAGGGCCGTTGGGTCCCCCGTCTCCAGGGGCCGCGGCGCAAAGGTGCCAATCTCGAAACCATCGCCCTCCCACGTGACATGCACACTAGGCGGCAGGTGGTAGCGGGGTGACACCACTGGCCGAAAATCGGCCACGTTGAGGCGCATGGGACACAGGTCGCCCTTCCACCCCACCACGTCGAGGGGGTGGAACGGGTAGACCAGGGTGGTGTACCGTCGGTCGCGCTTGACCCTCACGATGAACTCCCCCTGTTCAGTGTGTGGGTCAGGGTCTGGCGTCTCGATGACCGCAGGGTCAAACAAAGCGTGTCGGCCCAGGATGCCCCGGTCGGGCAGGCGAAGCTCGCCGCGCCCCTCGATGATGTAGAAAAAACTGTCCCCCCCGTCAGGGACGAGCCGATGGGTAGTGCCCTTGGGGACCACAAGGTAGTCGCCCCTGCTGAACTTCAGGGGGCCGTAGTCGGTCTCCAGCGTCCCTTGGCCCCGGTGCACGAAGTAGCAGAGGTCGCCGTCGGCATCCCTCAGGTAATAGGGCATGGGCTGGGAGAGCGTCGAGACGCAGATGGCCACATCCTCGTTCCACAGCAGCAACTCCCACCCTGCCGACGGGTCGGCCTGGTCGGCGGCCCTCAGAGCATTGAGGTCGAAAGCACGGGGCCTGAAATCGCCCTCTACCCGGACCCATGCCGTGGGTGGGTGGGTGCGGTAGAGGTGCGAGGCCCTGCCCTTGAAGGCATGGCGACCGTGTTCCTCCTCATAGGTACCCTCCGGGAGCCCCACGTGCGCCTGGCGCGTGGCCTGACCCCGGACCCACTGCGGCTGAAACGCTAGCCCTGCCACCGACCGCCTCCTCTCCAAGCTACGCAAGAACTCTCCAACCTGCTAGGCAATGCACTGGTATACGAATGCAGATGTGCGGCCACTTTTCTTTGCACGACAACACCCGTCTGTTCGTGTTCCTGCACGCAAAGTGATTGGTTTTCAACCCGTCATGGAACTATTATAATCAAATTAGGACACCAGCAGTCTATTTTGCAGCCTAGCATGGGGGAGGTGAAGAGATGAGCGCGCCATTGACCTATCACCCGTTAGGCATTGATTCGGTCACCTTTGCCTGCCAGGAAGTGGGCTTCTGGCAACGGACCCTGGCCCGCCTTGGCTTCCAGGCTGTGGACCCAGCGCGCAGAGGCGCCGATGGCCAGGGTACTGCCGCGATGACCTACGGCGGTCTGAGGGTCCTGCTGGTGGACCCCACCAGCACCGAGCATGGGCCAGAGGTACGGCGCTTCCTGGCCGAGCACGGTGACATGCAGCTCTTCTCTGCGACAATTCTGGTAACCGATGCCGCCAAGGCCTGGCAGGAGCTTGCGGGCCGGGTCCGCTGCACGCCCCTGAAGACCATCCTTGACCCCCTGGGAAGGGCTCGGACGTTCCGGCTCGCGCTTCCCCTCCAGAGCACCGTGTCCTGGGGGTTGGCAGAAAGACTTGATGGCCGGCCCATTGCCACCACCCCGGCCCCGTGGCAGTGCCGTGGCGTGGACCACTTTGCCATCGCTGTCCGTGATCTGGCGCCGTGGCGGGAGCTGTACCAGGGCCTGGGGTTCGAGACCATCTACGTTCCCAAAAAGGAGATCCTTGGCGAATACTCGGCCATGAAGACGGTGGCCCTCCAGCGTGGGGGGTGGGTCGTTGCCCTGGTGGAGGGGGTCAGCCGGGAGCGCCCTTCCCAGGTCTCCACGTACGTGGGGGCCCACGGCGACCACGCTGTCCAACACATTGCCATTCGGTTCGATGACCTCAGGGCAACCCTGGCAGAGCTGATGGGACGTGGCGTGCAGTTCCGCCTCCGGAGGGTGCGGCAGGTCTCCAGCGCGCCCATCGTCGTTGAAGACATCATGCACGAGGGCAAGGACCACTCCGGGCCGCTCTTGCAGTGCTTCACCAAGCCTCTGGCCCGCCGCCGCAGCCAGATTGACCCGACAGCATACCAGGCCGGGTTCTTCTTCGAGCTTATCCAGCGGATGGCCCTCCCGGCCAAGGCAACGGCGGAGGAGCAGGCGTTCCACGACCCCACGGTCATCGGCCTCTACCGCTCCATCGAGCACGAAGAGGTGGAACAGGACAGCGGTCTGGTCTTCGCTGACATGGAAGGGTACCCCTTTACCAAGGCAGCTTAGAGGGGAGTCTTGCTGCCATGACGGAAATGGCACGTCCACCAACGCCCGTCCCGGCTCTGGAACCCTTCGGGGTCCACCCAGACCGCGGGTTCCTGCCGTTCCCTGATCCGCTCCCTCGGTTGCCTCCCTCCTTCGCCGCCTGGGAGGAGCTAGCACAGAATATGCCCAGGCTCCTGGCGGCGCGCAGGCTACGGGCGTACCTCGATGACCTGCCCGTCCTTGATACTTCCGTGCTCCCGGATGACGCCCAGCACCAGCGGGCCATGCTCCTGCTCTCCTATTTCGGGCACGGGTACGTCTGGGGTGACGCGACGCCGGCGGACCACATCCCGGCCGGGGTGGCAGTGCCGTGGCACCAGGTGGCGAAGCGCCTGGGCCGCCCGCCAGTCCTGTCCTACGCCTCCTACTCGCTCCACAACTGGCGGCGGCTGGACCCCGCAGGGCCCATTGCCCTGGGCAACATCGTCCTCCTCCAGAGCTTCCTGGGCGGTCTGGACGAGGAGTGGTTCGTCTTGGTCCACGTTGAAATCGAAGCAGAGGCGGCCCCGGCCATCAAGGCGGTTGCAAATGCGCAGACCGCCGTGGCGTCCGGGGACCTGGCGCAGCTTGAGCAGGAGATCACCACAGTGGCAGCCGCCCTGGAGGAGATGAACAGCACCCTCCTCCGCATGACCGAGCACTGCGACCCCTACATCTACTACAACCGCGTCAGGCCCTACCTTCATGGCTGGAAAGACAACCCCGGGCTTCCCAACGGTGTGGTCTACGATGGCGTGGAGGACTACGGGGCCAGGCCACAGCAGTCCCGCGGCTCCACCGCGGCCCAGAGCTCCATCATCCCAACGCTGGACGCCGCGCTGGGGATAGGCCACAAGGATGACCCGCTGCGTCCTTACCTGATGGAGATGCGCCAGTACATGCCGCCGGGACACAGGGCCTTCATTGAGGCGATTGAAGTGGGGCCTTCGGTGCGCGCTTGCGTGCTGGACAACCATCGGCGACACCCGGTGTTGCGCACTGCCTACAACGATTGCGTCAGCGGGATCACGCGGTTCCGCGCCAAGCACCTGGAATATGCTGCCCTCTATATCCTGCGCCAGAGCCAGCGGAGCCAGTACAACCCCACCGCCGTGGGCACCGGTGGCACCCCCTTCATGCCTTACCTCAAGAAACACCGCGACGAGACCGAGGAGCACCTGGTCCCCTGACTGCCTGAAGCCTGGTGGTGCTCCCGCCCCAGGCCGTGAGGAGCAGCCCTCGAACGTTCCTCGCGGGCGTTGGCGCGAGAAAGCGCCCCAAGAAAAGCGATTCAATCTGTAGGTCGTCCCGAC
>JACQUK010000111.1 GCA_016210325.1 Chloroflexota bacterium
CTTGGTAAGAACGGGGTCGGCGGTTCGATCCCGCCTGTGGGCTCCACTAAAGGAGGAATGGTCGCATGGCCAAGCAGAAGTTTATTCGCAGCAAGCCGCACGTCAACATTGGCACCATCGGCCACGTGGCCCACGGCAAAACCACGCTGACTGCGGCTATCACCAAGGTGTTGCAGGCGCAATCTGGGAACCCCACCAAGTTCACCTCCTACGACGAAATCAACAAGGCGCCCGAGGAGCGGGCCCGTGGCTTGACCATCTCCATCACCCACGTGGAATACGAGACGAAGAAGCGGCACTACGCGCACGTGGACTGCCCGGGCCACGCCGACTACGTCAAGAACATGATCACCGGCGCGGCCCAGATTGATGGCGCCATTCTGGTGGTGAGCGCGCCTGACGGCCCCATGCCGCAGACCCGCGAGCATATTCTGCTGGCCCGTCAGGTAAACGTGCCTTACGTTGTGGTGGCCCTGAACAAAGTGGATGCCATGACCGACCCCGAGTTGCTAGAGCTGGTGGAGCTAGAGGTCCGCGACCTGCTGACCCGCTATCAATTCCCCGGCGACAAGACCCCTGTGGTGCGCTTGAGCGCTCTCAAAGCTACGGAGTGCGGCTGTGGCAAGCAGGAATGCCAGTGGTGCGGGCCCATCCTGAAGCTGATGGATATTGTGGACGAGTATATCCCGGTGCCGCCCCGGCCCAAGGACAAGCCCTTCATCATGCCCATTGAGGACGTGTTCAACATCAAGGGCCGTGGCACCGTGGTCACCGGGAGGGTGGAGCGCGGTACCCTCAAAGTCAGCGAGGAGGTCGAGATCGTCGGCTTCCGGGAGACCAGGAAGACGGTAGTCACCGGCGTGGAGATGTTCCACAAGCTGCTGGACGAGGCGGAACCTGGTGATGCCGTTGGTGTGCTGCTGCGAGGCATTGAGCGAGAGGATGTGGAGCGGGGCCAGGTCTTGGCGAAGCCCGGCAGCATCCAGCCACACACCGTCGCCGACTCCGAGGTCTATGTGCTGTCCAAGGAAGAGGGCGGCCGACACACCCCCTTCTTCACCGGCTACAAGCCGCAGTTCTACATCCGGACCACCGACGTCACCGGCGAGACCCAGCTCCCGGAGGGGGTGGAGATGGTGATGCCGGGTGACAACATTCGGATGCGCATCAAGCTAATGTACCCCGTGGCCCTGGAGGAGGGGCTGCGGTTCGCCCTTCGCGAGGGCGGACGCACGGTCGCCTCTGGCGTTTTCACCAAGATTATCGAGTAGGGTGGTAGAGGATGGCCAAGAAGGCCGATCGGGTGCTTATCACCCTGGCGTGCTCTGAGTGCCGCGAGCGGAACTACTTGAGCAGCAAGAACCGCCGGAGCGACCCCCAGCGGCTGGAGTTGCGCAAGTACTGCCCGCGCTGCCGGAAGCACCAAGCTCACCGTGAGGTGCGGTAGCCGTGGCCAGGGAGCCAGCTCGCAGTGGCGCGGTTGGGCGTTCAATGGCCCAGGTGGGCCAACAGGCCCTACGCTGGCGGCTGCTTGGAGAGGTATGGGGTGAGCTGGGGAAGGTCACCTGGCCCTCCCGCGAGCAGACGATGCGGCTCACCGTCGCAGTCATTGCCATTTCCATGGCGGTGGGCTTGGGGATTGGCGTCGTTGACTTTATCTTTACGGTGCTGAGCCGTTACGCTCTCGGTGGCTAAGAGGCCGGCCATGGAGCTTCGGCGGTCAGCGGGCGCTGGCATGTATGCCAAGTGATGGGTTCAGGGGCAGGCAGGAGGCGCGTGGTGGCCCAGGAAAAGACGGTCCAGGAAAAGGGCGAGAAGGGGGCTGAGCAGGCCGCCCCGGTGGCCCACTGGTACATTGTGCACTGCTACTCCGGGATGGAGGAGCGGGTCAAGAAGAATCTAGAGCAACGTATCAACTCTATGGACATGAAGGAAAAGATCTTCGAGGTGGTGGTCCCAACAGAAGAGGTTATCGAGATCAAGGAGGGGAAGCGCACCCCCAAGCGTGAGCGTCTTTTCCCAGGCTACGTGCTGGTCAAGCTTGTCATGGATGATGAGAGTTGGCACGTGGTCCGCAACACCCCCGGCATCACTGGCTTCATCTCTGCGGACGAGGAGCGTGACAAGCGTACGCGGCCCCTGCCGCTGACCGAGCGAGAGGTGCAGACCATTTTCCAACGGATGGAGTCAGCGCAGCCCCGCGCCAAGGTGGGGTTCGCCAAGGGCCAGCACGTGAAAATCGTTGATGGCCCCTTCAAGGAGTTCATCGGGATTGTGGACGAGATTGACCCCGAGAGGGGGAAGATGAAGGTCCTTGTCTCCTTCTTTGGCAGGGAGACGCCGGTTGAGTTGGACTTCCTTCAGGTAGAGCGGATCGGCTAGAACACCAAAGTTGCTGGGAACAAGGGACCGCCGTCCCTACGTGGGCACCGGCGGGAGAGGCGAAGAGGCCTCGCTGAAGAGGAGCCGCGAAAGCGCAGGCGAGGTCCGTCTGCGCTGTTTCTTTGCCGGGGTCCCACGGTGCCAGGGCAGGAACGCTGTATAAGGTTGACCATCATTGAGGCAGGAGAATGGCTAAGAAAGTACGAGCAATCGTGAAGCTCCAGATCCCTGCGGGGGAGGCAACCCCTGCACCGCCTGTGGGCCCAGCGCTGGGCCAGCACGGGGTCAACATCATGGCCTTTGTGAAGGACTACAACGCCCGCACCAGCAGCCAGAAGGGCACAGTGGTCCCGGTGCAGATCACCATCTTTGAGGACCGCTCCTTCACCTTTGTCACCAAGACCCCGCCGGCGTCGGACCTCCTGAAGAAGGCGGCAGCGGTGGAGAAGGGGAGTGGGGTCCAGACCCAGATGGTGGGGAAGGTGACACGCGCCCAAATCAGGGAGATTGCGCAGGTCAAGTTGCCGGACCTCAACGTTAACGGCCTAGAGGCAGCCATGCGCGTGGTGGAAGGCACCGCCAGGAGCATGGGCATCGAGGTGGTAGAGGGTTGATATGACCACACGACCAGCTCTGGGGAAAGCACACGGCAAGCGGTACGGTGAGGTTACCAAGCTGATCGATCGCAGCAAGACCTACGCACCGGCGGAAGCGGTCGAACTGGTCAAGAAGCTCGCCACCGCCAAGTTCGATGAGACGGTGGAGTTGCACATCCGCACCAACGCTGACGCGCGTCACGCCGACCAGATGTTGCGCGGGGTGGTGGTGCTGCCCCACGGCACCGGCAAGTCCAAGAGGGTGCTGGTCTTTGCGCAAGGCGAGGCGGCCACTGCCGCAAAGCAGGCAGGCGCTGACTACGTCGCCGATGACGACATCATCCGCCGCATTGAGCAAGAGGGGTGGGTGGACTTCGAGGTCTCGATTGCCACCCCTGACATGATGGGACGCATCGGCCGCCTGGGGCGGGTCCTGGGGCGGCGTGGCCTCATGCCCAACCCGAGGACTGGCACCGTGGTCCCGCCGCAGGACCTTCCCCGTACTATCGCCGAAGCCAAGGGCGGACGGATGGAGTTCCGCATGGACCGCACCGCCATTATCCACCTGTCCATTGGCAAAGCCAGCTTCTCTGTTGAGCACCTGCTGGGCAACCTGGTGGCGGTGGTGGACACCATCAACCGGATGAAGCCGGAGGCGGTCAAGGGCCAGTTCTTCCGCTCGCTCTACTTGACCAGCACGATGGGACCCAGCATCCACTTGGACCTCTCAGGCACCATGGCGCTCAAAGTGGAGTAGCGCCCTCTGACCTGCCTGCGTCGCAGCACGACAACCCGCTCGCCCTGAGCACGTTGAAGGGCGGGCGGGTTGTCTTTGCCCTGCGCTTCCGCACTCTCGGCCTTATTCACCTCTACTCAGCGGAGAACCTTGGCTAAACATTGATGGTACAATGCGGACGAAGGTCGCCGGATGGTGATACCCCGTGGAGGTGAGGGAGATGCCAGACTACAAGTTTACCGTAGTGGTGGAGCGTGATGAGGACGGGCTCTATGTGGCCTCAGTCCCGCTGCTCTCAGGGTGTCATACCCAAGGGGAAACCTACGAAGAGACACTAGCAAACATTAAGGATGCTATCCGTCTCCATATTGAAGCCCGAAGAGATCTGGGGGAGCCCATCCCGATAGAAGTCGCCATTGACGAGGTTCGGGTAGTTGCCTAGGCTCATTCCGGCCTGGCCGGAAGACGTAACCCGAGTGCTAGAGAGATTGGGGTTTGTCCCTGTGCGGCAGAGCGGCAGCCATGCCGTTTATCACCATGACGACGGTAGATGGACAACGGTACCGATACATAAGGGCAGGGAACTCGGAAGGGGTATCCTGGGGAAGATCCTCAAGGATGTGCGACTTTCTGCTGAGGAGTTTGAGCGGCTTCCGTAGGGAGTACCGGCAGAGCTTGACGGCTGACTTTGCGGATGTGTTGAAAACACGGTGTAGCTACTGGCTAGCCGACTGGCCGGGGTTCTCCTCTCGCTCCCACTTCACATTGACTACCGTGTGGATACCCCCGCGCACCTGGTAGTCCAGGGCCAGGGCCATGCGAACTGGTTGGCAGGCCGCCACCAGGTCCCTCAGAATGCGGTTGGCGGCGTGCTCTTGCACAATACCCACGTTGCGATAAGACAGCAGGTAGTACTTCAGCGACTTCAGTTCGATGCACAGGCGGTCGGGGACGTAGCGAATGGTCAGGGTGCCGAGGTCCGGCAGACCGGTCCACGGGCATACTGCGGTGAACTCGCCCGTTTCGATCTGGACCTCGGCGTCGCTCCCTGGGTATTCATAGGGGAAGGCCAACAGGCATGCCGGGTTGATGGCTGTCTCGTCCTCAATGGGCCCCTTCCAGGTGAGGGCTTCATAGCGCTCCTTGATGTCGTCCAGCCGCTGCATCGCCGACCTCTCTCTTGAGCTCATACCTCCGCTGATTTCCGTTGCCCCAGCAGGCTGGCTAGAGGGGGTTCTGGCCCTTCTGACCCTGGCCTGTGGACTCAGTGTAGGCGCTGTAGTCACCTGTCGCAAGGGAATCTCGCCGTTGTATCGCATCCCAAGAATAGCGATTCAAGCTGTAGGTCGGGTTTCCCAACCCGACCGTCCGCCGCGGGCAGGTTCGTCCCGACGTGTCCCGATTCATCGGGACACGTCGGGATGCCCTACGGGGGTCAATCGCTGTTTTCGGGCCGCATTGCTTTCGTTGACACCCCGTAGCCACGCACCTACAATCGTCCCGATGAGACCAACGTAGACCACAGGAAGGGCCACATGGTCTTAGCCCGCCAGTTGTACACCCTCCAGGAGTTGGACGCACAGGTACAGCAGGCACAGCAGGCCCTGGCCTCGCTAGAGGTGCGGCTGTCTGACGACGGCGTCGTGCGCCAGGCCCGGGAGGAGGTGGCCCGGGCCCGGGGGCAAGCCGAGGCGCTGCGCGTGCAGCAGCGGGCCCTGGAACTAGACATCGAGGAATGTGCTGAGAAGATTGCTGCCTCTGAGCGGCGCATGTACGGCGGCCGGGTTACCAATCCCAAGGAGCTGGTGGGCATTCAGGAGGAGGTCAAGCTCCTGAAGCGACGCAAGGCTGGCCTGGAGGACCAGGTGCTGGGAGTGATGGAGCAGGTGGAGGCGTCCCAGGCAGCCCTGGGCCAGGCCGCCGAGCAGGCCAGGGCGGTGGAGCAGAAATGGCAGGCCGAGCACCAGCAGTTCCTCCAGGAGAAGGCCCAGGTGGCCTCGCAACTGGCAGAAACGCAGCAGGAGTATGCGCGGCTGGAGCAGACCATCACCTTGAAGGAGCTGGAGCTTTACCGCTCCTTGCGATCTACCCGCGGCGGCATCGCGGTGGCCAGAGTGGAGCGAGGTATCTGTCGTGCCTGCGGTATTGCTCTGCCGCAACACGTGGTGCAACGCGCACGGTCCGGCCAGGAGCTGGTCCGGTGCACCAGTTGCAACCGCATCCTGTTTGCGGAGTAAACCTCGCTGGCGGGCACCGGCGCCCGATTGAGTCCACTCCTGGGGTATAATAGAAGTGGCCCTGGTGAGCCAGGTGGCCGCCTCCGTTGAGGGGGAGGAAAGTCCGAGCTCCACCGGGCAGGGTGCTGGGTAACGCCCAGTCGGGGTAACCCGAAGGAAAGTGCCACAGAAACACACCGCCGATGGCCCCGGGGTGCTGTCCAATGGGTGGATGCGCTGACGAGAGATGAGGGACGGTACCTCGGGGTTCAGGTAAGGGTGAAATGGTGCGGTAAGAGCGCACCGCTCTGGTGGTGACACTGGAGGCAAGGCAAACCCCACCCGGAGCAAGGCCCAATAGGGGGACGATGGGCGCCCGGCCCGTCCCCGGGTTGGCCGCTAGACCGCCTTGGCAACAAGGCGGGTAGAGGGATGGCCACCGCCCCGCAGCGGGTAACCGCCGCGGGCTACAGAACTCGGCTTACAGGCTCACCAGGGCCATTGACACGCCGTCTTGACCGGCGGTTTGTAGTGTAGCTCTTCCCACTCTATTCGCCGTCTGGCTTGATGAGCAGCACCGGCACGCCCGCCTCGCGCAGCACCTTCTCGGCCACGCTGCCGAAGACCAGACGGCTCAACCCACTGCGGCCGTGGGTTGAGATCGCCACCAGGTCTATGCCGCGTTCCTTCACATAACGGATTATCTGGCTGGCAGCGTCTCCGCGGCGTGTTTCCCACTCCACCTGAAGGC
>JACQUK010000124.1 GCA_016210325.1 Chloroflexota bacterium
AGCGGCTATGGCAGCACCCTACCCTTGCCCAGACACTCAATCGAAAGGAGGCGGCATCCACCCTTCGGTAACATTCCTAAATGAGTGAACCACTCTCCCTTCAGTAACATTCTTGTCTGAGTTGACACGCAGGGTTGTCCAGGCCACCACCGCCAGGGCAGGACAGTTTTGGGCACGGTGTGCTCGCCAGCGCCACGGACCCTACCTGAGCGAAAGATATCACGCCACCGTGGGCGAAAACCGGCCAGTGATTACGAAATCCATCCTCAAACGGTGATTCCAAGCATGGCATCGAGCCGCAATTGGGAGCACGTTGGTTGACAATTGTGCATCGTACATGGTACTGTGCGGTTATCTTGCATCAAGGAGGGGGAGGGCTATGGCTATCGAGGATGCCATTAGGAAGGGACTGGAGGCCTTTAACCGCCACGAGGTGGAGGGCGTAGCGGAACTCTATGCCCCAGGCGCCACGGTCTACGACCCACTCTATCCCCAACCACTGAGGGGCCGAGAGTCCATCAAGAAGGACTGGCAAGAGTTCATCAAGGCATTCCCGGACATTCGCATGACGGCCACCCACATCCTGGCCACAGGCGACACGGCGGCCGTGGAGGCAGTGCTTACCGGCACCCACAAGGGGCCCCTTACGGGGCCGACGGGGACCATTCCCCCCACGAACCGGCGGGTGGAGCTCCGGGGCTCTTTCTTCGTCCGCTGCGACCCACAGGGACAGATCCTCGAGGAGCGTCGCTACTTCGATACGGCGAGCATGATGGCCCAGCTAGGCATGAAGCTGGCGGCTTAGCGCCACGCTGGCCGGGGTACTCCCGCCTCCACACGGGGGCGAAGGCTCGAAGGCCCCCCGTGCTCCTGGAGGGCAGCAAAGCGAGAGGGGCAGGTATGATACCTGCCCCTCTCGCTTTGCGTTCCAGGCCTGCGGCCTTGTCACCATCTCGCACCAAGTCCTAGCCAGCCACGGCGACCGCGTCCACCTCCACCAGCATGCCAGGCAGGGCCGAGCCATACGACGGCCCTCCCAGCGATTTCACCACAGCCAGGGTCATGGCCGGCGGCGGGCTGTCCTTGGGGAAAGACCGGGCGCGGACCTCGCGGAGCTGCTTCAGGTCGGCGCCAGGGGCCACGTAGATGTTCAGCTTGGCCACGTCCCGCAGTGTGCACCCCGCCTCGGCCAGGTTGTTGGCCAGCTTGGCAAAGATGACCTCGGCCTGCTTCGCGGTGTCGCCAGGTCCCACCAGGTTGCCATTGATGTCCCGCGCCGTCTGGCCGGCGGTGAACACCAGGTTGCCGGCTCTCATAGCCTGGGTGACGAAGGGGGGGTGCCACTCCTTGGGAGAGTTGAAGGCCTTCTTGGGCCCCAGCACGGCAATGGCTGACATCTCCACGTCCCACTGGGGCAGTGCCAGCGCCCCAATGGTCACCCCAGTGGCCGCTGGCGGAGGCAGGGAGGGCGGAAAGAAGACGGCCGCCTGCATCTGCGCGATTCGGGTCCGCTCCCACTCAGTCGTGCCACGGGTGTAATACTTGTTGATCTTCACGATGTCGCCCATCGAGGCACCAGCGGCAGACAAGATGTTCTGGAACTTCTCGTAGATGCGCTGGGTCTGCACCACCAAGTCCCCTTCCAGGACGACGCCGTCCCGGCCGCGCGACGTGTGGCCACTGAGGACAATGATGTTGCCCATCTTGATGGCGTCGATAAAAGGCGTGCGGAACTCCCGGGGAGAGTTGATGTGCTCCTTGGGCCCCAGGCCAATGATCGCCTCAATCTCAAGGCCAAAGGCGGGGTCGGCCAGAGCATGGACCGTGATGCCCACGCTGGGGGGGTTCACCTGCATGCCCGGCATGAACTTGGCGCGGACAGGTCGCACCGCCGCAAACTCAACGCCGGGGACATAATACGAATCCAACCGGAGGATGTCCTGGAAGCTGCCCCCCACCGCCGTCAGGATGTGGCTCAGCTTTTCGAAGACGCGAGTCGCCTGGACCTCCGTGCTGCCCCGCACGATGTTACCGGAAGGGTCTCGGGCAGCCTGGCCAGCCGCGAAAACCAGATCGCCAACCCGTGCTGCTTGGGAGAACGCGGGGTTTTGGTGCTCGTTGGGCGGATTGATGGGCTGCCAGTGCATATGCATCTCCTTGTCTTTTGGGGAAAGGCGAATCCCTTGCACCCCCATTGCATCTTTCGGCCCCCAAACTCTACTGCGCTCGCTGGCCCTTGGCAAGGGTGCCCAGGGGGCCAGCGTCCGAGGCGCGACCCTCCACTCCCACCCTAGCAAGGCTGGCCCTCTGGCTCCGGAGTGCGGCACGCAAGCCCCAACCCCTGGCCGGAGCTTCCTAGAAACCTTACACTAGGACACGTGGCCCCTATCGGACCGCTTGAAAGGGGGGGAGCACCATGCTACAGCCATTGGAAGCTGCGCAGGTCCGCCGCACGTGCGACCCTGCCATGCTAGGATTCCAGACCACTGCTGATGTCCCACCACTCCAGGCCATTATCGGGCAGCAGCGCGCTGTGGAGGCGCTGGAGTTCGGGCTGGGGATCCGGCAGCCCGGGTTCAACATCTTTGTTACCGGCGAGCCCGGCACGGGCAAGTCCACAGCCGTGCGCAATTTCCTGGAGCTACGGGCCAGGGCCGAGCCGGCCCCCCAAGACTGGTGCCATGTCAACAGCTTCCGGGACTCCTACCGCCCACAAGCCATCAGCCTGCCGGCGGGGCAGGGCCGCGTCTTCCGTGAGGACATGCGACAGCTCCTGCAGCGGGCCCGCATTGAGATCCCCACGGCATTCGAGAGCGAGGAGTACACCACCCGCCGGGACGAAATCCAGCAAGCAATCCAGGAGAAGCAAGGGGAGATCATGGCCGAGCTGGGCCAGAAGGCAGAGGCCCAGGGGTTCGTCATCCAGTCCACGCCTGTGGGCTTCTTCATCGTCCCCGTGGTGAACGGGAAACCGCTAACCGACGAGCAGTTCATGGCGCTGGACAACGGCACGCGCCGTGAACTCCAGGTGCGCCGAGAGGCATTGGAGACAGAACTCAAGGCCCGCCTCAAGGAGGTCCGTGACCTCCAGCGCGAGGCGCAGCAACGCGCTGCCGCCCTCAACCGCGAGGTGACGCTGCATGTTGTGGGCGGCCTCTTCGATGACCTGCAAGAGAAATACCGCGGCGGCAACGCGGTCATCGCCTACCTGAAGGCAGTCAAAGAGGACATGGTCACCAATGTGGAGCAGTTCTTGAACCCACCCCAGGCCCCCACACCACAGGCAGCCGCGATGATGCAAGAGGTAGCCCTGCGCAAGTACGACGTGAACCTGGTGGTGGACAACAGTTCCCTGTCCGGGGCACCGGTAGTCCACGAGCTGAACCCTACGTACCCCAACCTGTTTGGCCGCCTGGAGCGGGAGGCCCTCTTCGGCGTGCTCCAGACCGACTTCACCCTCATTAAGGGCGGCTCCCTGCACCGGGCCAACGGCGGGTACCTGGTGTTGCCGGTGGAGGAGCTGCTGCGGAACCTGGGCAGCTACGAGAGCCTGAAGCGAGCGATCCGGAACCGGGAGATTGTCATCGAAGACCTCACTGACCGCATGGGCTTGGCCACCACCAAGAGCCTCCAGCCGGAGCCCATACCCCTCTCCGTCAAGGTGGTGCTCACCGGGAGTCCAGCGGTCTACGCCCTGCTCTTCCGGATGGACGAGGAGTTCCGCGAGGTGTTCAAAGTCAAAGCTGATTTCGACAACGCTATGGAGCGGAACGGCGAGGCCTTGCAACTCTACTCCCAGTTTATCTGCGCCCTGGGCGAGAAGGAGGGGTTGAAGCCCTTCGAGTGCGCCGCTGTAGCCAAGGTGGTGGAGCTGGGGTCGCGTCTGGCCGCGGACCAGGAAAAGCTCACGACCCGCTTTGGTGAGCTGGCGGACATCCTGCGGGAGGCCAGCTACTGGGCAGAGCGGGACAAGTCCGAGTGCGTCACCGTAGCCCACGTTAAGAAAGCGGTGGACGCCAGGACTTACCGCTCCAACCTTATTGAGGAGCGCATCCGAGAGCTCATCGCCAAAGGCGTGATTCTGGTGGACACCGAGGGTGCCGCCGCGGGGCAGGTCAACGGGCTGGCCGTGCTCATGCTGGGTGACTACACGTTTGGCAAGCCATCCCGCATCACGGCCACCATCGGCCTGGGGCGGGCTGGCCTCATTGACATCGAGCGCGAGGCAAAGCTGGGCGGGCCTATTCACACCAAGGGCGTCCTCATCCTGGGGGGCTACGTGTCCTGGCGCTACGCTCAGGACAAGCCTTTGAGCCTGGCGGCGCGGCTGGTCTTCGAGCAAAGCTACGAGGGCGTGGAGGGGGACAGCGCCTCCAGCACCGAGCTTTATGCCCTCCTTTCAGCCCTTTCTGGCCTGCCCATCAAGCAGGGGATGGCTGTGACCGGCTCGGTGAACCAGTGGGGCCAGGTCCAGGCCATCGGCGGGGTCAATCAGAAGATCGAAGGCTTCTTCGACGTCTGCCATGTAAAAGGCTTCACCGGAGAACAGGGGGTCGTCATCCCCTCTGCCAACGTCAAGAACCTGATGTTGCGGGAGGACGTGGTGGAGGCCATTGCTCAGGGGAAGTTCCACATCTGGGCGGTGAGCACCATTGATGAGGGGATCGAGGTGCTGACCGGCGTGCCTGCCGGGCAACGGGACAAGGAGGGCAAGTTCCCCGAGGGCACGGTGAACTACCTGGTGGACCGAAAGCTCCACGAGATGGCGGAGCGTCTCCAGTCTTTCAGCGGCAACGGGGCCGCGACAGCGCCCGCCAGCCGGGAGTGAGGCCCCTTCACACCTCCATGATGACCTTCAAGACGTTGTCTGCGCGGCGGTCGTACAGGTCGTAGGCACGGGGGGCCTCGCTGAAGGGAAGGCGGTGGGTCACCAGCCAGGACAGGTCAGCCCGGCCCTGGCGATAGAGTCCCACGGCCTCCCGGACCGCCTGCGCCGGGTCCTCCAGCGTGGCGTTGACTGTCCCCGTCAGCGTGAGCTGCTTGCGGATGGCCCTGTCGTAGTCCAGGGCTACTGGTGGCGCCTGGGGAATGCCAAACAGGATGAGCTGGCCGTGCACCCGGGCCAAGTCAACCGCCTGGTTGATGGTGGCCACAGTACCGGCCGCCTCCACCACGATGTCAGCGCCCCGGCCCTCGGTAAGCTCTCTTACCGCCTTGCCCACATCATCTCTCAGAGGGTTCAGGACGAGGGTCGCCCCGGCCTTCTTAGCCCACTCCATGCGGTCGTCCAGCAGGTCCACCGCCACCACCTCAGCGGCGCCGGCCCGCTCCAGGGTCATGGTGAACAGCAACCCGATGGCCCCCTGGCCCAGCACCACTGCCCTCCTACCCAGGATGCTGCCCATCTGCTGGCAGGCGTAGCGGACAGTCCCCCAGGGTTGGCACAGGACTGCCCTGGACAGGTCCGCCCCCTGGGGCAGGGGGATGAGGCGGTGCGGCGGTACCGCCACCAGCTCCGCACCCCCTCGCAGCTCCGGCGGCAGGGCGATGACCTGCTGCCCTGGACGGAACTCCGGAGCGCGGCTTTCAACCACCACCCCGGCGCACTCGTGGCACGAGAGGCCCACCGGAAAGGGGTACTCCTCTTCCGTGGCGCTGCGGCGGTAGGCGCGCATATCGCTACCGCAGATAGAAAGGTAGCGCATCTGCACGAGCACCTCTCCGTCCCGCAGCGTTGGCTCGGCGGCCTCCACCAGCCGGACCTGCCGAGGCCCTACGATCTGCACCGCCCTCATGGCTACTCCTCGATGCTACGCTGTCAAGATGCCCCATTATAGCGAAGCCCCGGACTGACAACACCTCTCGCGTCCTCTCGAAAACAGCGATTGACCCCCGTAGGGCATCCCGACACGTCGGGACGAACCTGCCCGCGGCGGACGGTCGGGTTGTCCCGACCCGTCGGGACGACCTACAGCTTGAATCGCTATTCTTGGGTCCTGACAGGACATTCCTCTAGAAGCAGGCGGGGGGCTTGGTATGGACGGCAGCATTATTCTTGTATCTGAAAGCAGCGAGACATCTGGCAGGACGGAGGCCCCTCACTTCGCTTCAGACGACAACCTGCGCCGGGCCCGCTTGAGAAGCGCCCTGTTATCTGTGCGAGGCAAATGGGGCCGGGAGCGCCAAGACTGCCAGCCAGGTAGGAGCCACTGAGGGGAGATGGTACCCGCATGATGAAGAAGGCAGCGGGAAGGCTCGGTATGCTGTGGGATAGCTGGGAATGTCCCCTTAGAAAACGAAGAGCGGGTGCTCCAGGGTGATGGCCCGGTCCTCGGCGGACAGGGCATCGCGCAGGAACCTGGGGATGGCGAAGAGGCCCAGATGGGTAGTGCCATCGTAGAAGCGGAGCCCGGAGACTCCGTCCTGCGCCAGGCGCAAGTCTATCTCGCGAGCTACAAGGGTCCGTGGGTCTGGCGCCAGAGAAGCCACGTTGAACCCCCAGGTCTCGCCGAAGGACATCATGTGCACAGCATAGGGCGCCACCACCGGGAACACCCGCTCCAGGGTGTTGTGGATGGCAGTGAACACCTCCCGGCAGTTCACGACACTGGCAGGCCCTGACTGCGTGACCATCACGCCGCCGGGCCGCAGCCTTGTCCGCACCAGGCGGTAGAACTCCTCCGTATAAAGCTGGTAGGCCGGGCCGCCCTCCAGGGGGTCCGGCAGGTCCAGCACCATCACATCGTAGTGCTCAGCCGTCTGCTCCAGGTATGCCCTGGCATCGGCCACGTGGAGGCGCAGCCGCGGATCCTCAAAGGCGCCCTGGTGGTGCTGGGGCAGCCATTGGCGGCAGAGGTCCACCACCTCGCTGTCCAGGTCCACCATGGCCACCTGGCGGACGCCTGGATGGCGCAGGACCTCCCTGGCGGTGGCACCCTCGCCGCCGCCACCGATGAAGACGCTTTCGGGCCGCGGGTGCGTCAGCAGGGCCGGGTGCACCAGCCCCTCGTGGTACACGAACTCATCCAGCTCGGCCGACTGGGTCTTGCCGTCCAAGACCAGCATCCGGCCGAAGGCCCCCGATTCCAGGACCTCCACGGCCTGGTACCGAGTTGCACCTGTGTAGAGCGTTTTCCTGATGCTGACCCCGTGCAACAAGTCAGGCGTGATGGGTTCAAAGTACCACTTGCTTTTGCCTGGTATCATAAAGCTCCCACCCAGGTGGTCATCGCGCCCCCACGCGCTGCACCTGGGCCAAGAGGCCGCGCTTCAGCTCGATAACAGAGGGCTCGCGAGACTGGAGCTTCTCGATCACGATGTTGGCGGCCTTATGGGGGTCGAAACCGTCGCCGCAGGTAAAGATGTCTACGGCGGCGTAGGCGTACTCGGGCCAGGTGTGAATGCAGAGATGGGACTCCGCAATGGCCACCACGCCCGTGACGCCATAGGGGTTGAACTTGTGGAACGTCTGCCCCACCACATGGGCACCCGTGGCCTCTGCCGCGTCAAGGAGGGTCTTCTGGATGAAGGGCAGGTCATCGAGAAGCTGCGGGCTACACTCCTTGAGTTCCAGCACCACGTGAGTACCTAGTGCATTCAATCACGCTCCCTCCTCTCGACAATACCACAAAACTATATTATAGGCCGTCCAGGCGCTGCGTACTACCCCCTGAATCAGCCCCTTCTACTCGTTCCTAGTTGCACACAGTTTCCCGTTGAGGGAAGAAGGAAAGGAGGATACCAGTGAAAAGTCAGGGTCTGAGGATTGGAGAGACCTGGAAGGGTTCGGTGCGAGTGATAGGTGGCATGAGTGCCGTTGCTGCGGGCACTCTCTTCCTTAATGAAGGAGTAACCTACGCTGCCTTTCCCCTCAGCATGGGCACCGTACTCGTCGTAATTGCCTTGGCCCTCATAGCTATGGGGGCCTATCTGGTGCTGTCCACGCGGCTATCCGGTGAGCAGGGGTAGGATGACGCCCTTCACTGCGACCAAGACAATGACAATGGCAAAAACCACAACTACCACAAGCAAGAGGATCTTGCCCATGCTGCCGTCCTTCTGCGCCAACGTCGTGCAGATGATAGGTAGGTAGTGAAGGGCATGTCAATAGGCCGGCGCCCAACTTGGCAGGACACCTTGTGCAACTAAAACAGAGGAGAACCAATCAGCCTTTGCCTTTTCATTCCTGGTGGCGTACCATAGGGGATGTGGGCGCACGTGCCCTGGGGTTGGTCAGCGGAGGAGGCAATGAACTCACGACTGTTACGCAACGGCTTCATCTACCTGCTCATCATCGTCGCTGTAGTCACCATCTTCATGACGTTCTTTCAGCCCAACTACGGCACGAAAGACGTCCCCATCAGCACAGTCATAGACTGGGCGAAGGAGCAGCGCATCACCTCCATCGAGGTGCGCGGCGACGACCTGACTATCGTTACCACGGAGAACCAGACCTTCCGCTCGCGGAAGGAGGCAAGCTCCAGCCTCATTGAGACGCTGGAGCGAGCAGGCGTGCCAACGGGGGAGGGCGGCGTCAAGGTCCTGGTCAAGGGGAGCAGCGGATTTGGCAGCTTCCTGAGCATCCTCATCAACTTCCTGCCGCTCATCATCTTCGGCGGCTTGCTCCTGTTCATGATGCGCCAGGCCCAGGGCTCCTCGTCGCAGACGCTGAACTTCGGGCGCAGCCGGGCCCGCCTGGTCATGGGCAACCGGCCCACCGTGAGCTTCGGCGACGTGGCGGGCGTGGACGAGGCCAAGATTGAGCTTCAGGAGGTTGTGGAGTTCCTGAAGTACCCCGAACGGTTCCACGCCCTGGGTGCCCGCGTGCCCCGGGGTGTGCTCCTGGTGGGGCCGCCGGGCACGGGCAAGACGTTGCTGGCCCGGGCCGTCGCGGGCGAGGCCGGCGTGCCCTTCTTCTCCATCAGCGGCTCCGAGTTCGTGGAGATGTTCGTGGGCGTCGGCGCGTCCCGGGTGCGGGACCTCTTCGATCAGGCCAAGCGCAACGCCCCTTGCATCATCTTCATTGATGAGATTGACGCGGTGGGGCGCCACCGGGGCGCTGGCCTGGGAGGCGGCCACGATGAGCGGGAGCAGACCCTGAACCAGATCCTGGTGGAGATGGACGGATTTGACACCGGCACCAATATCATCATCCTCGCAGCCACCAACCGGCCCGACATCCTGGACCCCGCCCTCCTGCGGCCGGGCCGTTTTGACCGGCGGGTAATCCTGGACCACCCGGACATCCGGGGGCGCCTCGCCATCCTGACGGTCCACACCAAGGGAAAGCCCATTGATGCAGACGTGAGCCTGGAGGTCATCGCCAAACAGACCCCCGGCTTCAGCGGGGCCGACCTAGCGAACCTGGTGAACGAGGCATCTCTCCTGGCTGCCCGTCGCAACAAGAAGACCTCCACCAACTCCGAGTTCGCTGAGGCCATTGACCGGGTCATCGCCGGGCCTGAGCGCAAGTCCAGGATTATCAGCCCCAGGGAGAAGGAGATCACCGCCTACCATGAGGCTGGCCACGCCCTGGTAGCTCGCAAGCTCGCCAATGCCGACCCTGTCCACAAGATCTCCATCGTCGCTCGTGGCATGATGGGTGGCTACACGCGGCTCTTGCCCCAGGAGGACCGCCACATGTGGACCCGCTCCCAGTTCCAAGACATGCTGGCCTTCGCTCTGGGCGGACACGCCGCCGAGGAGATCATGTTCGGGGAGATGACTACCGGCAGCGAAAACGATATCGAGAGAGCCACCAAGATCGCCCGCAAAATGGTCATGGAATACGGGATGAGCGACAAGCTGGGACCCCGAACCTTTGGCCGAAAAGAGGAGCTCGTCTTCCTCGGGCGTGAGATAAGCGAGCAGAAGAACTATAGCGAGAAGATCGCCGAGGAGATAGACATCGAAATCAGGAGAATCATCGACGCCGCTTACGCCACAGCCAGGCAGGTGCTGACCGGGCACAAAGCAAAGCTGATTCAGTTGGCCGAGCGTCTGATCCAGGATGAGACGCTAGAGGGCGAGGCTCTGGAG
>JACQUK010000117.1 GCA_016210325.1 Chloroflexota bacterium
GCTAACATTAGGGGACACCCCTTTCACCGATTGTCCCCTAGTCTATGCTTTATTTCCAATCCGTTCAAAACCAGCATGACTGAGTACTAGTACACACTTGCGACAAAGGCGCCATACTCAACCGCTCGAGGTGAGTCCCGACACGTCGGGATTCACCCTACGGCAAGCTCAGGGTGAGCGGGATTGGGGCGCGCCTTGTGTACGCGGACTTACGGAACTAAGTACTGGGTCGCGGTGGGCCAGGGCGGAGAGAGGTCCGCGGGCCAGCAATGGCGTAATCTGGATAGCAGCATTCATCAAGGAGGGATAGTTCGTTGGCCAGTCTGGAAAGCGTGCACGCCCTGACCTTTGACCTCTTTGGTACAGTCATGGACCTCCAGGGCAGCCTCAATGGCCCGTTGCAGCGGTTCCTGGAGCAGGTGGGTAGCCCTCTGAAAGCAGGGGACCTCTGGGCCAGGTGGCGCACCCGGCAGCGCCTGGAGCAGTACCAGGAGAACCTGCTGCTGATGGGCCACGCCGGCTACTTGGACGCAGCGCGGCGGGCCCTGCTCTACGTGTTGAAGCAGACCGGGCTTCCATTCGGCCCGCAGCATGTGGAGGAGCTCATGGCGGCCTGGCGAGGCCTGCAACCCTTTCCAGATGTGGCTGAGGGGCTTCGCCGCCTGAAGGCACGGTACCGGCTGGTGGTCCTCTCCAACGGCGAGCGGCCGTTCCTTGATTACCTGGTGGCGCAGCAGGTCCGGTTCGCCTTCGACGCGGTCTTCTCGGTGCAGGAGGTTGGGCAGTTCAAGCCGCACCCGGCCGTGTACCGCGCCGCGGCACGGATGCTCCAGGCGGAGCCGGAGGAGCTGCTGATGGTCTCGGCCAACTCCTTCGATGTCATGGGTGCGCGCTCCTGTGGGTACCGGGCCGCCTGGGTCAACCGGGAGGGGTTGCCGTACGAAGAGACGCCCTACCAGCCCGATCTGGTGGTGCGTGACTTTGGGGAGCTGGCGACCAGACTGGGCTGCTAGTGGACGGCGGTGTAGGCAGCCTTCACAGGCGGAGGCTCATCAGCTCCTCGGCAAAGATGGTCTCCCCCTCATAGGCCCGTCGGACATCGCCGATGCCCTTCTCCATGGGACCGTGGGAGGCCAGGTGGGGCCCGATGTGCACCAGGACCAGCTTCTTGACCCCAGCTTCCTGGGCCATGTGGGCCGCTCCCAGCGTCCCGGTCTGGCCCTCTGATTCCCCATCGTGGTCCATGCGCTCCTGGTCATCCCAGCACATGCACAGCATCATGTCCGCCCCGCGGGCAAGCTCAACAACCGAGCGGCAGGGGCGCGTGTCCCCCGTGAAGACGATGATGCCTTCGGGAGTTTCCAGGCGATAAGCCAGGGAGTCCAGCCAGGGTTGGACGTGCTCCGCAGGGGCAGCGTTCACTTGCCAGCTCTGGCCACGGTGCACCAGCCCTGGGCCCACATCCCTGGCCAAGACCGAAGGCGGTTTCCTGGGCAGGACACCTCCTCGGTTGACATAGACCCGCTGACTCAGCGGGTGGTTCACTCGGGCCTTCCAGTCGTGGGCGAAGGCGCCATGCTCGCCCAGGATGCGCTCCGTGATGGTCTCGGTGAGGGTCGGGCCGAAGACTTGGAGTTGGTTCTCTTTCCCGATGCTCTGGTCCCAGCGGGTGAGGAGAAAGCAGGGATAGTCCACATCGTGGTCGAAGTGATGGTGGGTGAAGAAGAGGTAGTCCACCTTGGTCGGCCAGATGCCTGCTTTGACTAGCTTGTAGGTGGCGGCGGGGCCACAGTCGAACATGAGGTACTCTTCGCCCACGCGGACAGCGAAGGCGCTGCCAAAGCGGGCTGGGGTGGGAGTAGGCGTGCCCGCACCAAGGATGAACACCTGGGCCATTCTCCACCTCCAGGTATGGCTTGGCGTTTCAGTTGGTCACGGACACCACCGGCCAACTGGGCCGCAGCGACTAGCAGGTCAGAGGCAACCACATCTGGGAGCACCGGGTGTGCTAGCATGACGCGAGCCAGTATCACACACCCATTCTCAAGGCAGCAAGGGGCCGGGGCAGCGGGATGCCCAGGGGCCCGGAAGGACATGCGGTGATGATCATCTCGGTTGTGGCGCTGGTGGTCAGTGTGGTGGTAGGCGGTGGCGCCGCGTTACAGGCGGCGGTGAACGCCACCCTTGCTCGGCGAGTGGGAAACCTGGAAGCCACCTTTGTCTCGGTTACCGTCACATGGCTGTTTGTGGTGGCCCTGCTGGCAGTCGGTCTGCGGAGTGGGAAGCTCGTCGAGGTCACCGCAGCGCCCCTCTACTTGCTTATCGGTGGGTTCCTGGGTGCGGCGATTCTGATCACAGCCATCATCGTGGTACCCCGCCTCGGGGTAGGCACCACCATCGCGGCCCTGGTAGTGGGCCAGCTTCTGGGGGCCCTGCTGCTAGACCACTTTGGGGCCTTCGGTCTCCGCCACATCCCGATTTCACCCCTTCGTGTGGCGGGAGTTGTCTTGCTGCTATTGGGGATGCGGCTGGTGCTACGCTAGTCAGCACCGGGTGGTCCACTGAGGAGCACAACGGCAAGCGACTGCTACAAGAAGCGGAGGAGACCCCCCAGGGGTCTCCTCCGCGCCGCCAGAACCGTCTTGGTGTTCCGGCTGCTACTTCTTGGGCTTGCCAGCGCCGGGCTTCTGGCCAGGTTTCTTCTCCAAGCGACTCCTCCTCTTAGTATTCTGACTGGTTACAGTAACGGGGCAACTACTTCTTCGGCTTTGCAGGCGTGCCCTTCGGTGGCATATGCGTTCCCTCCTTTCTCTGATGGTAGGGTCGGACGGTTGGCTTGGGAATGGGACGCGCGATGGTGCGCAATCGGCCGCACGGGCGGTGGTAAGAGACGCGCCGCCCACGAAAGAAAGCCGCTCTCCGTGACGTCCCCGTACCCACTAAGGGGACCGTGGAGAGCGGCCGCTACATCGCGTAGGAAAAGAGATGTTGCCTTGCGTTCAGGAGGTTCTGCCCACAGGTCTGCCTGGCGTCTCGCCAAGGCACCACTAGGGAGCACAGCCCTCTGTGGGCCGCGGGCCCTACCTAACGGAGGTTTATGCCGGTCCAGTTGGTCCACTCCAACCATCCGGGCTAGACAGCCCTTCTGAACTCGCCCAGGTTGCGCTGGTGTCGCCACCGCTTCAGGCTTTCTAACGTGGACATCAGGGATTTGCACTTTCGCCCGTGTCATGGTAGATTAGCCATGACTTGGGATGCTTGACTCACCTACCCTGAAATCTACGTCGCTAAAAGTAAAGCACAGCGGTTGTCTGCTGTCAAGAGGGAGTGAGGTGCGATCATGGCCAACTGGGCATTCGTGACGAACCACGGCGCGGTGCTGGCCCTCATTGCGCAGCATGGCCAGATCACCGCCCGGGACATTGCAGCCGAACTAGGTATTACTGAGCGGTCTGTGCACCGGATCATCTCTGACCTGGAGGCTGAGGGCTACCTGCGACGGCGCAGGGACGGGCGGCTGAACCGCTACCAGGTAGCCTTCGGCCGCCTGGTGGGCCGTTCTGGCAGGGGAGAGCAGACCTTGGCAGAGCTGGTCAAGGTGTTGCAACCCGGCACTATCAGCGACGAGTCTGCTGCCAGCGCCTAGACCGGCACGTTACGGGGCCAATGCTCGATGAGGCCGCCACAGCTTCTCCAGGCGCCCCTGGACAAGGTCAAGCCTTTCTCGCCTCCCTGCAACTCCTCTTCCGCTGTCTCGCTTCTTCTGGCACGCCTCTTGGCCTTGTGGCTTTGGTCACGCCATCTCGCGCCTCTCGCTGCTGCGTATCTGCCGTAGACTACAAAGGGAAAGGGCTTATGCGGGCCACCAGCGAGGTGGAAACCGCGACAAGGACATCCCGAGACTGGAGCAAGCTGCTCTGGTGTCCCCTGCCGACGACAGGTATACTGTGGTCGCCCAGGGGTCCTCGGCGCTTCCTCATCAGTTGGTCCCATGTGCTGGTCCCATGTGCGGCTTGACGGCGTCACCCTGTTGTGGGGGTGCTCAGTGTCGGTTGCAATGTGCCAAGAGGAGAACTGGCCGGCTGCCAAGCCCTCGAGCTCTGCCCTCGGCCCCTTCGATGCGTATGCTGAGCAGTACGACGCCTGGTACGACAGTCCTCATGGCCAGGCGTTATTGGCCAGCGAGGTGGCGTGTTTGCGCCTCCTCCTGGGCCGGTTCAAGGCACCCTACCTTGAGGTGGGTGTGGGGACAGGCCGTTTCGCCAAGGCCCTGGGTATTGCTTGCGGCATTGACCCCGCGGCCCGGTCCCTGGCCGTGGCCCGGCGGCGAGGCGTCAACGTGGCGCTGGGGGTAGGGGAGAACTTGCCCTTGCGGGCAGCGAGCTTCGGGGCAGTGCTGGTGGCCTTCACGCTCTGCTTCGTCAGTAATCCGACCGTGGTGCTCGGCGAGGCCCGGCGTGTGCTGAAGCCCTGCGGTGGGCTTGTGCTGGGCCTTCTGCCCAGGGGGTCCCCCTGGGCAGACTGGTACGCACGCCGCGGTGCCCAGGGCCACCCACTCTACCGCTCTGCGCGTTTCTTTACGCTTGCGGAGGTGCAGGCGCTCTTGGAGCAGAGCGGTTTTCGGGTGACGGCGTGCCGTTCCACCCTTTTCCAGCCGCCCGGCCTAGAGACGTATGCGATAGAGTCCCCTATTGATGGCTGTCCGCCCGGGGGCGGGTTTGTTGGTCTAGCGGCAGTGCCCACAGGGAAGGCATGTTGAAAGGAGGCCGACCATGGTGGGAAAGACGGTGGTGGTGCTGGGTGGCGGAGTGGGAGGGCTGGTAACGGCTAATGAGCTGCGTCAACGGCTGGGGCAGGAGCACAAGATTGTGCTGATGGACCAGGAGGGCAGGCATATCTTCTGGCCCTCTTTGCTCTGGCTCCAGGTGGGGCTGCGGGAGCCGGAGAGCTTTGTGCGGGACCTGGGGCTGCTGGAGCGGAAGGGCATTCGAGTGGTGAAGGGCCGTGTCACCAAGATCAAGCCGCAGCAGAAAGTCGTGCAGGTGGACAGCACAGAGATTGCAGCAGACTACCTGGTGGTCTCTTTGGGCGCCCACCTGGCACCGGAAATAGTCCCAGGCCTGGCCGAGGCAGGGCATAACCTGTATTCGCTGGCCGGGGCAGTAGCCGTCCGGGACCAGCGCAAGGCGTTGGCCCGCGGTTCGCTGGTGGTCCTGGTGGCCAAGACCCCCTTCAAGTGCCCGGCTGCTCCTTACGAGGCGGCCATGCTGCTGGACCATGACCTGCGCAAGCGGAAAGTCCGTGACCGGGTGGAGGTCAGCCTCTTCACACCAGAGCCTGGCCCCATGCCGGTGGCGGGGCCTGAGGTGTCGGCAGGGGTCAAGCACCTGGTGGAAGAGCGCGGCATTGCCTACTATCCTGGGCACCAGGTGACAGAGGTGGACCGGGCCAACAAGACCCTCCGCTTCGCCAACGGCACCAAGGCCCGCTTCGACCTCCTGGTGTACATCCCACCTCACAGGGCACCGTCCGCAGTGCAGGAAGCAGGCCTCAGCGGGGCCAGTGGCTGGGTAGCCGTGAACCGGCATACCATGGAGACCCAGTTCCCTGGTGTGTATGCCATTGGCGACGTGACTACCATCCCGCTGACGGTAGGCATGCCACTGCCCAAGGCGGGGGTCTTCGCCCACCGGCAGGGCGAGGCTGTGGCGCAGACCATCGCCGCTCAGATCACTGGCAAAGGCGGTCCGGGGGCATTTGATGGGCACGGCGAATGCTTCGTCGAAGTGGGGGGTGGAAAAGCGGGCTTTGGTCGAGGCAATTTCTACGGCGAGCCGAAGCCAGCGGTCAAGCTGTACAACCCAGGCCGGCACTGGCACGCCGCCAAGCTGCTGTTTGAGAAAGACTGGCTTCGCCGCTGGTTTTAGGGTCCTTGAGCCGATGGGCAGATAGTCCTGCCCATGTGGTAGCTTGGGCGGACTGGAGCATCCTGGTCGGCCGCCCATGCCGCTGTTTGAGTGTTTTTTGACACCTGTGCCGTGGTATGATAGCGTAGAGTGCTATCTGCGATAGATGTGGTGATCCTTCGTTGAGCGGACAAGGTTGGTCGTCAACGACTCGCAGGTCTCCTCTGCGACGTCCCAAGGGTGTTCAGCCGACACGGCCTTTCGTTTCCAACAAGGGCCCAGGACAGAGGAGGGCAATCGTGGCAGATGTGGTGGTGCGGGTGGTGGGTGCCCTCCTGGGCGGGCTGGCGGGGTGGTGGCTTGGTAGCCTCATCGCCCAGGTAGCGGGGCTTTCGCAGCTTTGGATAGGGGGTGGGGCTGGCGTCCTCATAGGGGTGCTGCTGGGAGCCTGGGTCTCTCCTTTCGTGGGGTGGTACCCGCTCCGTACCGCAGTCCAGCGTTTCGTTGCTGTCCCCACAGCGACGCTGTTGTTGGCCGCCTTTGGCCTCATCGGCGGCCTTGTCGTGGCCACCCTGCTATCGGTGCCCCTTTCCCGTCTCCCCGGCGTGGCCGGCCTGGTGGTCCCCATTGTACTTATTACCCTTCTGGGGGTGCTGGGGGCGGCGGTGCTGGTCTCCCGGGAGAAGGACCTCTTTGAGGGATTTCCGGGGCTCCGCAAGCTGGGACGGGTTGAGAGCCCGCCGCAGGAAGGACTCTTGCTCGATACCAGCGCCATCATTGATGGCCGGGTTGCGGATCTGGTGGAGACGGGATTCGTCCACGGCACCCTCGTGGTGCCCCGCTTCATCCTGGACGAGCTCCGGCACATCGCCGATTCCAGCGATGCTCTGCGGCGCAACCGGGGCCGCCGTGGCCTGGAGATCCTGAACCGGTTGCGCAAGGAGTCCAAGACCTCTGTCCAGGTCCTGGACGTGGATGGGCGTGATGGTGCGGAGGCCGATGTGCGGCTGGTGAAGCTGGCCAAGCAACTGGGCTGCCCCATCATGACCACGGACTTCAACCTGAACCGCGTGGCGGAGTTCCAGGGGGTGACAGTCCTCAACATCAACGAGCTGGCCAACGCTTTGAAGCCAGTGGTCCTGCCTGGTGAGGAGATGACGGTGCGCGTCATCCAGGAAGGAAAGGAGCCAGGGCAGGGTGTGGGTTTCCTCGACGATGGCACCATGGTGGTGATAGAGGGTGGTAAGCGGTTCATCAACACCCACCTGGAGGTGGTGGTCACCCGCGTGCTCCAGACGGCGGCCGGGCGTCTCATCTTCGCCCAGCCCAAAGGGGCTGGGTAGCCCGTGGAGGGCGGGGAGCTCCAAGGCAGAGTGGGTGCCCTGATCGTAGCGGCCGGCGAGAGCCGGCGCATGGGCGGCGTTGACAAGCTCTTTGCCCAAGTAGGCCAGAGGCCCCTGCTCTTCTACTCGCTCAGTGCGTTCCAGGATAGCCCGCTGGTGGAGACCATCGTCTTGGTGCTCTCCGCAGCGAACCTGGACCGCGGTCGGGCCCTAGTGGCCGAGTACAGCTTCGACAAGGTGGCCCAGGTGTGTCTGGGTGGCCAGCGGCGCCAGGACTCCGTGCGGCTGGGACTAATACACCTGGCTGACTGTGCCTGGGTGGTGGTCCACGATGGCGCTCGCCCGTGTGTGACTCAGGGACTTATTGCCCGAGGGCTGGAGGCCGCGCAGCAGACCGGCGCTGCCCTGGCGGCGGTCCCGGCCCGGGATACCATGAAGCTGGTGGCCCCGGATGGCACCGTGGAACGCACGCCGCCCAGGGACCGGCTGTGGGCTGCCCAGACCCCGCAGGTGTTCCGCTACTCCTTGCTCCTGCGGGCCCACTCGGTGGCCCAGGAGGCAGCCACAGACGATGCCGAGCTCGTGGAGCGCTTGGGGCATCCGGTGCGAGTCTATGCTGGGGACAGCGCCAACATAAAGGTCACCACGCCGGAAGACCTGGCAATGGCGGCCGCCCTCGTGCCTCTGGTAGCCCAGCGGTAGCAATGGTCCCCGCGTATTCAGGGGCTATTCTGGCACGTCATGCCAGGAATCGCTTTGCACCCTTGCATGAACGCGGGGCCATTGTGCCGCCTCCTTCAGGGGACGTGCCCACGGGAATCTTGGGATAAGTTGGCTTTGTTGACATCCTGCTATTGCCTCCGCTCAGGGTTCGATCCCGACAAGTCCCGCTCACGGGACAAGTCGGGATCGAACCCTGAGCTAGTCGAAGGGCGAGCGGATGATGTCAACAAAGCCGGGATAAGTTCGGGAATAGCCTTGGTGCATTAGCCTTGCGCGCTCCGCCTGCACCCTGTGCCCCGCTGGGCATTTGCGGACGCTGGGGAGGCGCTACGTGCAGTGATGGTGGAGGCTCCAATGCGGGTAGGTAACGGCTTCGATGTCCACCGACTGGTGGTGGGCCGCCGCCTGGTCCTCGGTGGTGTGGAGGTCCCCTTCGGCAAGGGCCTCCTGGGCCACAGCGATGGGGATGCGCTGGCCCACGCCCTTATTGACGCCTTGCTGGGAGCAGCGGCCTTGGGGGACATCGGGACTCAGTTCCCCTCCACTGACCCACAGTACAAGGACATTGACAGCCTTGTCTTGCTGCGCCGTGTGGCGCAACTCCTGGCAGAGCGAGGTTGGAAGGTCAGCAACGTGGATGCTACAATACTGGCCGAGCAGCCAAGACTGGGCCCTCACGTCTCGCAGATGCGGGAGCGCCTGGCCCGGGACTTGGGGTTGACGCTGGAGCGGGTCAGTGTCAAAGCCAAGACTGCTGATGGCCTGGGGCCGGTGGGGCAGGGGGAGTGCATCGCAGCGTACGCAGTGGCATGTCTAGAGGAGCCAGAATGAAGCTGTATGATACCCTGACCGCCCAGAAGCACGAGTTCGCTGCACAAGACCATGAAGTCAAGATGTACGTGTGCGGTATCACCCCCTATGCACCGTCGCACGTAGGCCACGGCATGAGCTACGTCTACTTCGATGTGCTGCGGCGGTACCTGGAGTTCCAGGGCTACCGCGTGCGCCACGTGCAGAACATCACGGACATTGATGACAAGATCATTGAGCGTGCCAACCGGGAGGGGCTGACGGCCCGGGAGCTGGCGGAGCGGTACACCGCCGAGTACTTCGAGGACATGAAGGCGCTCAACGTGCTGCTGGCCCACCACTACCCGCGGGCCACCGACACCGTTCCCCAGATCATCGAGCTGGTCCGGAGCCTTGTTGACAAAGGCTTTGCCTATGCCTCCAGCGGCGATGTCTACTTCCGCGTCCTGAAGGTCGCAGACTACGGTAAGCTGAGCCACCGCTCCCTGGAGGGGATGATGGCGGGTGCTCGGGTGGAGCCGGTCCCCGGTAAGGAGCACCCCATGGACTTTGCCCTGTGGAAGGCGGCCAAGCCAGGAGAGCCGTGGTGGGAGAGCCCGTGGGGCAAGGGGCGGCCCGGATGGCACATCGAGTGCTCCGCAATGGCCATCCACTACCTGGGGTCCCAGTTGGACATCCACGGTGGCGGCCAGGACCTAGTCTTCCCTCACCACGAGAATGAGATCGTCCAGTCGGAGTCCAGCACTGGGAAGATGCCTTTCGTGCGGTTTTGGGTCCACAATGGCCTGCTGCGGCTGGGCGAGAACAAGATGAGCAAGTCCCTGGGCAACCTGGTCACCATCAAGGAGGCGCTGGCCCGCTTCAGCCCCGATGCCTTGCGCCTGTTTTTCTTGACCTCCCATTACCGCAGTCCCCTTGCCTACAGCGAAGATGGGGCCGCGGCTGCCCAGCGGGCCCTGGAGAGGCTCGTCAATGCGCTGGCAGGGGACACCGATGCGGCGGGCGTAGACGAGGTAGACCCAGCGCCCTACCGCGAGCGCTTCCTTGCCGCCATGGACGATGACCTGAATACTCCTCAGGCATTGGCAGCCCTGTTCGACCTGGCCCGGGAGATTAACCGCGGTCGCGAGGTGGGCAAGAGCGTTGCCAAAGCCAGAGTGGCGCTACCCGAGCTGGCGGCTCTGCTGGGGCTCACGTTGAAGGCACCTGCTGCTGGCGCCGGCGATATGACTGCGCGTCCTTTCGTTGACCTGCTGGTGGAGCTCCGCACAGAGTTGCGGAAGACCCGCCAGTACGCCACCGCTGACCGGGTCCGCACTCGCCTGGAGGAGCTTGGCATCGTCCTGGAGGACACGCCGCAGGGCACCCGCTGGAAGCGCCTTGCGCCTTGACGGGGGCACTGCCCTCGGCAGGGATTCTCCAGAAGAACGCCCCAGTCTGCCAACCCTGCTCTGACGTCTGATGCTAGTGTTCTGACTCTGAAGAGCGTTGAATAATCCGGTAACCAAATGCCGGACGTCCCGACGAGTCGGGACTCGCATAGCTTCTCCAGACACATTACCAAGTACCTAACCCCCTCGGTCCCCCTTCCCAGCGTAGGAAGGGAGACGAAGAAACAAGGGAGCCATGCTCCCGCTGAACCATGTCCCCCTCGCCTTCAGGAGAGAGGGACCACAGGGGGAGAGGTCAACACGGGTGCTGAGACAAGACCGCTGGGCGAAACGGAAGGACATTGACGTATTCGACGGACTTGTGAGCCAGGACGACTGGCGTGCTTGGTGCCGTGTAACATTCCACCCGGACGTTTCCGCACCGGAAAGGAATTCCTCTGAGGTCAGGTCTGTAATGGACACTGCCGCGCTTGACTCCTTAAGGGAACTGATAGGGGCTGATAGTGCAAGCGAAGACCTGGAAGACCGCATGCGCCACGCCGCGGATGCGCTGGGCGACTACCGCGCCTTCCACGCCGCGGGGCGCCTTGGCAAGCTGCCCGCGCTGGTTGTCTACCCCCGTAGCACCGAGCAGGTCAGCAAGGTCGTAGAGTGGGCCAGCACGCACGGGGTGCCGGTGGTCCCCTATGGGGGTGGCACCGGGGTCATGGGTGCCGCTGCCGCGGTGGAGGGCTGCATCACGGTGGACCTCAAGCGGATGGACCGGATGCTCCGTATAGACCGGGAGGCACGGTTAGCCGTGGCTGAGGCAGGCGCGCTGCTGGGGAACGTGGACGATGCCCTCCGTCCTCACGAGCTGATGCTGGGGCACGACCCCTGGAGCCAGCCCATCGCCACCGTGGGCGGCGCCATCTCTACCGACGGTGTGGGCTACCTGGCGGGCAAGTATGGGTCTATGGGTGACCAGGTACTTGGCCTGGAGGTGGTGCTGCCCAGCGGTGAGGTCGTGCAGACGCAGGGAGTACCGAAAGGCACGGGGCCGTCTCTCCCCCGCTGGTTTATTGGCGCTGAAGGTATCCTGGGTATCGTGACCAGGGCGACGCTCCAGGTCTTCCCGGTGCCGGAGCGGCGGTCCCTCCATGCCCTCCGGTTCCCTACCTTCGAGGCTGGGTTTGGGGCGGCGATGGAGATGTTCAGCCTTGGGATCAGGCCGGCCTTGTTGGACTTGGCGGAAGAGCCGCCCGCAACGGCCGACAACGGAGATGTGGAGCTCTATCTTGGCTTTGATGGCCTGGCTGAGGAGGTGCAGGCCCAGGAGGCCCGCGCGCTGGACCTGTGCTTTCGCAGCCAAGGCGAAAAGTTGCCGACTGAAGTCGCAGCCGAGTTCTGGGCGGCCCGCCACCGCTCTGCGGAGCGCTACTGCAAGGAGGTGCTCGAGGTGCCGGTGTCCCAGCGCCGCCGTTCGCGCTGGTCCGGCGACTACTTGCACGTCGCCCTGCCTGCGTCACAGGTGCTGGCGTACCGCCACTTTGCCCAGCAAGCCTTGCAGCGCCATGGTGTGGTGGTCCGGGAGTGGTCTATCTGGGGCCGGCCGGAGTTCTTCTCGCTGATGGTGGTGGACCCTGCCCCTGCTGAAGGGTCGCAGCAGCGCATGGCCGCAGTGGTGGACGAGCTCCTGGTTGCGGCCCAGGACATGGGTGGGGCCATGGAGTACTGCCACGGTGTTGGGCTGAAGCTGGCCCACCTCATGCCGCGTGAGAAGGGGCCTGGATTGGAGCTTCTGCGGCGGCTCAAGGAGGCCCTGGACCCCCACGGCATCATGAACCCTGGCAAGCTTGGGCTCTAGGGCCAGGTTGCCGTCTGGGTGCTCCTCCTGAGTCGTCAAATGCCTTGCTCTTGTTCCCCCAAGTCGCCGGTCAGGCCATGCCACGCCAGGGCAGCAAAGGAGAGCGATGCCTGCTTGTTGGGCAGCCGGCGAGACATAACGAAAGCGCTGCTTGTACCCTGCCGCGCTGCGTCGTAATACGTGATGCCAGGGGCCGAAGGGCCTACTCCTGGGGGGCAATTTGGCCCTTTTCATACGCCAAAAAAGCTGTAGGCTGAACACGATGAAAGAGACTATTGTGGGTACCAAAATCCGGCGCGGGCCTCCCCGGAGACTCCTGCACTGCCGGAGGAGGGCGACGTGCAACTGAGCCGCAAGGCCGACTACGGCATCCGGGTCATGTTGGAGGTGGCAGCCAGCGCCGTGGGTTCTACTCCTGTGGCCCGTCAGGTGGCGCGGCGCCAGATTGTGCCCAACCCGTTCCTGCGGAAGATCGTGTCGCAGCTTTCGGCGGCCGGGCTGCTGGAGACGCGGCGGGGCCGCCGTGGCGGCCTGAAGTTGGCCCGTCCTCCGGAGAGCATCACCCTGCGCCAGGTCGTCGAGGCCCTTGAAGGGCCTATCGTCCTCAACTGGTGTCTTGCGCGTCCCGGCTTGTGCTCCCTTGATGAGACTTGTCCAGCCTACGTGGTGTGGGGCCGTGCTCAGGAAGCGCTCATGTCGGTCCTGGACTCGGCAACCCTGGCGCAACTCATGGTCGACAAGCAGCAGTTGCTGGCGTCCCTTCAGCGTCAAGGTGCTTCTCCGGAGACTGGCCGCCCTGACGGCAACGGGAACTCCACGCAGCCTGCCTAACCGTCCGCAGTGGCCCAAGGTCTTTGTGCTCAGACCCCACTGAGCAGCGCACAAAGTCTCTTTGTGGCCTTAGCGGTCTCCCTGGCCTAGCCTCGTGGCCCGAACGGTATCGCCTACACCCGCTGCCAGCAACCTGGCGGCGCTGCCGTTGCGCACCGAGACCTCCAGGAGGCCCTGGCTGTTGATGAGGGCCACCAGGTCCCCTTCGGCATAAGAGGTGGCACGCCCCAGAATGCGCCGATGAGCAACCTCGATCTCCAGCGTTTCGCCCTCCGGGCCCAGGGCCTGCTCAGAGATACTAGTGATGAGGTTGCCGAAACGGTCAATGTGGAGGACGTGTCCCACCAGCGCATCATCCTGCCAACGGGGCTCCGGAATGTGGAGTTGCACCGCCGAGCCGACTGGCTCCCCCAATCCCTCTGGAGGCACGCCGCTGGCCAGGTGCGCAGCGACGGGGGCAAAGACATCGCGGGCGTGGAAGGTATGGCTGACCGGGTGGCGCCAGAAATCCGGCTTTGAGAGGTGGAAAGCCTTCACTCCGGGCGGGAGCGGTCGCTCCCGCGGCTCAAGGGGTGGCACATCTTCTTCGGAATGGGCTTCAGCGCCGGCGTCCCGCAAGACGTAGGTGAAGAGGCCGTTGTCCGGCCCGATGAAGGCATAATCCTTTGTGACCAGCAGAAGGGCGCGCCGTCGTGTCCCCACTCCCGGGTCTGCCACCGCCAGGTGGACCGTGCCTAGCGGGAACATCCGGTAGCAACTCCACAGGACGAAGGCCCCGTTGTGGATGTCCTGGGGCGGGACCTGGTGGCTGATGTCCACCACGGTGGCGCCGGGCGCTATCGCCAGCAGGACACCCTTCACCGAGGCTACGTACCCCTCACGGTCGCCGAAGTCTGACAGGAAGGTAATCAGCGGAGCGCGCATCAATGTCCACCTGGGACCGTCGTCTTTTGCGAAAGGGCTCGCCATGTGGGGCAGAAAGGGCGCCGTCACAGGCTACAGCGCCAGGCGGACACTCAGGATTGAGATCAGGATGAACAGGGCCGATAGGACAATGGTCAACTGGAACAGCACCTTCTCCACACCGCGACGGACGCGGTAGGTGGCGGACCCGGCGGCGAAAAGGCCTCCACCTTCACCGCGGATCTGAAGCAGGATGACTGACACCAGCAAGACGGATACGAGGATCTGGGCAACGTGAAGGTAGAGCGACACAGCATAGCCTCTCTTTGCGCTAGGATGCAGGGGTACCCTGGCCTGTTCGTGCTTCTTCCAGCTTTTCTTTGAGCAAGGCGGTGGCCAGGCCCGGATTCGCCTTGCCCTTGGTCAGCTTCATGACTTGGCCCACCAAGAAGCGGATGGCGGTCTCCTTGCCCCCCAGGTAGTCGGTGACGGCCTGGGGGTTCGCGGCAATGGCCTGCTGGACCGCGGGCAGCACCGCCTCGCGGTCACTCACCTGGACCAGGCCCCGCTCCTGGACCACCTGTCGGGGGGCCTTGCCGCTGGCGAAGTGCTCCTCGAAGACCTCCTTGGCCTGGGTGGAGCTAATCGTGTGGGCTTCCACCAGGTCAATGAGCTCCATGATCCCCTCTGGGGAGACGTGGGCCTGGCCGAGCTCGATGTTGCTCTGGTTCAGCAAGCGGCCCAACTCCGCCACAGTCCAGTTGGCCGCAGCCTTGGCCCGGGCGCGCAGGGCCTCGCCCTCCAACGGCCGCCGACGCAGACATGACTCGAAGAAGTCGGCGGTGTCCTTCGCCGCCGTCAACTGCGAGGCGTCGTACTTCCCCAGCCCGTACTGCTCCATGAAGCGTTGGCAACGGGCATCGGGCAACTCAGGCAACTGCTGCTGCACCTGGCCTACCCACTGCCGCGAGATGAGCAGTGGGGGCAGGTCCGGCTCAGGGAAGTAACGGTAGTCGTGGGCGTACTCCTTGGTGCGCTGGGAAATGGTGATAGCCTTGTCCTCTAGCCAGCCCCGCGTCTCCTGGACGATGCGTCCGCCAGACTCTACTGCCTGGACCTGTCGCGCGATCTCATACTCCAGCGCCCGGGCCACGGAGCGGAAGCTGTTCATGTTCTTGACTTCCACCTTGGGCATCATGGCCGAGCTGCCGCGGGGGCGGACGCTGACGTTGGCGTCGCACCGGAAGCTGCCCTTCTCCATATCCCCGGTGGAGACGCCCGTGTACTGAAGGATGGTGCGCAGCTTCAACAGGTACTGGCGGGCCTGCGACGGGGTGCGCATGTCCGGCTCGCTGACGACCTCCATCAGAGGCACGCCAGAGCGGTTGACGTCCACCAGAGAGTAGACTTCGCCACTGGGGTCGTGGACATGCATCAGCTTGGCTACGTCCTCTTCCAGGTGCACGCGCGTGATGCCCACCCGCGTCCCGTCGTCGCTGTCCAGCTCTAGCCAGCCGTGGTGCGCGATGGGGTTCGCGTACTGTGAGATCTGGTAGCCTTTCATGAGGTCAGGATAGGGATAGTTCATGCGGTCGAACTGGGTGTGCTCGGCAATACTACAGTTCAAGGCCAGCCCGGTGGTGATGACGAACTCCACCGCCCGCTTGTTGATGACGGGGAGTGTGCCAGGCATCCCCAGGCACACGGGGCAGACGCGGGTGTTGGGTGGGGCGTCCTGGTAGTCGGCGGGGCACGCGCAGAACATCTTGCTCCTTGTCAGAAGCTGCGCATGTACCTCAAGGCCGATGACCGCTTCCCAGTCCACGGGGCCTCCCAAGAGCCACGAGATCGACAGCCGCGTGGCTCTGCGGCCGCGCAGCGAAGCTAGTATAGCAATGATGCTGGAGGTGGGCAACGAGCCGGGTCCCTTCGCCTGGGCAGAGTGGCGCACCATGGCTGGCGTATCCGCCTGGGAATGGATCAGGCCTGCCGGCTTGCCTGTCTGCCAGTCTCAAGGACCCGCGTGTATACAGTCTGCGCCTCTGTGAGACGCCGGTAGCATCCCCTAGCGTGAAACCGCTGCTCGCCGTTTGAGCCCCAGGGGCTTGAGGATAAGGTCCGATGGGCACCAGTCGGTCCGGGCCTCCTGTAGCTTCAACAAGGCCATCAAGGCGACCAACGACAGCCCTACGGGCCGGCTCACCCACAGGGCGATGGCGGCGAACACCAGGAGCATGGTCCCCTGCATGAGGGCACGTCCTCTTTCCAGAGACATGGCTTACACCTCCCCGAAGACTTCGCGTTGCTGCTCAACTGCGCCGCCTGTTTCCCCGGGCAACGGGCATCAAGTACGGAGGACAAGTTTCCCCGCCGGTCCGCGTCGCCTGGTGGCGCAGAGGGACGCGGAAGATGGTGGCCGTCGGAAGGAGGTCGTGGGAACCCTTGGCGGTGCCCGCGCTCTGCATTGCGGGCATAGCGAGGTGAGGGCCAGGAACTGTCCGTCGGGCGGTCAGGCGCTGCACACAGATTATCCTTCCGCCTCCCCCGGCGGCAGCGATAGTAGACTACTCCACGCCGGATGTCAAGGCTGAAGGGGAAGCTACTGTCGTTCCCGGCCGCATCCAACGCCGGGTGAGGTGCCTTCCGGCAGCGGATGGGTAGTTGGGCGTGCTTTGCGTGCAGGGTTGATGTGGCGCAGGAGCCGCGGGTGGATGCCGGACTCGCTCTGCCTGACCTCTGGAAGCCTCCTATGAGGTGCTACAATGGCTGAGGGGCTGCGGAGAAGGTATCTGCACGGGGGAAGTGCCCACGGCGGTACCCGCTCCCCTGCGCCGGGCGTCTTTCGGGGATAGCCACACGCGCTCGCTGCGGTCGGGCGATACTGGGGCCCAGCCTTCCGTCGGTGCCACGGACCCCATCAGAGCGAGGGTGACGATGGCGCGCAAGAGCGCTCTGCTGGTGGTAGACCCCCAGAACGACTTCTGCCCAGGCGGTGCGCTGGGGGTGCCGCACGGCGACGCCGTGGTGCCGGTGCTGGACTACTACATGGAAGCCTTCCGCAGGGCCATGCTCCCAATCTTTGCCTCTCGGGACTGGCACCCTCCTCAGACGCGCCACTTCACCACGGGCGGCGGGCAGTGGCCACCCCACTGTGTGCAGGGCACCAAGGGGGCAGAGTTCCATCCAGACCTGAGGCTGCCCGAGGGAGCAATCATCATCTCCAAGGGCATAGACCCCCAGGAGGACAGCTACAGCGCCTTCGACGGGCGCGATAACAGCGGGACCCCGTTGCTGGAGCTGCTGCGCCAGCGCGGGGTGGAGCGGCTCTACGTCGGCGGCTTGGCCACCGACTACTGCGTGCGCTACACGACGCTGGATGCGTTGCGCCACGGCCTGGAGGCCTGGGTGCTGGCGGATGCCAGCCGTGGCGTGGACCTGAAGGCCGGTGATTCGGAACGCGCCGTTGCCGAGATGCGGCGCGCAGGGGCCAAGATCGCCACCCTGGCGGAGGTGTTGGCGGAGCTGGGGACCGTGGGCCAAGAGGGCGCAGACTAGGTTCTGTTGACATTCTGCCGTTTCTTCCGCTCGTGGTGAGTCCCGACCTGTCGGGATCGAACCATGAGCGGAAGGCCGCTGGACCCGCTCGCCCTTCGAGAGCCTCAGGGTGAGCGGACAATGTCAACAGAACCTAGTCACTGACGCCGCACGTCTTCCCAAGAGCAGGACTTCGACCAGTGCTCCAGTCAAAGGGCCAGTCCGTCTACCGTATCAAGGGGCTTCGACGGCCTTACTGCTGCGCCGGACCGAATACCGGCAGGCTGATGGTCTCGCTGACGTCTTCGAAGGCGACTTCCAGTGCGTCCTTCTTCCCGATGAGGGCCATGAGGGCCTTGGGGTCCTTCTCAACCCGGACCAGGCTGGTGGGCAAGCGGGCGCCGCCCTCCAGCTCCACAATGGCCACCACGTAGGGGGCGCGGTCCCGGAGGGCGGGGATAGGCGCGCGGTGCACAACCGCAAAGGTATGCAGGGTGGCCCGCCCGCTGCTCTTGACCCAGTGGGTGTTGCGGGAGAAGCACTCCGGGCAGATGTCCCTGGGATAGAAATAGCTGCGGTTGCAGTCCTTGCACCAGCGCAGCCATAGCTCGTGCTGCTTGCACTTCTGCCAGTAGAAGTCAGACTCGGGCTGCGGGTACGGAAGAGGCCGCGACAATGCGTTGGCCACCCGCTGTGTCATACTCTATCGCTCCTCGACAGTGATGGTCCAGGCGCTGGGCGCAAAGGGGGCCGGCCCACTATAAAAGGTCGGCCCGCCAGCTAGCTCTGTTGCAAGGACTCAGGCACCAGGCTACTTGGTGAGAATGTGAATGGTGCAAGCTGCGCCCACTCCAATGACGTGGGCCAGCCCCACCTTGGCGCCCTGGACCTGGCGCGGGCCTGCCTGGCCCCGCAGGTGCCAGGTGACCTCCACAATGTTGGCCACGCCTGTGGCGCCCAGCGGGTGCCCCTTGGAGAGGAGGCCGCCAGACACGTTGACGGGGATGTCGCCTCCATTGTAGGTGCGGCCCTCGTCAATCATCCTGCCGCCCTCGCCGTCGGCGCACAGGCCCAGGTTCTCGTAGTGCAGCAGCTCCGGCGTCGCAAAGCAGTCGTGCAGCTCCACCATGTCCAGGTCCTTGGGTCCCAGGCCAGCCTGCCCGTAGGCTTCTTGGGCGGCCTTCCGGGTGAGGGTGTTCACGTCGTCTACCGCCAGGTCGCGCTCCGACCAGGGGTCGGAGGTCAGCACCGATGCGGCCACCTTGATGGGCATGGCAGTGTGGCGCCGCGCCCTCTCCAGGGGCATGATGATGGCCGCCGCCGCACCATCGCCGGTGGGGCAGCACATGTAGAGGGTGTTAGGCCACGAGATCATCCTGGCGTTCAACACCATCTCCAGAGGCGTCTCGATCTGGTACTGGGCATAGGGGTTCAAGGTCCCGTGCTTGTGGTTCTTGACGGCGATCTTGGCGAACTGTTCGATGGTGGTGCCGTACTTGCGCATGTGCTCCACGCCGGCCTGGGCGAAAACGGTGGGCATCGTCTCGGAGCCTGCGTACCCTTCGGTGGGATAGACCCGGTCATAGGGGTCGCCCCCTCCACCACCCAGAAGGCCCATCTTTCCAAGCTGCTCGCTGCCCACCACCAGGGCCACATCATAGAGGCCCGTGGCTACCATCAGGTAGGCGTCGCGGAACGCCGTGGAGCCGGTGGCGCAGTTGTTGACCACGTTGACAATAGGGACGCCGGTCATGCCGATGTGCCGGGTGATGCGCTGGCCCGTCATGGGCTGGCGCAGGTTGCCGCTGACCAGCACCTGCACCTCCTTGGCGCTGATGCCGGCGTCTTTCAGGGCACCTACCGCTGCCTCCGCGGCCAGTTCGTCCACAAACTTGTCCGGGTACCGTCCAAACTTGATCATGTTTGCGCCGACGATGGCTACCTCACGCACGGCTCCTCCCTTCTACGTCGCTCCCGCCCTATTTGCCCTGGGCTACACGGAACTTGTACGTAACGACGTCGTTGCCTTCCTTGTCAGTGAAGGCTTTTTCGGTAAACATGACAACCTTCTTGTCGAACCAATCGGGGCCGGGCTTGCTAGGGTCCAGACCTTCTATGGTGGCTTTGACCGAGCAACCCTCGGGCAGGTCAACGATGGCAGCCACGTAGGGAGTGGGGACGCCCGGTCGGGACTGGTACACGACGGTGAAGGTCCAGATCTTCCCCTGGTCGCTGAGGCGGATTTCCCCCGGTGCCTCCAGGCTTCCGCACTTGGGGCAGGCGACGCGCTTGCCAACGAAGGCCTGTCTGCACTGCCCGCAGCGGCTGCCCATCAGGGATGGTTTCTCGCCGGGTTTGGAGGGGAGCTGGAGGTAGGGGACGATGGGCTTGGCGGTCTTGGCTTGGCTGGCGGCCTGTGTCATGCTGCTCCTCCCGTTTCCAACGTGGAAGGGCGCTGCCCTGAGCCGGTCCTGCCTTCACTGAGCGTCTTTGGGGTTCTCCGGTCGCCCTGGGCGCATTGTGCCATTCGCCGCAAGCCCTGTCAAGGCAAAGGTAGACTCTTTAATCCGTGAGTCCAGATTCAGGAAGGTCACCCGTCAGGTGGCTCCGCCAATCCACAGGTTGACTCGTCGTTGGGTGCCCCCATTAAAAAGGGGCACCCCACCAAAAAAAGTAATCGAATATAATAAACACGACACAAGTTA
>JACQUK010000113.1 GCA_016210325.1 Chloroflexota bacterium
CTCCTGTGCATTGCCTGCCTCCGCTGACTCGCTTGTCCAGTAAGCAATGTATCATAAACGATACATTGAGTCAAGGGAAGCATTACCTGTGGTCCCCGAAGCGTCAGGGTAGACGCTCAGAGTCTATGATGAAAGGCTTTGGGACGGGTATTTCTGCCAGTCGGAAGCTAGCTAGAGGTTGTCTATGTCCGCATCGCCGCCGAGGATCTTCAACGTCGCCGTCACCTGGGTGAAGGTCGGCGTGGACTCGGCCCAGGCATCACCCACGTCATAGAAGGCTGCGCTGGGAGCCGCGTTCTCCTGGTTGTAGGTCAGGCCGTTGCCCACCACCTCGATGAAGGGCAGGCGCTGGAGGACCGGGGACTCCTGGATGATGGTCTCGATGACGCCCTTCAGCAGGACATCGTTGGAGAGCTTGGCTGCCTCGGCCAGGGTCAGGGCCATGTGCCACCTCCTGAGGTGCTGTGCGCTGGAAGGGAGAATAGAACACTCATTCTATTCCAGCAAGCGGGAAGTGGCAGGGTGTGGCTGCGTGAGGAAGGCCAATGGTCTGCCGAAGAGAAATGCCCCTACCCCAGGTTGCCCCTACCCCAGATTGATGGCCTCCTGGACGTACATCTCCCGGCTGGGGCGGCGCCGCTGCGCCAGGGCGAACGCCAGCGTCAGCGGCCCTACCCGTCCAACAAACATGGTGAAGATGATCAGGAGCTTCCCCGCCGTAGACAGGTCCGGCGTCAGGCCCAGGGAGAAGCCCGTGGTGCTGAAGGCCGAGACCGCCTCGAAGAGCTGGCCCAGCAGGTTGGGGCCTTCGGTGACGCTCAGCAGCACGGTGACCAGGAAGACCAGCAGCATCGAGACGAAGCCAATGGCCAGTGCCCGGTAGACCTGCTCCTCGTGCACCGGCCTTCCCATCACCGTGACCTGCCTGCTGCCCCGGACAAAGGACCAGGTGACGGCTGCCAGCAGCGCAAAGGTGTTCACCTTTACGCCCCCGGCGGTGGAGCCCGAGGCACCCCCAATGAACATCAGGGCCACCAGCAAGAGCTGGGCCCCGGGGGCAAAGGCCGCCAGGTCTGCTGTGGAGAGGCCCGCCGTGCGCGCTGTGGCCGAATGGAAGAAGGCGCTCAGGAATTTCTGGGGCCAGGCGAGCGGGGCCAGGGTCTGTGGGTTCCTTGCTTCGGATAGCAGAATGACCCCGGCTCCCACCGCCAGCAGCGCCGTGGTGGCCACCAGCACCAGCTTGGTGTCCAGGGCCAGGGGCTGGCGGAACACGCCGCGTACCAGGTCCACGATCATGAGGAAGCTCAGGCCTCCTAGCAGGCTCAGCCCAGCCAGGGTGAGCTGGACCGAGGGGTCTGAGAAGCCCCCCTGGGCATCCAGCATCGCAAAGCCGGCGTTGTTGAAGGCGGAAGCGGCATGGAAAACCCCTTGCCACCAGGCCTCGCCTGCTGGTAGCGAGGCTGAGAGCCGGGCCGCTAGGAAGTACGCACCGATCCCCTCAGCCAGCAGGGCGTAGAGCGTGATGCCGACGATCAGCAGAAGGATGCCCCGGCCGCTCTGGACCCCCACCACCTCCTTCAGCAAGAAGCGTTCCTCCTGGGTCACGCGCCGTGCGATGAGCAGCAGAAAGATGGTGGAGCCGATGAGAGCAGCCAGGCCACCGGCCTGGAAGAGACCGAAGATGATGATGTGGCCCGTGCCACTCCAGAAGGTGGCGGTGTCTTGCACCACAAGCCCGGTGCCGGTGGCAGCCGAAGCAGCCGTAAACAGAGCATTCAGAAAGCTACCTTGGTGTCCCTCAGCGACAGATACGGGCAGGGACAGGAGCAGGGTCCCCAGGGCAATGAGGGACGCAAACAGACCTATCAACACCCAGGACGGGTGGACGGTGCGGCGCTCCTCCGTCACTTCCACCTCTGGGGCCGTTGCAGGACGCTTCCTGACCATGTTGGGGTCCCTGCGAGAATAGCTTCCTCTGCTCATCGTGGCCCCATGCTAGCTGGGAGCTGCCGCCGCGTCAATCCTAGAAGCTACCCCGATACTCACTTTCCACCCCCGCCCTTCCACGGAAGGGTGGGGGGGCACTCTGCTGTCCCCTTGTGGTGATTGACACGATACGGTGACCTTCCCCCAGGAGGGTGCCAGTCCCGACTTGTCGGGACTGCCGGGGGTCTGGGGGTGCCCCCCAGGTACTTTTCTCCCCCTTCTCCAGCAGGAGAAGGGGGCCGGGGGGATGAGATATCGGTAGAGGCAGCGACAGCGATGTCGTGGTAATCGTTCAATGACCTTCGCGGGACAGTGTCCGAGGAAGTCTCGGACTAACTTCAGGCATCAGGCGCGTCCCACTGGTGTGAGGCCACGGCCCAAGGGTGGGTTGCCGCTGCCGTGTTGACGTGGATGCCAACCTTTGCTAGATTCAGATTAAGGGGTGGCACCAATTTGGCGCCAAGGTGGCTCTCAGGACATCCCAACGAGGAGGCGTGGAAGGTGCGCTAGACCTTCGCAAGAGCGTGTTGGAGGTGGGGTGGATTGAGCAGGATGTGGCCCAAGGCGTTGACGCCGCCGCTGTGCTGACAGGTACAGGGCGGCGTTTGGTTTTCCAGGGGAGTAGCCGCGCCTGGTCGAGCAAGGGAGGAGCAGGCTGGCCCCATCAAGTGGTTAGCTGACAGGAGGGGTGGATGTCTGAACTGGTCGTGCACGAGGCAGGTCTCACCGACCCCACACAGGTCGGGCTTGCTGCCCGGGGCCTGGTAGAGATGTACCACAAGGCCGTCCTGGCCCGGGCCCTCTGCGAACGGATGTGGCTCCTGGCCAGGGCGGGCAAGGCCCACTTCGTGGTGACCTGTGAGGGCCACGAGGGAGCCCAGGTGGGTAGCGCCTACGCCGTCCGCCGTGGCCACGATTTCGTCCTGCCCTACTACCGTGACCTGGCTGTGGTGCTGACCCTGGGGATGACTGCCCGGGATGTGATGCTCAATACCCTGCACCGGGCGGCCGACGTCAACAGCGGCGGGCACCAGATGCCCGCCCACTGGAGCCACCCGGGCCTGCGCATTGTCTCCCGCTCCAGCCCAGTGGCCACCCAGGTGCTCCACGCGGTGGGCATTGCCCACGCGGCACGCATCAAGGGCCAGGACACTGTAGCCGTCGTGTACTTCGGCGAAGGGGCCACCAGCAAGGGAGACTTCCACGAGGGGCTGAACTGGGCGGGGGTGTTCCGGTTGCCCGTGGTCTTCATCTGCGAGAACAACGGCTACGCCATCTCGGTGCCGGCCCGTCGCCAGATGGCCGTGCCCCGGGTAGCAGAGCGAGCGTCCGCCTACGGCTTCCCCGGTGTGACGGTGGACGGCAGCGATGTGGTAGCAGTCTATGGTGCAACCCGCCAGGCCCTGGCCAGGGCGCGCGCCGGTGAGGGGCCAACCCTGGTTGAGGCCGTTACGTATCGCTATGCACCCCACACCAGCAATGACGACGACCGCCGCTACCGCCCTCGGGAGGAGGTGGAGGCATGGCGGCAGCGGGACCCCGTCCAGCGGCTCCAGAGTTACCTGCTGAGCGAAGGCCTGCTGAGTGCGGAGGAGGACCAGGGGCTTCGGGAAAGGACCCGTCAGGAGGTAGAGGAGGCGGAGCGCTTTGCTGAAGCCAGCCCCGTGCCACGGCCAGAGGACGCCCTGCTGCATATCTATGGTCAGCCCCCGGTCCGGCGTGAGCGCGCCGCGGCGTGAGGGAGGCTGAGAGTGGGGAGGCGAACATGCCAGTGAAGACCTACATCGAGGCAGTGCGGGAGGGCCTCCGCGACGAGATGGCCCGGGACCCTAGTGTGGTGGTGCTGGGCGAGGATATCGGCGTGCAGGGCGGGGTCTTCCGTGCCACCGACGGCCTGCTGGCCGCCTTCGGCGAGGAGCGGGTCATTGACACGCCGCTGGCCGAGTCCGCCATTGTGGGGGTGGCCATTGGCATGGGCCTCAACGACCTGCGGCCAGTGGCTGAAATCCAGTTCGCCGACTTCATCCACTCGGCCCTGGACCAGCTCATGAGTGAAGCGGCCAAGATGCGCTACCGCTCCAACGGCGGCTGGCACTGCCCTCTGGTGGTCCGGGTGCCCTACGGTGCCGGCGTGCATGGCGGCCTCTACCACTCGCAGAGCGTCGAGGCGCTGCTATGCCATACACCAGGCCTCAAGGTGGTAGCTCCTGCTACTCCATACGATGCCAAAGGTCTCCTGGTCGCCGCCATCCGGGACGACGACCCGGTTGTTTTCCTGGAGCATAAGAAGGCCTACCGCCTGGCCCGCGGCGAGGTGCCAGAGGGCGAGTACACCGTCCCCATCGGGAGTGCAGTGGTGCGTCGCCAGGGGCGCCACCTCACCGTCATCAGCTACGGCCTCATGCTGCACTATGTGCTAGAGGCGGCCGAGCGTCTGGGCCGCGAAGGGGTCGAGGCGGAGGTGGTAGACCTGCGCACCCTGGCGCCGCTGGACGAGGCCACGGTGCTGGCCTCTGTCAGGAAGACGGGGAAGGCCCTCATTGTGCACGAGGACAACCTGACGCTGGGCCTGGGGGCCGAGGTGGCGGCGCGCATCGCCCAGATGGGGTTCGAGGACCTGGACGCGCCGGTCACCCGCATGGCGGCCCCCGACGTGCCCGCCATGCCCTACGCACCCCCAATGGAAGAGTTCTGCCTGCCGGATGCGGCCCGTATTGAGGCGGCCATGCGGCAACTGGCAGCCTACTAGCCCCTACTCCTCTATCCCCGTCAGCCGCAACGTGCAGTGCTAGAATAGGGCAAAGGCCCCACGGGTCTCCAAGAGCTTCTTGAGGCTGGGCTTGTTCGGCCCGTGGAAAAAGGGCTCATTTGGAAAGAGGTAGTCATGGACTCGCCGCTGGGACCAGAGCACGGGAAGGCCACGCAGGAGCGCCGCGGAGAGGACCCTCTCGCCGAGCGCAGATCGCGCTTTACCACCGTCTCGGGCATCCCGGTCGAGCGGACCTACACCCCTCAGCACCTGGCGGGTATGGACTACAGCCGCGATGTAGGCATGCCAGGCGAGTACCCCTACGTGCGGGGGGTCCACGCCACGGGCTACCGGGGCCGGCTGTGGACCATGCGGATGTTCGCCGGGTTCGGCACCGCCGAGGAGACCAACGGGCGGTTCAAGTACCTGCTGGGGCAGGGCCAGACCGGGCTTAGCGTGGCCTTCGACCTGCCCACCCTCTACGGCTATGACACCGACCAGCCGGCGGCGCGGGGCGAGTTCGGCAAGTGCGGCGTCGCCGTCTCCTCGCTGGCGGACATGGAGGTGCTCTTCGAGGGTATCCCCCTGGACCAGATCACCACCTCCATGACCATCAACGCTCCGGCGGCCGTCATCTGGGCTATGTACCTGGCCGTGGCGGAGAAGCGCGGCATCCCCTTGGACAAGCTGGGCGGCACCACGCAGAACGACATCCTCAAAGAGTTCATCGCCCAGAACGAGTACATGTTCCCACCGGAGCCGTCCATGCGGCTGGTGGTGGACACCATGGAGTTC
>JACQUK010000116.1 GCA_016210325.1 Chloroflexota bacterium
CTGCTACACCTACACCCACTGCTACGCCCACACCGACCGCCACGCCGACGCCCACCGTTGTCGGCACGCCCACTGCTACACCTACACCTACACCCACGCCACAGTTGTATGCATTGGCAGTGGTCTGTGATGGCTCTGGGTCGGTTGGGCAGGACTGTGAAACGAGCAAGACTTACCCTAAGGGGACCAATGTGGTACTCTCGGCTAGCCCGTCGGCAGGGTGGGAGTTCCAAGGGTGGTCAGGGGCCTGCATTGGCACGGGGAACTGCACCATCCTGATGGACAGCAACAAGTCGGTCAAGGCCACCTTCATACAACCAGCAGTCCTCGTTGCCTACTGGCAGTTCAACGAGGGGTCTGGGGCGGCCAGCACGGATAGCGCGGGGGCCCATCAGCTCTCCGCTTTGAACGGGGCTGGGTTTGTTGGACTGGGAGCCGGGAACTCCGCGGCCAAGCTGGACGGAGTGGACGACCGCTGGCAGGCGGCGGATGCTCCCGATCTCCGGGGCATGAGCCAACTTACCATCGAAGCTTGGGTCTACCCCACCGGGCTCACGCCTGGCAAAAACCAAGGGATTGTCACCAAGTGGGGTCCTGGTGGACCGGAGGATGATTCCTACTTGCTGGTAAGGACCCCCGATGGGAGACTGTGGGGGGCAGTGCAGGGCTCCTCCCGCGTCGATGTGAGCTCCCCTGTGGATAGTTTGCCTCTCAACAAATGGAGTCACGTGGCCATGGTTTACGATGGCACCAGACTTCAGATCTATATAGATGGCCGTGGTGTCCCTGCTGTGGCCGCTGCCCTGGGGCCGGTCAGCAACGGGACCTTCCCCGTGTATGTGGGGCGCAACGACTCGGACACACAAAGCCCAGGCACTTTCTATGGCTACATTGATGACATGAAGCTTTACTCGGGTGCCAGACAAATCTCCCTTCCACCAACACCACCAACACCACCACCGGCCTCCCAGACGATCCCCGTGGACACGAACCCTACGGGTCTCGCCTTTGACGGCACCTACGTCTGGGTAGGCTTCGTGTCGGCCAGGGTGTTGAAGAAGGTGGACCCAGTGACCGGTGAGGTTCGTACAGCGACCAGCGACCTGGGAGGAATGACTGGCGGGAACATGCTTTTCGACGGGTCGAGCCTGTGGGTAGGCGTCCAGAACGCCGACCGGGTCGTCCGGATCAACCCCTCCAACGGCGGAGTACAGTGCTCAACACCGGTTGGTTCTGGTCCCATGGTCTTGGCCTTCGATGGCACCAATGTCTGGGTTGGGGAAACAGGACTGGGGGCAGTAGATGCGATTGTCAAGATCGGCGCGAATTGCGGGGTCCTGCAAAGGTTCAGTACTCCTGATGGGCCTCTTAATGCCGCTTTCGATGGACAGCACTTATGGGTTTCCTACTCGGACAGCAACCTTGTCCAGAGAATGGACCTGAGCGGCAACGTCTTGGGCACATTCACGGTCGCGGGTACCCCACAGGGAGTTGCAGTCGTGAAGGGGATTGCAGGCGTGGACGACAGCGTTTGGGTGGCTAGCTTGGTGGGGAGAGCGCTCACCAAGATACGGCTGGCTGATGGCGCGGTCACCACCGTCCCCGTGGATGGTAGCCTTTCTGGCATCGGCTTCTACGGCGGAAACCTCTGGATCACGATACGAGATCGCAACGAGGTCCAAAAGCGGGACCCGTCGACCGGAGCACTGAGAGCGGTCTTCCCGGTTGGCGGAGACCCCCAACATCTCGTTTTCGATGGGTCCAACATCTGGGTAGCGAACTACACCACTCGCGATCTCTCCAAGATCCCAATAGATGGTTAGCTCTGCTATTCCGCGTCTCAGCCGTCCAGCACTGCCGTCGCCTCGAAGGCCACCAGGGTGCCCGGGTTCCCGCCGATGCCATTGACCGTCAGCGTGGTGGTGGTCGGCAGGTGGTCCCCGAAGAACCGGCTCCGCACCTCGGCCACCTTGCCCCGGTCGCTCTGGTTCCGCAGGTAGATGGTCAGCCGCACCACGTTGCGGAAGCTCCCTCCCGCTGCCCGCAGGGTGTGCCCCAGGTTCTCCAGGGCCTGCTTCGCCTGGGCCTCCACGTCGCCCGGCCCCACGTAGTTCTCCGCCTTGTCGCGGCCGATGTGGCCGGCGCAAAAGAGCAGGTTGCCTGCCCGGATGGCGTGGCAGTAGAGCTCCGGCGAGGGGTCGTACAGCTCCGGGGCGTTGATTGCCTTGAAGCCTGCCACAGGAATCACCTCCTTGAATAATGCTGGCGTTGTGATGTGTTGTACTCCGCCGCTAGGTCCGTGCCAAGGGCCTTCGGACCTGGAGCGCCTCCCGGAGGAGATGGGGCCGCTGCGACGAGACAAAGTAGTGGCGGCCTTTGCCGTTCCGCTCGGCCGTCACCACCACCCCTTCGGGGACGCCCGGCACGCTCCAGGCGCGGCGCCCCTTGGTGCGGAACCGGATGCCCCAGCCGCCGTACTGCATCCACTCATACCGAGCGACCTGCATCTCAGCGATGGCGTGCAGGGGGATGCGCTTCCCAAACCACCCGAAGCCGAAGCGCAGCTCGGCCTCGGTCACTCGAATGTCCAGATAGGAGAAGTTGAAGGCTGTTGCGCCTACGACCAGAAGCGCCAGCCCCATAGCGGGGTAGAATGCCCACGCTGCGTCACCAAGCCCTCCGTCTAGGGCCGCAGCCACTATCGCCACCACGTCGGCGAGGATGCCGCCGTAAAGAAGGGCCCTGAGCCACCATGGGTTGGGGACACGCTCATGGTAACGCTCCACGGTGCCCTCCTGTGGCGAAGCTCCTCCGCTGTGCTGGATGGGTTTGCGGCGCTACTTCGGAGGCAAGCTGGCGGCACCGCCTCGTCGCATGGTCTGGATAGCCCACGCCAGGACTCGGAGACCATACAGGACCCCTAACGACCACAGGTAGGTCTGGGCGGTAAAGGCGATGCCAACCAACCCTGCCAGGAGCAGCAGGACGGCTGCCGCAGCGGCAACCCCAGCGGCTACCAGGACCTCTTGGGCGATAACCCTGGACATGCATCACCTCTAGTCCCTGCTGGCGCAGGGGCCAAGGATCGCGTCCATTCTACGCTCTTGGCGGGCGGGGGCATACCCCTGCCAGGGCCCCGAAATCAGCGATTGACCACCGTAGGGCATCCCGACACGTCCCGATGAATCGGGACGTGTCGGGACGAACCTGCCCGGTCACGACGGTCGGGTTAGGAAACCCGACCCACACATTCAATCGCTATTCTTGGGAGGGCCAGCAGTTCCTTTTCTGCTGCTCGCTCTGTATAATCTGCGCCGACAGCCCAGGGGGCCAGGGACCATCAGGATGGAGCAGACCTGACGGAGGCAAACATGGCAGCCCAGGGGCCACTGGAGCGCCAGGCAGATGTCGTCATCATCGGTGGGGGCATCGCTGGCTGCACGGCCGCCTACTACCTGGCCAAGCGCGGCGCCAAGGTGGTGCTGGTGGAGAAGGGCGACCTTGCCTTCGAGCAGTCGGGCCGCAACCTCGGTTTCGTCCGCGAGCAGAGCAAGCACCCGGTGGAGGTCCCCCTGGTGATGGCCTGCCAGGAGCTATGGCCCCAGTTCCCCAAGGAGCTTGCCGCCGACTTCGAGTGGGTGCAGGGTGGCAGCCTGCACCTGGCACAGGACAGTCGCGAGCTGGAAGGCCTAGAGGTCATCACCCGGGAGGACCGGGCCCAGGGGCTGGACACCCGTATGCTTACCAGGCAGGAGGTCAAGAAGCTGGTCCCTGCCCTGGAGGGCCAGTGGGCCGGTGGGCGCTACTCCCCGCGGGACGGCCACGCCGACCCGCTGAAGGCCACCACTGCCTTTGCCCGGGCCGCCCAGGAGCACGGCGCGAAGGTCTACACCCACTGCGCCGCCGAGGGCATCGAGCTGGCAGGAGGTGCCGTCAGCAGCGTGGTCACCGAGCGGGGTGAGATCAAAACGCCGGTGGTGGTCTGTGCCGCTGGGGCCTGGTCACCCAAGGTGGCCCGCCTGGCCGGGCTAGACTTGCCCATGCGGGTAGTGCGGGCCACCAGGGCCGCCACCAACCCAGCGCCTCTGGTGACCAAGCTGGCTTTCAACTCCAGCACCATCAACCTGCGCCAGGCTGTGGACGGCCGCTTTATCCTGGGTGGCGGCGTCATCTCCGACTACGACATCACGCTGGAGTCGCTGCGCCACCTGCGGATGTTTCTGCCCAGCTACCTGAAGAACTGGCGGCACATCCGCCTGCACGTTGGGACGGCCTTGCTGCGGGATGTTGGGCGGGCTGCGCCCTGGTCCGAGGCCCGCAGGCACCCCTTCGCTCACACAGTCAACGTGGAGCCTCGGCCAGAGGTGGCCCGGGTGCGCAACAGCCTGAAGCTCTTTCGTGCCATGTTCCCTGGCGTCCAGGTCCGTGACCTGGACCGTGTGTGGGCTGGCAACATTGACGCCACTCCGGACGCGGTGCCTGTGCTCGGTGAGGTGGCGAGGCCCAAAGGATTCCTGTTCGCAACGGGCTTCAGCGGCCACGGCTTCGGCATGGGCCCGGTTGTGGGGATCATCACCTCTCAGATCATCCTGGACGCCAAGACGCCCTTCGACCTGCGGCCCTTCCGGTACCCTCGCTTTCGCGAGCACGCCATGAACGCACCCCGACCCCTGATCTACCGCCCATGAACCTGGGGCGTCGTTCGTCCCGCTGCGGTGCAGAAGCACCGCCTGGCGGGGCCTGATGACATTGTGATAAGGAGGCCACACGGTGACTACCCAGCCTCTAGAACAGCAGGCCGACGTGGTGGTCATTGGCGGAGGCATCGCCGGCTGCGCCACCGCCTACTACCTGGCCAAGCGCGGCGCCAAGGTGGTGCTGGTGGAGAAGGGGCAGATCAACCACGAGCAGTCCAGCCGCAACATCGGCTTCGTCCGCCAGCAGGGCCGGCACCCCTGGGAAATCCCCTACATGCGAGAGTCTATCAAGCTGTGGGAGGGGCTGCCCGCCGAGCTAAACTCCGACATCGAGTGGATCCAGGGCGGCGGGCTGCGTCTGGCTGTCAACGACAAGGACCTGAAGCTGCTGGAAGAGGTCACCAAGATCGACCGGGACCTGGGGTTGGACACCAAGCTCCTCACCCGCGCCCAGGTGCAAGAGTTAGAGCCGGCGCTTCAAGGCAAGTTCCTGGGCGCCATGTACACCTGGAACGACGGCCAGGCGGAGCCCCCCAAGGTGGCCCCTGCCTTCGCTCGGGCGGCCCAGGAGCATGGGGCCAAGGTCTACCCTTACTGCGCCGTCAACGGGTTGGTAGTGGCCAACCGACAGGTGCAGGGGGTGGTCACCGAGCGGGGCGAAATCAAGGCACCGGTGGTGGTCTGCGCCGCTGGGGCCTGGTCTAGCAAGCTCTCCCGCATGGTGGGGCTGGACCTGCCCCAGCGGGTGGTCCGCTCCACGGCGGCGGAGACCGAGCCGGTGCGGCCCATCACCAAGCTGGCCGTGTGGGGTGGCCGCATGATCACCTTCCGCCAGCGGGCACGGGGCAGCTTCTACCTGGGTGGTGGCGGCGGCGTAGACGTAGATGTAGACATGGATGTCTTCCGCCACCTGGGCCTCTACCTACCCAACTTCTTCAAGAACTGGCGGGGCTTCCGCTTCCACCTTGGCGAGCTGCCCAGGGACGTCGGCCGGCGCATGCCCTGGTCGGAGGCGCGCAAGCACCCCTTTGCCCACGCAGTGGACCTGGAGCCCAGGCCCAACCTGGCGCGCATCGAGCGGGCCCGCAGAATCCTGGGCGACTTTGCCCCGGCGCTGAAAGACATCAAGCTGGAGCGGGTCTGGGCAGGCCGCATCGACACGACACCCGACGCCGTGCCCGTCCTGGGCACGGTGGAGGACCTCAACGGCTGGGTGTTCAACACTGGTGGCAGCGGCCACGGCTTCATGCAGGGCCCCATCTACGCCAAGCTAGTATCCGAGGTCATCCTGGACGGCCAGCCCTCTATTGACATCCGCCGCTTCCGCTTCAGCCGTTTCAAGGAGCGGGACCTAGCGCCGCCGGAGGGGGTGTTCTAGGTAGCGCCGTCCCAGCGTTGGGGCTGCTTGCCACTACTGGGCCTTGCGAGTGACCTGGGCTAGTCTGGCTTGCCTTTGGCCTACCGCAAGTTGCTTTGCACCGGTGGTATGCCAACAGGTACGTGCGCCCGGGCGACACCGTCGCCACCGTAAGCCCTTCCCGCTCCCCAAGCCGCAGCCCGCTGATGGCCCGTTCTGCGAGGAATCTTCTAGAAGATACTTGGCAGCCACATCTCCCAAAATGTGCTAATGTTTGGGATGCACTTGGCATATATTCAGTATCTAGATGGTATACGTTTGGTAGCCTGACGATGTTCCCAGCGGCCAAGGGTGTCCCCACTGGGCTGCACAAGGACCGGCTGGGCGGGTTACGGCTGGTAGGGCTTCCATAGGACGCGGCGATCCTGGATGCGGACGCCAAGCTTCGCAAGACGGGAGGTGGGGATGACTCACGGAACATTATCGCCAAAGAGACACATGAAAGCGATAGTGATCAGTCTCGTATTGGCCCTGGCCGGAGCGGCCGCGGCCGCCGTGGCCGCTGCTCACGGCGGTGATACCTCCCTCATCCATGCGTGCGTCGACAACAGGACTGGCCTGGTCCGGATCATCTCCCCGAAGGGCTCCTGTCCGCGCCTTGAGCGGGCAGTGGACTGGAGCATCGCTGGCCCCCCAGGCCCCCAGGGTGCACAGGGTCCGGCAGGGCTGGTGGGGCCACAGGGCGACCCTGGTGCCGTGGGGCCACCTGGCCCCCAGGGGCCACAAGGCTTGCAGGGACCGCAGGGCGACCCTGGTGCCGTAGGGCCACCTGGTCCGCAGGGCCCTCAGGGTGACACCGGACCGCAGGGGTTGCAGGGCGACACTGGGCCTGCTGGGGCGCAAGGCCCGCAGGGTCTTCAAGGGCCGCAGGGCGACCCTGGTGCCATAGGTGCGACCGGCCCCCAGGGGCCACAAGGCTTGCAGGGGCCACGGGGCGACCCTGGTGCCGTGGGGCCACCTGGCCCGCAGGGCCCTCAGGGTGACACCGGACTGCAGGGGTTGCAGGGCAACACTGGGCCTGCTGGGGCGCAAGGCCCGCAGGGTCTTCAAGGGCCGCAGGGCGACCCTGGTGCCGTGGGTGCGGCTGGCCCTCAGGGTGACACCGGACCGCAGGGGTTGCAGGGCGACACTGGGCCTGCTGGGGCACAAGGCCCGCAGGGTCTTCAAGGGCCGCAGGGCGACACCGGCCCAGCGGGGCCACAGGGGTTGCAAGGGCCGCAGGGCGACACCGGTGCCGTGGGGCCGGCTGGCCCTCAGGGTGACACCGGACCGCAGGGGTTGCAGGGCGACACTGGGCCTGCTGGGGCGCAAGGCCCGCAGGGTCTTCAAGGGCCGCAGGGCGATCCCGGCGCCGTAGGGCCACCTGGTCCGCAGGGCCCTCAGGGTGACACCGGACCGCAGGGGTTGCAGGGCGACACTGGGCCTGCTGGGGCGCAAGGCCCGCAGGGTCTTCAAGGGCCGCAGGGCCCTCAGGGTGACACCGGACCGCAGGGGTTGCAGGGCGACACTGGGCCTGCTGGGGCGCAAGGCCCGCAGGGTCTTCAAGGGCCGCAGGGCGACC
>JACQUK010000019.1 GCA_016210325.1 Chloroflexota bacterium
ACCCTGTCGGGATCCCGGGACAGCCTGCTCATGCCCTCGGTGAGATAGAGACAGCCCACCTCATCAGCCTCAAGGCTTCTCTTGAGAGCAGCCAGACCTGGCCGGCGTCCCTCGGAAAGCTGCCCTGAGATTCCAAGGTCACGGCAGTCCACCACGACCTCGCCGTCTTCCCAGGATAGTATGGCTCCCGTCTCGCCACGCTGTATGGCTTCCACGCGGTGCTTGACCTCGTTGTCACCCAGCCCGGTGGCGTAGCCGTCCTTACGCGCCAGTGCGACCAGGTGCCCGATCTCCTTGATGGACTGCTCGCTGTCCCGCACCTGGTCCGGCCTTGAGACACGGCCGTAGACGAAAGCCCGCCGGAAGGGCAGATGTTTCAGATCTTCCTCGCTGGGAACGGAACGAGTGCGCCGTCTGCGCTCCACGATCTCCTGGATATCCATTGCTCACCTCGTTGTTTTGGAAGGAAGACCCGGGGTTATTCGGGTTATCCACCTTGCCCAAAGCTACTCAAGGACTCCGACAGCATGAAGGAAAGGCACATGATGAGCGATTCCTCTTCACTTTTGGGGAGCAGCTTGCCGCGCTCTCCCAGCCCTCCCATGAAGCAGGCGGCCAGCTCCAGCGCCAGCGGACCCAGCAGGGCGTCCTCCGCTACCGCACTGTCGATGGCGTGAAGCATCTGAATATCGCCGCGGGAGAAGCTGTCCACGTAGCATCCCAGCAACGGCAGCGCTCCCGTGCTTGTGCCTGTGCCCAGCAACCGGGCGATGCCGGCTCCCTCGGAGCGCAGCGGTGCGATAGCCACCAGCGGCACAGCTCTCAAGGCCATGCCCGCCCATGCCGGGCTCCATGCCCTATTTAAGTCTCGCTCCATATCTGCCACTGCCTGCAACGTCATGTTCATAGACGTGGGAGCACCCCAGAGGCGCAGGGCTTCTTTCAGCGCCCGGGCGGCTTGTCCTTCGCGAAAGCTGTAGAAGAGCTGTGAGAGGGGCACCTCCCTGTGAGGTATGCCGTTTAGTCCGGCAGCAGCCAGGTAGGACTGCTCGCCAACCAGGTAGATCATCTGCCTCACCTCGTCCGAGGACAGAGGCGCCGGGACGCCACAGAAGGAGTAGCAGCGCATGATCCCTTCGATGACGACATCCCGGAAGTCGCTCACCGGTGTGCTCATCAACATAGTCATTTCTTTTCACCACCCTGAAGCTCGGGGGCTCCCGCAGGCTCGCTGCCGGTCCTCACTCCCAGCATGGACAACAGGGCCGGGAGGTTGAGCCACAGGTTGCGTACCAGGGAACGGACCATCTCTTTGTTCTCTCCGCCGAACTCCAGGCGGATGGCCTGGCTCTCGGGCTCCAGTGTTACGCGGGCCTCGATGCCCTTTATGGCCCTGTTGTAGGCCTCCACCTGCTGCTCGGAGATGGACTGCACGAAGGTGGACTGCTTGGGCTCGATCCTGAGAGCGCCGTCCCTGGCCTCGATGTGCACCTCATCCCCTTTGTTCAACTTCCACTGCTCGGCCACCTCGTTGGGCACGCAGACGTACAGGCTGCCCCCGGACTTGATGACGCGCTTGTCTATGGATACGTTGGCGCCGCTGTTCATATGAATGGCCCCCTTTATCTAAACAGGCAGTCTAAACTGCTGTGCTGGTAGTGTCAAGGGGGTCCGGCAATAGGACATCGCCCGCCACGGAGGAAGAGGCTCAAGGGTACGCGGAGTGGGTGTGGCGCTTATCTCTTTTCTTTGACGAAGGACTTCAGAGGCCGGCTTACGTATGGGCGTCGCAATACCCTGAGCAACCTCGATTCCATCTGACCGACCATGTTGCGCGTCACGCCGAATTCTGCAGCAATCTCCCTTTGAGGCCAGCACCGTCCATCCTCCAAGCCGAAGTGCAGCATCGCCAGGCGCCGGCACCGCCTGGAGAAGACCGGGCTGGCGCCGAGCATTCTTCGCTCGACCAACTCTATCTGTTTCAGCAGAGCTTCCCGGAGTGACACGCCATTGACCTCGCGGAGCAGCTCTTTGCCCTCAAGCCAGCCCCCGAAAATGGCCGACATCGGCTCCCTCTCTGGCTTCAGCGAGACCGGCTCTCCGGGTTCACAGGCTTTCCGCAGCGCGGCGCCGCTGGCTGTCGAATATGCCCTGGCCAGCAGAGAGGCGACGTCTTGTCTTCCCACCGCGAAGGACGGTTTGCCCAGCCTCTTCAGGATGGCGTTTTCAATCTCGGGCGGCGCCGGACTCACCACGAAGGTGTCCAGAGCTGCTCCCGCCTGCCAGAAGGTGCCCAGGCACTCCTCCAGGGGAATGTCATCTTTCCGCGAGGCCTCACAGGCGACAGGGGTTGCGGCTTCCGCCTCTGGAGACGCTTGGGTGCGCTTCTCCCGCAGCGTCCCGATGATCTCTTCTTTGCTGCGGCCGCGCAGCTTGAAGATCAAGAAGGGGTCCTCGTCGAACCTCTCCGCCAGCAGGTAGTACACTGCGGCGATGTGCTTGCAGGGATTGGCCCAGTCCGGACAGGAGCAGTCGGTCACCAGGTCCTTTGCCGAGGTCGGGAACAGGGATACCCTGGCCTCGCTGAAAGCCTCCTCGATGTTCTGTGGCATCTCGCCGCAGAGCAGCCTGGCGGCAAACACCGCCTGCGCCGCCATGGCTTCCGTTGCCTTGTCCCAGTCCTTTTCGGAGAGAGGCTTCAGCTCGATCCTGACCTTGTACGGTTTGGGCCGCGAGCCCTGGACGCTGGCATGGACCACGCCCTTCTGTATATCGATGGAGACCACCTGTCCCCTTCGGGCGTAAGACCGGCCGCGGTCCAGCCTGGCCCCCATGCCTAAAGACTCCAGCACTCCAATCCAGCGCTTAGACCACCAGGTCTCGCCGATGCGTCCCCGCTGGCTTTTGGTCTTGAGTCCATTCTTTACAAGCCGCGGCGGACGAGGCTCGTATCCCCAGAAGTCCCATCGTCCCATGGTACGCTATTCCTCCCTGACCGCCTCGCGGCTCAAGGCGAACACCTGCTTTAGTTGGTCGGTGGACATCTCGGTAAGCCAGCCCTCGCCGACGCCGATGATGCTCTCGGCAAGCTCTTTCTTCTGCTCGATCATCTGGTCGATGCGCTCTTCCAACGTGCCCAGGCAAATGAACTTGTGCACCTGGACGTTCTTCTTCTGCCCGATGCGGAAGGCCCGGTCGGTGGCCTGGTTCTCCACCGCCGGGTTCCACCAGCGGTCGAAATGGAACACGTGGCTGGCGGCTGTCAGGTTGAGGCCCAGCCCGCCGGCCTTGAGCGAAAGAATGAACAGGGGCGGTCCCCGGTGGTCGGATTGAAAACGCTGCACCATGCAGTCACGCTGCTTCTTGGTGGTGCCGCCGTGCAGGAAGAGGACCTCACGGCCGAAGGCCTCCTGCAGGTGCTGGCGTAGCATCACGCCCATCTCGGCGAACTGGGTGAAGAGCAGCGCTCTGTCGCCTTCAGCGAGTATCTCTTCCAGCATCTCCCGCAAACGGGTGAGCTTGCCTGAGCGTCCCGCCAGATTGCTGCCGTCCTTGAGGAATTGCGCCGGATGGTTGCACACCTGCTTGAGCTGCGACAGGGTAGAGAGCACCAGCCCCTTGCGCTCGATGCCCTCGGAGGACTTGATCTTTTCCAGCATTTCCTTCACCACCGCCTCGTAGAGCGTCGCCTGCTCCCGTGTGAGGTTGCAGAAGGCCTTCACCTCCAGCTTCTCGGGTAGGTCGCTTATGATGGAGGGGTCCGTCTTCAGCCGCCGCAGCACGAACGGCTGCACCAGGCGTTTGAGCGTCTCCGCGCGCTCGGGATTGCGGTACTTCTCGATAGGGACGGCGAAGCTGGAGCGGAAGTCGCCGGCCGACCTGAGGTACCCGGGATTGAGGAAGTCCAGTATGGACCACAGCTCGGAGAGGCGGTTCTCCACGGGTGTACCGGTCAGGGCCACTCGGTGATTGCTGCTGATGTTCTTGATGGCCTGAGTCTGCTTCGCAGCGGGGTTCTTGATATTCTGCGCCTCATCCAGGGCGATACGCTCCCAGCGCACCTTGCGGAAGGCTTCTTCGTCGCGCTGCGCCAGGGCATAGGTGCTGATAATGAGGTCGTGCCTTTTGGCTTCCCTTTGGAACGCCGCGCCGGACGGCCTGTCCGGGCCGTGATGCACCAGGATCCTGAGAGAGGGCCCGAAGCGCTCGACCTCCTTCTGCCAGTTGCCCACCACAGACATGGGGCAGACCAGAAGCGTGGGGCTGGGGCCCGGCTTCTTCCCTCGTCCGGCGCGCTCGTGCAGCAGGAGAGCGATGAGCTGTATGGTCTTGCCCAGGCCCATGTCGTCGGCCAGGCAGGCGCCCAGCCCGAAACGCTCCAGGAATGCCAGCCAGGAAAGGCCCTTGACCTGGTAGGGGCGTAGCTTGCCGTGGAAGCTCGCCGGCGGCAGGACTTCGGATACCGTGGCGCCGCTGGCGGCCTTGTCGAGAAAGTCACCCACCCATCCCTGGGCTTCCACGCCTGCTACGGGCAGGCCGGCACCGGGCATTTCCCTTCCCAGGCCAATGCGGAGGGCTTCATCAAGCCGCATCTCGCCGCCGTATTTCTTTTGGAAAAAGGCGATGGCCGCCTCGATCTCTTCTGGCCTGAGCTCCACCCACTGCCCTCTCACCCTGACCAGAGGCGTCTTGAGCTCGGCCAGCTTCTGGAACTCCTCGGGGGAGAGCCTCTCATCGCCCAGGGCGATCTGCCAGTCGTAGGCCACGATCGAGTCCATGCCGAAGAGCCCCGAGGCGGTCTTGCCGTTCGTCTTGGGCCTCAGCTTCAACCTGGCGCTGAGTCGGGCTGCCGGCTTCTGCCACCAGGGAGGCAGCAGGACGCCAAAGCCGCTTTGCTCCAGTAGCGGCGCGGACTGGCGCAGGAAAGAATAGGCCTGCTCCGTGCCCAGTTGCACCGCCGCCGGGCGGGCCGTCTTGAGGCTGTCATCGATGGCCGGGAATACCCGAGAAGCCTTGCCCAGATCGGCGAGCAGGCGTTCCTGGGGATTCTCGAAGCGGCGCTTCAAGAAGGTGATCACACCAGACCTTGTCCCCCAGACCTTCTCGGCGGGGACCAGCAGGCTGCGGTCGTCGCTGGCCTGGAGATGAAAGCTGACCTTCCACCCCTGGCTATCGTCATCGGGAGAGTCAAGCCTGAAGCAGGTGCGAAATGGCGTGTCGGAAGGGATGGGCTGTGCCTGGCTGAGCCAGGCCTTCAGGTCCTCGGAGAAGGAGGCCGATTCCACAGCGGTCGCCTCCAGACGGGGGTCTTCAGAGAACAGCGCCCGCAGCCACCTCTCTGGCAACGGGGCGTCTCGACTGCCGCGGTGCGGAGGCAGCAATGGTTTGGCGGACAGACTTCTGCGGACAAAGGCGTCGGATGTCCTGTTGAGGAAGCTGGAAACGAGGTCATATGCAGATAGTGCGCTCCCCTCTTCCGGCGGCAAGAAGTCGCGACAACTCGGCGGCATCGAATCAGCCAGCAGTTGGACTCGCCGGGAGTCTCCTTCGGAAAAGAAGACCTCCCAGGCGGATATGAGGGCTCTCTTATTGCCGGACTTTTCCTCTTTCAGCGCCGGAATGAAGCACTGCCGGCTTACCATCTCGAGGGAGAGCTTGGCGGCCTCGGCCCAGAAGCGCAGAGAGCTGCCGAGAACAACCCCCTCAGGGGCTTCGGCATCCAGTGAGGTCAGGAGGTCCGGAGCGGCGTCGGGGCCAAGAGCCAATGTGTTGACGCGCCAGGACTTCAGGACGATCTTGTCCTGGTCTCCCGTTTCTTCGCCTTTGGGCAACTCCGGGGATGGCAGTGGCTCCCCCGGCCTGGACGGCAGAAGGACGGTCATCTCCGCCAACGGCATGCTGCGCCCAAGAGCACCTCCGGAAAAGGCGGCAAAGGCCTTCTCATGCGGGCCGCCGGCTATCGCGAAGGGATGAGGTCGCACCTTCGCTGTGCGGCCTCGTTGCCTGGACGTGCTGGGCGTTGGAGCAGAAGACTCCGCCCAGAGATGGAGGCTGTCGCGGCCATCCCAGAAGCTGTGTAGAACGATCAATGCTCTTGCCTATCGAGTGAAATGTTCCGATTCATTCTACTCCACTACAACAGGCCACCGGTATTCACTCCACAGGCGAACGCGTAGCGGGCACGGATTTGCGTGCCCCAACAATCCGATGGATTGTGACCTGAGCAAGGGCATCACTCCAAGAATGGGAGAGGATTTCTTGGCATAGCATACCTGATACTGCGGCGCACTACAGAAGTTGATTCCACAATACGTGCCTGGAAGTGCTCGACTTGTTAGCAGTTGACAATGCCTCGTCCCCTCTTGCAGTTGCCCGACGTGGTCGGTATGATAACGCCGTTAGTGTTACCACAAGGATAGACACCAATGATGGCTAAGAGGTCAACGGCGACAGTCACAACACGCGCTGTGAAGGCTGCGCTAACAAAAGAGCCCGGTCTAACTGTGAAGGACCTGGCCGAGCGCCTGGGAGTAAATCGCCAGTTCATGGCTGGCTACCTTGCCGCTCTTCAGGAAAGAAAAGAAATCTCTTGCAGAACAGTAGGCCCGGCCCGCATCTACTTCAACCTCGCTGAGACGGGAAAGGACCCTGCCGGGGGATGAACAGAACAGATCGGGACTCAAGAGCCGCTGCATACTCTGCTGCCCGAGTTGTCGAGCCGGATAATGGATCTCAAGCTCATCCTGGAGGCTCTGTTGCGGCCGCATCCTCGACTTCGACCGAAGCTATCGCAGCAATTACACGGCGCTCCCTGCATCCTTTCCCTGCGCGTATGGCACCCGAGATCGCGTTCGAGGCTTTATCAACACTCCCCCGAGGGAGCACGGTCCTTGATCCCATGTGCGGTTCCGGTACCGTTCTTTTTCAGGCTCTAAAGCACGGGCACCACGCCATCGGTTTTGACGTAGACCCCCTCGCCATTCTGATCGCACGTGTTTCAACCCGAGGTATTGACCCGGGCCAACTCCTCAAGGCTGGAGAGTCAGTAGCAGAGAAGGTAGAGACGCTACGCTGCGAGGCACTGCGACTTCCCTGGATTGACGGCGACAGGGAGACTCAGGAGTTCATCGACTTCTGGTTTGGCGGCGAGCAACGCCGGATTCTGAGGCCCCTCGCTTGGCTCGTAGCCCGTCGACGCGGTCGTATAGGAGACGCTCTGCGGCTGGCGATCAGCAAAACCATTGTAACCAAGGAACCCTGTGCCTCTCTTGCCCGAGATACGTCCCACAGTCGTCCCCATCGAGTGAAGACAAGCAGCGATTACGATGTGCTCCAGGGCTTTCGGAGGGCTGTGGCTCAAATCGCACGAGAGCTGGAGCGGGAGCCTTCCCCAGGCACCGCCTTGGCACGATGCGCAGATGCCCGCAGGCTTCGCCTGCGTGCCCAAGTGGATATCGTGGTCACCTCTCCCCCCTACGGCAATGCCATTGACTACCTACGGGGACACCGGCTATCCCTTGTCTGGCTGGGCTACACCATTCCTCGGCTTCGGGCCATCCGAAGCGAGACGGTAGGCAGCGAGGGAAGTGCCGGGGCTACACGTAACGACAACTCTACGGAGGAACTCGCCAACCTATTGGGCCCCATCAGTGAACTGGACCTTGCTACTCAGCACCGGCTCTTCCGCTTTGTGCGGGACATGCGGACGGTGCTGAGACAAATCCACCGGGCGCTACGGCCAACGGGGCGTGTCGTCCTAGTAGTCGGGAACTCCAGTGTCAGAGGCGTGTTCCTGGACAATACCTCCATGATTTCTGCCGTCGCTGAACAGAGCGGCCTTAGAGAGGTCGCCCGGTATTCACGAGAGATCCCTGCTAACCACCGATACCTTCCGCCCCCGCGGCCGGAAAGCGACCAACCTTTGGGGAAAAGGATGCGTGAAGAGGTAATTATGACCTTTGAAAAGCTGCAATAGCTGGAGAGAACCAGGGAAGTGACTAATCAGGGCCAACAGGAGCATGCCCGCCAACTCCATGAACGTCTGCTAAGTGGTGATCCGCTGGCGCCAGTGGAGATGGTGGAGACGTTCATCGCCGAGTTGGTGCGCCGTGTCCGTGCACGAGCCAGGCAGGTGAATGATGACACCATTGCCCTCGACGCTGCCACCGATGCCTTGCTGGAATACATACAGCATCCGGAAAGATTCGACCCCAACAAATCTGGGCTGCTGACCTACCTTACCATGTCTGCCTATGGGAACTTCCTCAACATGCTTGCTCGAGAGTCTCGAAGGAAGAAGCGGGAGGTCCCCTTGGAGGATGTCGAACATATCCTGTCCATCGGGAATAATATTCCGGAGGAAGCAGAGGATGACATCCTGGAAAAGCACGGTATCTCTACGCCCGACGAGAAAGCTTCCTTTCATCGGAGAGTCATGGAGGAGTTCCCCGACCATGTAGACCGACAGCTCCTCAGCCTAATGTTGTCGGGCGAAAGGAAGACGACTGCTTACAGTGCTGTGCTTGGGATTCAGGGGTCCGATGTGGAAGAGCAGAGACGGCTTGTGAAGCGCCACAAAGACAGGCTCACCAAGCGCCTGCAACGCCTTGGAGGCACTTTGCGTGAACAGAAACAAAAACGCTGATCTGTTGAGCTACGCTGCGAAACGGGCGTCCCAGAATCACTTTTTCCTAGGAAGGGATATGGACCGGTTTCGCGCCCATCGAGGGATGGATGAGACCGACCTCGCTCATTTCCTTGGCTGCGTGCCTAAACTCCTCTCAAAGGTAGCTCTCTGCCGCCGCCCAGACCCAGGCTCGCCAACGTTCCGCGCGGATATCCACCGAATAGCTGACGCCTTTGGACTTCAGGCAGACCGGCTGGTCCAACTCATCCGGGAGGTGGATGTCTTGGAGACGCTCGAAGACGCCGCCCCGACAGCTGAGCAGGCGGAATCGCGGGGTCTTCTGCTGGCTGCTCGGGATATAGAGCCAGGGGAAGACGTGACTGAGGAAACTGCAGACGAAGCGGGCAACGAGACGGAGGAGGAATCTTAGCGTGGACCGCGCCTCAATTCAACGCGCTGCTGAAGAGTTTTGGGCGCAGGTGGGCGAGCAGGAACCATTCCCCCGCCTGCTGGAACCTGCCGTCCTATGGGCACTTCCCCTGGCGGTTTTCAAGCTGCCTCGGCTGTGGGTCAAGGATGTACAGGGGTGGCTCGCCGCACGCGGCGTCCGGTTCCGCTTGGAAACTGGCGACCGGCCACTCCACGCTTGTCTCTTCGCCTACGGCGGGCGCGGATGCGTTCTTCTCAGTGGAGATGACGGTCCGAATGAACTTCGTTTCTCGTTAGCTCATGAGGTTGCCCACTTCCTTATGGACTACAATCACCCCCGCCTGCGTGCCGTAAGCCGCCTCGGGCCTCAGATTCTTGAGGTTTTTGATGGCCATCGCCCCGCGACCGTCCAGGAGCAGGTCCATGCCATTCTCAGCCATGTGCCCATCGGTTTCCATACCCATCTGATGGAGCGACAAGGGAACGGGGTAATGGGCTGTGACGCGGCGAGCGACCACGAGGGCGGTGCCGACCATCTGGCACTGGAACTCCTTGCCCCAGAACTGGAAGTGCGCCGGCGGGTAGCCCGCCAGGCAGGGGACCACCAAACCCGGGCAGAGGAGGCAGAGACGATTCTCCGGCAGGATTTCGGGCTTCCCGCGGCGGTAGCCGTTGGATACGCCCGTCTTCTCTTCCCTGCTGGGCGTAACCACTCCGTTCGTGAGTGGTTAAAGCAGCGCGACAACCCGCCGGACAGGTTGTCGAACTTTCCCACCGAGCGGGAATAACTATTAGCGGGGGCAAAGGATCCTGGTTCATACCAAGAGCCCCAGAGGGACGGAGACCGATGGAACAGCTCCGGAATGGCAGAGACACTAGCGACATAGATAGTCTAGCGACGTCTGGGCGACCTCTCGATCTCCGTGAAGAGGCAGAGACCGTCCTTCCGGACGAGTACAGATCGGCATACGGCGAAGACCTATCGCGCACGCTGGACCTGGATACATGGCACAGCGGCGACGAACTGGCCAAGCTTTACGAGCGCCTGGAGTCCGAGGTCCAGGAAGCCGTTCGGCAAGAGGATGACACTCGCCTCCGCATCCGCCAGGTCGTTTTCCCCCAGCTGCGCAACAGGCAAGGTGCTCCCCCGAACGCCGGCGTTTATCAGACCACCACTGAACAAATCGAACGAGCCCATCGCGGCTACCTTTTCAACGGAGCCGTGGAGGCCTGCGACGGTAACTGCATCCCCCACGACACCCTTCCCCTCACGATAGTGCAAATCGGGGTCTGCCTCGTCTCCTACCGGGGAGACCAGGGCTCCTGGGTCCACCGGCTCTTCCGGCGTGATCTTCGGGTTAGCGGCGACGACCCAGTGGACGAGACTCTGGAGCTCCTCGAACACAGGCGCCGCCGCACTGGCTACGACCAGGAAAGTCGGCGTGACCGCCTTACCAGTTTGGGGCGTCGCGGCATTATGGCCTATGCCGAACGAGCCGTGCTGCTCAACCGTTCCACTGCTCCCTGGCGTATGGGGCATGGGAACCCCGCACCGTACGAACTCCTTACCGGCTCTGGCATGGTCGAGTTGTTAGAGCGGAGCCTGGATGTCCTTGCGGAGCTAGTGCTGGGACATCAGCGATTCGTCTTCGTGCCCAGCGCGCCATCGGACCGGATGCTCCTCACAATTGGCAACGCCTTACGTCCCCTTGAGTACGCGATCGTGGACACCATGGAGGACAACCTCTCAAGGATCGCCGCTGGCCACTACCGTGGGCCATGGATGCGGCTCAAACCTCGGCTGGACAGGTTCATCAAAGAGGCGGGGCCGAAGATCGTTGTGGGCCTCTACCGGGCCACGCCGATGGGTCCCGCCCAGGTCTTCTATGCTCACGCGGACCATGCCCACGAGGCAGCCCACATCGCGCTCGCCGACAGCACCCTTCAGGAGCACCGGGGGTTTCCCATGCTGGTGACCCTGGCGGATACGGTATGCACCGCCCTCTTCGGGACAGAGTCGCTTGTCCCGCATGTACAAGTTGCTTACGCTGACGCCGGGGCGGCGCTCCGGTACCAGACCGAACGCCAGAGTCGGCGCTAAAAGAGGAGGGAGTTCATGGCCCAAGAGCAATTCCAGAAAAGCGAGAAGCCCGCCGGGGAGGCCATCCAGCAGGTCCCAGACTCCGCCCTCGCATCAATGGCCAATGAGATCAATGAGGCTGGTGGCGAGTGGAAAGGGAACCCGGAAGACGAAGGCGCTATCGGCTGGACGGCTTTTGACAGTCCTTCCAGCGACGACGGGACAGTGACTATCCTGTTGCCGAAAGACACTATCCTGGATCTGCCGCACCAGTCGCTGGTCAGGATTAAGAGCCGTTCCGACAGCCGGTCCTACCTCGGGGTTGTGGTCAAAGGACCGCTGGCCGAACCGGATGGGCTGCGCCCTGATGCGCCTGTCGTGGTAACAGCCACGGTACGCGGGCGCGGCAATATCCTCATCTCTCAGTACCACGGCCGAGTCCAGGTCGAGCTCATCGGAGAGGAACTGGAGGGTGGTGCCACAGTCCCGCCTCGCCGGCGTCCGTTACCCAACAGCCCTGTGTTTCCCCTCAGTCCCGAGGAGACCGCCCAGGTTCTGCGAACCTCCGGCGACATCATGCTGGGCGTCGCCGAGAGCCACGATGAAATCGAAGTGAAAGTCCCTATCACTAAATCGGTCTTCCCTCGTCATCTGGGCATTCTTGGTACTACCGGTGGGGGTAAGTCAACGACAGTCTCCGGCCTGATCGCCCGACTCCAGCACTCTGATGCGGCTGTTGTTCTGCTGGACACTGAGGGCGAATACACCGAAATCTACAAGCCGACTGAAGATGAGTCCATGCGGCGAGCGTTGAAGCGGCGTGGTCTCCCCCTGGCGGGTGTGCCGAATACACACGTGCTGAATCTGGTGGGCCGGGAAACTGCGAATCCAGAGCATCCGAGCATCGGGCAGTTCTCCTTGCGGTTCTCCGACATTTCCCCTTATGCCTTGAAGGAGATACTCGACCTATCAGAAGCCCAAGAAGAGCGGTTCTTCAAGGCCTATGATGCCACCAAGTTGGCACTTACCCGTTTCAAGATGCTCAATCCACAGCAGCAGCAAGTGCTTGAAGACCTTGATGAGTTGGAGACGGGCTATCCAGGCATGGGCTTGGCGCATTTACACGACATGGTGCGCATCATCGCCTCGGTGATCGAAAAAGAGCCCTATCCAGAAGGAATCGCAATCCCACAGTTCCGGCAAGAAGATGAAATCATGAAGATCATCACCCCGCTTAGGCCGCCGGGCAATAAGATCAGTTGGTACGCTCTTCTCGGCCGTCTCGGGCGCATCAAGCGGCTGGGGATTTTTGACAACCCTAAAGCCCCTGCTTTGGACTACGGCGCCATGCTACGCCCCGGCCACGTTAGCATTGTCGACCTCAGCGATACCGATTCGCCCCAGGTGAACAACCTGGTCATCGCGCAGCTTCTCCGAGGTGTGCACCTTCAGCAGGACGAGAACTACCGGAAGGCGGCAGAGGAAGGCGGACATCCTCCGTTGGCAATGGTCTTCATCGAAGAAGCTCACGAATTCCTATCCGACGAGCGCATCCGCAAGATGTCGGTTCTTTTCCAGCAGGTGGCGCGCATTGCCAGACGAGGCCGCAAACGCTGGCTGGGTCTGTGCTTCATCACCCAGCTACCCCAGCACCTGCCTGATGAGGTTCTGGGGCTGATCAACAACTGGGTGCTGCACAAGAT